>CAYWNK010000423.1:0-3772 GCA_964459495.1 uncultured Planctomycetaceae bacterium
GTGCAGGCCACCCCCGTGACCGACATCCAGGCCGGAGCCGGCAGCCCCGACGCCCCCGGCCCCCTGATCGGGGAAACCGTCACCGTTGCCGGCCGCCTGCTCGGCCTGCGCGACTTCGGCAAGCTGATCTTCGCCCCGGTCAAGGACCGCACGGGCCGGCTCCAGGTGGGGCTCAAGAAGGACAGGCTCGCCGAGTGGTGGCCCACCCGCAAGCTACTGGACGGCGGCGACTTGGTCGGGGTCCGAGGCGAGCTTGGCTTCACCCAGAAGGGCGAACCGACCATCTGGGCAGATGAGATTCTGCTGCTCTCGAAGAGCGTGGCCGCACCGCCCGAAAAGTGGCACGGCCTCGCCGACAAGGAACAGCGCTATCGCCGGCGCTACGTCGACCTCTGGGCCTCGGACGGCGTCCTCGACGTGTTCACCAAGCGCGCCAAGGTCCTCTCCGAGACGCGCCGCTTCCTCGAAGATCAGGGCTACCTTGAGGTCGAAACCCCGACCCTGCATCCGATCGCTGGGGGTGCTGCCGCGCGCCCCTTCGTCACCCACCACAACGCCCTCGACGCCGAGCTCTACCTGCGCATCGCGCCCGAGCTGTACCTCAAGCGGCTCATCGTTGGCGGCATGGAGCGCGTCTTCGAAGTCGCCCGCAACTTCCGCAACGAGGGTCTCTCGGTGCGTCACAACCCCGAGTTCACCATGCTCGAGCTGTACGAGGCCCATGCCGACTACCGCCGCATGATGGAGATCACCGAGGGGTTGATGGAGCACCTCGCCAAGGTGGTCAATGGCGGCTCCACCAAGGTCACCTTCCGCGGCGAGGAGTACGACCTCAAGGCGCCCTTCGAGCGCAAGCGCTACCCCGACCTGTTCCAGGCTGCCAACGGATGCGACCTCTTCGACGAGGACGCGGTGCGCGCCCGCGCCAAGGAGCTGAATATCGAGGAGAAGGGGGGATACTGGAAATTGATGAACGACGTGTTCGAAGAGACCGTCGAGAAGGATCTCACAGGACCCGTGTTCGTCACCGACTACCCCACCGCCATCTGCCCCCTGGCCAAGCAATCCCCCGACGACCCGCGCATCGCGGAACGCTTCGAGGTGTTCGTAGCCGGCATGGAGCTGGGCAACGCGTTCTCCGAGCTCAACGATCCGGCAGAGCAGCTGCGGCGCTTCGAGGAGCAGGTCGCGAGCCAGGATCCCGAGAGCCCAGGTGAGGTCGACATCGACTACGTGCAGGCCCTCGAGTACGGCATGCCGCCCGCGGGCGGCCTGGGCATCGGCATCGACCGCTTGGTGATGGTTCTGACGGGCCAGGACTCGATTCGCGACGTGCTTCTCTTCCCCGCCATGCGCCAAGTCAGCGCGGAAGCGGAAGCCGCGGAGTTGGACGCCTAAGCCCTTGTTCCGCTACTTCCTCAGCCTGCGCTACCTGCTGTCGCGCCCCACCAACTGGATTGGGGTGGCGGGCATTTTCGTAGCCGTCGCGGCGCTGATTCTGATCCTGTCCATCATGACGGGCTTCTTGACCCAGCACCGGGAGTTCTTGCGCGGGAACCTCTCGGACCTCGTGGTCCAGCCCTTCTTCGACCGCGACATCGAACCAGGTGTGCGACCCGATCGGGACCCCCAGCGGGCGATCGACCTGATCGCGGAAGACGAGGCCGTCAGCGGTGTCTCTCCCCAACTCGTGTGGTACGGGATGATCATTCCGACCGCCAAGGAGGTCGGCCTGACCGACCCCTCCGCCCGTTCGTTGGTGCTGGTGAGCTACTACGGGGTGGACATCCCCGCGGAGTACGGCGTATCCGATCTCGAGGAGCATCTCGTCCGCGACGACGACAATCCGTTTGGGCCCCGGGACATCGACGACCCCTTCGCACTGCCCGCGAACTACCGCCCCGATGGCCGCCCCGGCACTCCGGTGATTCTCGGCGTTCAACTCGCGAACAGCTGGGGCTTGATCCCCGGTGATGAGGTCCAGCTCACCACAGGCAGCACCGATCCCGAGACCGGCCAGTTCCGGGAAGCGATCAACCGCGTGGTCGTAGTGGTCGGCACGCACCGATCCCAGAACAACGGCCAGGACCTAGAGCGCATCTACATGCGCCGAGATGACATGGCGGACTGGCTGGGTCGTCCCCAGGGCTACAGCCAGATCGCCGTCAAGCTGCACGACTACGAAGGCGAGGCAGAGACCTTCCGCAGCCGGGCCTGGACGCGCTTGTATGGCGAGGGCTACCTTCACGCTCCTGGGCGCTACGGCTGGGAGATGGCGACCTGGGAAGACAACCGCAGCTCGATGCTTGCGGCCATCGAAAACGAGCGTGTTCTCCTCGGCGTCATGTTGCTGCTTGTGCTGGTGGTCGCCGCATTCACCATCTTTGCCATCCTGTCGATGATGGTCGCGGAGAAGCGTCGCGACATCGGCATCCTGTGCGCCCTTGGCGCCACGCCTGGCGGCATCCTCAAGATGTTCCTGATGATCGGCGCCTGGGAGGCGCTCCTCGGCGCCAGCCTCGGCTGCGTCGCGGGCATCCTAGGCGCGCGCTACATCAACGACATCGAGTCGGCGCTTTCCAGGCTCTTCGGTGTGCAGATCTTCAACCGCGACGTGTACCTCTTCGACCACATCCCCACCGTGATCGAGGTCATCCCCGTGGCGATCATCGTCCTGGGCGCCGTGTTCCTGACCCTGATCGCGGCCGCGATCCCGGCCATCCGCGCCGCCCGGCTGCATCCCGTCGATGCCCTACGGCACGAATAGTCGCCTCTCCCATGAGTTCCCCCGACCCCGACCACCCCACGCCCGGCCAAGCGCCGCAGGTGGACCCCGGAGCCCCGCCCCATCCCTCCGGCGGCACGAGCTCGCTGTTGCGCGCCGAGCAGATCCGCCGTGCGTTCAAGGTTGGAGATCGCTCCCTGGAGGTTCTGCACGGCATTGACCTGGAGCTCTACCGCGGCGAGCGACTCTGCCTGATGGGCTCGTCGGGTGCAGGCAAGACGACCCTCCTGAACATCCTCGGCCTCCTCGACAAGCCGACCGAGGGCGAGATCTACTTGGACAACGTTCGCGCCTGGTCCCTCCCCGCCAAGGAGCGAGCGATCCTGCGCAACAAGAAGATCGGCTTCGTCTTCCAGTTCTATCACCTCCTGCCTGAGCTCGACGCCGTCGAGAACGCGATCCTGCCCGCCATGATCGCCAACGGGGTTGCCGGCTACCGCCGCCGCAGGAAAGACCTCAGGGAGCGGGCCACCGAGATGCTGGTCCACTTCGGCCTCCAGGACCGTCTCAAGCACCGACCGGGCAAACTGTCCGGGGGCGAGCAACAGCGGGTAGCCATCGCCCGCTCCCTCATGCTCGATCCCCCCCTCATGATCGCCGACGAGCCCACCGGCAACCTCGATCGAGCCACGGGTGAGCGCGTCCTCGAACTGCTCTTCGAGCAGCAGGAGAAACGAGGCCTCACGTTGTTGCTCGTCACCCACGACGAACGGCTGGCCCAGCGCTGCGGCCGCGTGGTGTACATGGAGGACGGGCTGGTGCAGGCGGACAGCGCGACTCCGATTCCGCACTAAGCCAATACCGCACCGGGCGCCGGGCCCGCAGGGCCTGTGTGTTGGCTGCGGCCTACGGGTCTTGATGAGCTGCGACTAGGGAGCCCCAATTCGGGACCCAGGACAGGGGGATTCGCCTCCCCCCAATCACCGCAGCGGCAACGATCCGCTCCACCCCATCCGATCTCGCAGCCTCCGCCAAGGATCCATGCCC
>CAYWNK010000424.1:0-3739 GCA_964459495.1 uncultured Planctomycetaceae bacterium
ATCCTGGCCCTGGGACCGATCATCGTCGAAGCGGGAGGTTCGATTCGAGCGGACGGCGGCTTCGGTGGGGCGGGGGAAAGCACCTTCGATTCCGCCCGCGTCAGTGGCGCGGGTGGCGGCGGATCCGGAGGCCATCTCGTGCTGGCGAGCGCGGCGTTCGTAGAGGTCCGCGGCGAGGCCATCCTCGCCGGGGACGGGTACGGCGACGACCCGATGCTGGAACAGCACTACCTGCGCCCCCTCTCCGCCCTTGGCGGCCAGGGCGGAGGTGGCGGAAGTTTCAGCCCCGGCGGAGCGACCTCCGGCGTGCAGACCGCTTGGAGGCGCGATGCGATTCCCCTCGCGCGCATCGCCCTGCCAGTGGAGCTGGGGGGGGCCGTGCCTCCCTTCGGACCGAGCTATCCGTTCCAGGACGTCACCGATCCCCTGGGTCCGTCCCTCGGTGCCGGCGGCGACGGTGGCCCCGGCATCATTCAGCTGCACGTCGACGATCCTGCCCTCAACCTGCGCTTCACGGCTAGCGGCATCGCAGGCTCCTACGGCGTGCCCGGTGGCGCGGACGTGACCCGCGCCTGCGCACCGACGCCGGTCGGCTGGAACGGGACGGACCAAGCGTCTGACAACCTTCGGCCGCTCGTCGGGCGACGATCGGCTTCGATGAGCGATTGGATCCCGCTCGGCCTGCCCAGCCTCGATGCCGATGGCCAGGTGCAGCCGCTTGGTTTCCTGTTCGATGGAATTGACCCGGTCACGGGCGCCATCGTTGCGGAGGACGGGCTTGTCGCGAGCCTGCCCGTTATCGCAGGTCCGACGCCCCTTGGCGATGGGCAAGCCGACGCACGCCTCCTGCCTGCGGGCCTCGGCGTCGACTTCGCGGCCGGCGATCTCGAGATCCCCTATCGGGATCACCCCCAGCTCCTGATCGGCTCCGATCTGGTCTTGGCCACGGCCGGGACGGATCCGCAAACCGCCAAGTTCGAGGTCCAGGCGGTCGAGGCGAAACCGATGGAAAATCGCATCGCCCTGTTCGTGGCTCCCGCAGATAGCACCCCCGGTAGCTACGTAGCCCAAGCGACCGCGCCGGTGAATGCGAGCATCGAACCCCGCTTCTTCCGGGTCGAGACGGGCGTCCAGGCGGCCATGCTGCCGGCAGGAGTCAGCGTTTCGATCGCCTTCGACGCAGCCCGCAGCACTGCGGACAACCAGCCCGATGTGGCGTCGAGCTATAGCGCGACGAACGGCAACGAGTTCACCAGTGACATCGATGAACTGTCGGTCGATCCCTGGACCTGGGTGCGCTTCCGCGTGACCTTCGACCTCGGCGCGGGCCCACTGAGCCTGGAGGACGACCGCCCCGGACTCTCCCTGCTGCGCCTGCCGTTCCAGTTCTAGGGGACTCAGGAGCGTGCCTCGAGGATGGGAAATTCGCGAGGAGTGGGGGAGTCCGATGCCGGGGGACGGGATCCCAAGGGGCCCTGCGCACTCGGATTCGCTTCCGTTGTCCCCGCCTGGTCTTTGCCCTGGGTGGCGGGCACCGGGGCGGCGGACAGTCGGAGCCCGGGCGTCGATCTGACGATCTGGGATGGGGCCAAGGGGCACCGTGGATGGACGCTAGAATCCGTTCCATGCGCAGAAATCACCGATGGACGGCCCTGCTTGTGGCCAGCGTGTCCTGTACCGCGGGCCCTCAGGTCCAAGCGACTTCCGAGATGCCGGGGGGGCGACCCAATGTGCTCTTCGTCATCATCGACGATCTGCGACCCGAGCTGAGCTGCTTCGGAGTGGAGGGCATCCAGACGCCGAACCTCGATCGCTTCGCGGCGGAGGGCATGGTGTTCCAGCGCGCCTACTGCCAGTCCGCCGCCTGCGCGCCATCCCGTGCCAGCGCCATGCTCGGTCGTCGTCCGGATTCGACGCGGGTGTGGAGCCTCGGCGAGAAGTTTCGCGAGATCGATCCCGATGCTGTCACGCTGCCGATGCACTTCGCGGAGCACGGCTACCACACGGTGTCGATGGGCAAGATCTTTCACAATCACATGCCAGATCGGGTTTCGTTCATCGAGCCAGACCTGCGGCCTGCGGAGTACCTGACGCCGGAGATGATCGATCGGGACCCCGAGTCGTTCTATGTGGACGATGACCTCAAGGCCGAGCTGGCCCAGGTGCGGGCGGCGCGGATCGAGAAGAACCCGGGGCGCTACGCCGGCGGCTGGGCCTACGGCAAGTCGACAGAGGCCACGGAGGCCCCCAACGAGAGTTTCTACGACGGCGCCCAAACGAAGCTGGCGCTCGACAAGCTCGGGCAGCTCAAGGACCGCGAGGAGCCGTTCTTCCTGGCCGTTGGCTACTACCGTCCACACCTGCCATTCAGCGCTCCGAAGAAGTATTGGGACCTGTATGACCCCGAGGATATCCCTGCGGCGAGCAACGGGTTCCTCCCGGAAGGCTCGCCAGCGATGGCGATGAACTCGATGTACGAGCTGCGTGCGTGCTACGACCTCGAAGACACCCAACATCCCGCGGAGGAGCAGCTTCCGGAGGCGACAGCCAAGCGACTCAAGCACGGCTATTGGGCCTGCGTTAGCTACATCGACGCCTGCGTCGGCGAGCTCTTGGATGGTCTCGAGGCAATGGGGCTCGACGACGACACGATCGTGGTGGTCTGGGGCGACCACGGCTGGAAGCTTGGCGAGCACGGAAGCTGGTGCAAGCAGACGAACTATGAGGAGGACACTCGGGTGCCGCTGCTGATCCGAGCGCCAGGCCGCCATGCGGCTGGGGCTAGCACGGACCGTTTGGTCGAACTCGTCGACCTCTACCCGACGCTGAGCGAGCTGGCTGGACTCGAGGTTCGAGAGGACATGGAAGGTGACAGCTTCGTGCCGCTACTCGAGGAGCCGGACCGCGAGTGGAAGTCCGCCGCTTTCAGCCACTACATCCGGCGCCCAAAGAACTCGCCCGACAACAAGCGCTACATGGGCCGCTCCATGGTTACCGATCGCTACCACTATGTGGAGTGGCGTCCATGGGACCACGAGACCAAGACCGCCGGCGAGGTGGCTGCGACCGAACTCTACGATCTGGAAGTGGATCCAGACGAGAACGTCAACATCGCCAGCCGGGAAGGAAACGCAGCGCTTGTTCGAGAGTGCGCGGGCCAGCTGGAAGGCGGCTGGAAGCAGGCGAAGCCTGAATAGGGGGCTGCGGTGAGGTTCGAATCCTCGTCGGCCAAGGTGAAGCCCAGAGCTGTGTGAAGCCCGGACCGGCTTGCCTATCCCAGCAAGACCGTTTCGGGATGCACCGCTTTCGCCGGCCCTCAAGCTCCTTGTCGAGTCCTGCGATCTGTGCCGCAACGCCCCCAGAGGCGTGAATGGTCGGTGCCGACTGGCCTCCAGCTTTGACGGCAATGCTCGTGAGATCCTCGGGCCGCAAGCGCATGGCGAATGCTGTTGGTGTCGACGCCACGACTCTCAATTCGATGACATTCCCAGCATCGTCCAGTGCACAGTTCTGGCTCATGGGATCGCCGATACCGATGGTCGTGCTTTTCACTGCGGGGGGGAGTCGTGCTACCTCCGGATGGTCAGCTTCCTTTTAGGGCTTCGAGTTCGTGGTCGATCAGTGGGACCTCACGGTATCCCGACCAGGGGGACGGCCTTCTCATCCCAGCGATCTCCCCAGCCGGTGAAGGGGCTCCGCCGAAGCGGGCGGGGAATTCGCGTCGGGCGGGGGCCTTGGC
>CAYWNK010000425.1:0-3733 GCA_964459495.1 uncultured Planctomycetaceae bacterium
ACCCCCAGGTACCGCCCGAGGATCGCCCCCGCCATCAACAGATCCCCGATCTCGTGCTCCAACCTCGCTCGTACCTCCGCCCCTAGCTCGGGCTTCGGCTCCCCATCCAGCACCTCCCGCGGCAGCAGCTCAGCCACCTCTCCGAGTTCCTCGTGGACCTTTTCGAGCGCCCCCCCGACGGTGTCCCACTGGAAGCCCGCCCGAGCCGCCTTGCTCGCGAGCCGCTGGGCCCGCTGCAGGGCCGGTAAGCCCTTGGGCACGCCCGCCACTGCGCTGTCGTCAACGCCTTCCTCGCCGCGCTCGGCCTGCTTGATCGCCTCCCAGTTGCGCAGGACGTTGTCACTGCCGCTCACCTCGGTGTCCCCGAAGACGTGCGGGTGCCGACGCACGAGCTTCTCGGTGCACGTCCGTGCTGCCTGCTCCAAGTCCCACGACCCCGACTGCTCGGCGATGCGCGAGATCAGCACGATGTTCAACAGCACGTCCCCAGCCTCTGCCGCTTGCGCCGCGGGGCTCTCGTTCTCAATCGCCTCCTGCAGCTCGTGCGCCTCCTCGATCAAGCACGGCGACATGCTTTCCACCGTTTGCTCTAGATCCCAGGGGCATCCGTCCTCGGGCGCCCTCAGGCGATCGATCACTCCTACGAGATGGCGTAGCGCCACGATGCGCGGATCGTCGGCGGGAACGGGTTCGGGCGGTCTCTTGGAATCGGTCACGGTCGGTGGGCGTAGGGGATCGGATCGGACACGCCCGCCTGGGCAAAGCCCCGCAGGCGCAGAATACAGGCGTCGCAACGGCCGCAGCTGAGAACAGACGTTCCATCCACCACCGGGTCGTAACAGGTATGCGTCAGGCCGAGATCGACGCCGAGCTCCGCCGCTCGCCGAACGATGCCGGCCTTGTCGAGTTCCATAAGCGGGGCGTGCACCACGTAGCGCGCTCCGCGCTCCGCGCCCGCCGCCGTCGCGGTCTGCGCCAGCGCCTCGAAGGCGCGCAGGAACTCGGGCCGGCAGTCGGGGTAGCCCGAGTAGTCGATCGCGTTGACGCCCACAAACAAGTCCGTCGCGTCCAACACCTCCGCCCAGCCGAGTGCCACGGCAAGAAAGACCGTGTTGCGCGCGGGAACATAGGTCGCGGGAACGCCATCACCAATGGCATCCGCGTGACGGTCCTTGGGCACCTCGATGCGGTCGGTAAGCGCTGAGCCCCCCAGGGCGCCTAGATTGACCTCCACGACCCGGTGGTCGGCTGCACCGACGGCTTCGGCGACGCGGGACGCCGCCTCGAGCTCGACCGCATGGCGTTGGCCGTAGCGGAACGAGAGTGCATGGGGCGCATAGCCCGCTGCCCTGGCTTCCGCCAAGACCACGGCGCTATCCATCCCACCTGAAACCAAGCAGACGGCGGGCTTTGACCGGCTCATGCGGGGAATCCTAGCGACCGTGGTCCCGGAAACGGATTTGTAGTCCCCAGGGATACGGTGTCTCAGGCCTGTGAATTGGGACTTTGCAATTCCCGATCTGCGCGGAATCACCGGATCAGGGGGCGAATTGTCGCAGCCCACGTACCATAGGTCTTGTCGCCCCTTTGAGAGCCGTTCGAGCGTGCCAGGGGTGGTTCACTCATAACTTGACCGGGAGCCCCACATGTCCACCGTCCATACAGCAGCCGATTTCATGCGGCGCGAACTCGTGACTCTCCAGCCGGATACCCCGGTGAACGAAGGCGCGCGGGGCCTACTCCAGCATCGGATCACCGGGATGCCCGTGGTGGACGGCGAGCAGCGCTACCTCGGCATGTTCTCCGAGAAGTGCTGCTTCCGGGCGCTCTCCCCTGCCGCCGAGGAGGCCCATGGCCGCGGGACGCCCGTGCCCAGCGCCACCGGCTTCATGGCCAAACAGCTGCTTGTGCTGCGCCCGGAAACCGACGTGTTCGAAGCCATCGACCAGATCCTCGACCGCAAGGTGTCCGGAGCCCCTGTGCTGGATGAGCACGAGCGCTTCCTGGGGATCTTCTCGGAGAAGACTGCCATGCGCGTGCTGATCACCTCCGCCTACGAGTCCGTGCCCGGGGGCACGGTCGGCTCGTACATGAACCCCGACCAGGAACGGGTCATCGGCGAGGGCACGACGCTGCTCGAGGCGACGGAGAAATTCAAGAACACGTCCTACCGCCGCCTGCCCGTGCTCGACGGAACCACGCTGCTCGGCCAGGTCAGTCGGCGCGACGTGCTGCGCGCCCAAGCCCAGCTCACCCAAGGGTCCCGTGGAGGCGCTGGAGCGGACGCAGCCGTCCGCCATATGGACCGCGACGCGCGCACGATCGCTCCCGGGGATGACCTGCTCACCATCGCCCAGATCTTCGAGACCACGCCCTACCGCCGCCTACCGGTGCTCGCGAACGGCAAGCTCGTCGGCCAGGTCAGCCGCCGCGATCTGCTGCGTAAGGCGGCGACTCTGCTGCGCCCCGAGCCGGTCCAGCACCAAGCCGAATGGCTGTACCTATCGCCCCTGCTCGACAGCGTACCGCCCGAGGTCAGCCGCGGACGCTAGTTCGCGAAACACAACAGGGGAGGCCCTGGCCGCGATGCGGCCAGGGCCTCCTTCTCGTTCCGCAGGGAGCTCCCCCCCTCGGATCCGTCTCGGTATCCAGCCGAGGGCCCTACTCGCTCTCCCTGTCCAGTAGCTCGATGGCGCGCTTGAAATCCTCCATCTGATCGGCGCGGGCCCGAACCAGCAGCGCGTTGGTGCGCTGGTCGACGACCACTCGGCTGCCCTCGGGGAGGCGCGGCTCCTCGCCGCCCTCCGGCCCGAGCACTGCGGCCAGCATGGAGGGGCAGTCGACGGCGACGGCGTGACTCAGCTCGAAACGCTCCAGCAGCAGCCGGGACTCCATCTCGCGCTTGGCCTCCGCCTTGCCGGCCTCCGCATCCATGCGCTTCAGCATCAACGCGAACTCGTAGACTTGGGAACCAAAGCCCGTCAGGACCATGGAGTTCGTGTTGCCCCCAGGAAGCATCTGCTGGGTGTTGGCGTCGGTGATCATGGTGCGCATCGAGTTCGAGACCTGACGCACGTCCATGTTCGGCAGATGCAGCGTCGTGGAGAACATGAGCGCGGGGTGATCGGCGATCACGTCCAGGTTGTCTTCGGACACGTAGGTCGCCCGGGAACGAAGGGTGCTGCGACCGCCGGTGTGGATGTTGGTCAACGAAAAGATGCGCGGCTCCGAAGCACTGCTGATATGCATCGCGAAACCGTTGTCGATCAGGACCTTCTCAAAGGTCGCCTGCACACGCTCAGGAGGCACCGAGATGCCAGGGCTCAGCCCGACGCGGCTGCTGGTGAGGAAGGTGCTCGTCTCCTCGTCCAGCAGCACCGACTGCCCGGTGACTCGGGCGTATTCCAACGTCAGCTTCTCGAGGGAATCATTGGGTTCGAAGACCAGATTCTCGGTCGCCAGGGGGAACAGTCCCTTGGCCGCCACCTCCTGGATGTCGGGAACGGTGTCACCGTCCTGGGCGAGCATCGGGAATCCGGGGGCCACAACAGGCAGGGCGAGCACGAGAGGCAGTAGGTTCAGCATGGCGGTACGCAAAGCGAGGGTCAGGGTTTCTTCCCCTCCCTAGACGCGCCTTCCCGGGCTTCCTTCCCGGATTCCCCCCCCGAAAGTCCTTCACCCTGGGCCGATCCGGGCCCCTACGGGTTGAGATCCTGGGGGACCGGCCTAGGCT
>CAYWNK010000426.1:0-3666 GCA_964459495.1 uncultured Planctomycetaceae bacterium
CCTCCAGGCGTGCTTCGAGCTGGGCGATGCGCGCGCTGCTCGAGCGCTGCACCTCGGAGAGTTCGGCCCGCGTGGACTCGAGCTGGCTCTCGCGCTCCGTCAAGATCGGGGGCATCGGACGCAGCTCGACGAGTTCGGCCTCGAGCGCGGCGCAGCGCTCCGCGCTGGTGGTCTGCAGCTCGGCGAGCTGCGCGCGGGTGGCTTCGAGTTGGCTTTCGCGCTCGGCGAGGACCGGCGGAATCGGGCGCAGCTCGGACAGTTCGGCCTCGAGGGCGGAGGTTTGGTCACGGCTGCTGGCCTCCAGCTCGGCGAGCGCGCTGCGGGTGGCTTCGAGCTGGCTTTCGCGTTCGGCGAGGACCGGCGGAATGGGGCGCAGTTCGAACAGCTCGGCCTCGAAGGCGGAGGCTTGTTCACTGCTGCTAGCCTCCAGCTCGGCGAGCGTGTTGCGGGTGGCTTCGAGTTGGCTTTCGCGTTCGGCGAGGACCGGCGGAATCGGGCGCAGCTCGATCAGCTCGTCCTCGAGCGTAGCGATGCGGCCGGCGGTGCTGGCCTGCACCTGGGCAAGCTCGCCGCGCAGACCCTCGAGCTGCTCCTCGCGCTCGGCGAGGACCGGCGGCAGGGGACGCAGGTCGCCGAGCTCATCCTCGAGAGCGGCGATCCGGGCGCTGCTGCTTTCGCGCAGCTCCGCCAGGGTGGTGTTGGTGTACTCCAGCTCGGCGTCCCGGGCGGTCAGCAGCTGGGGTAGGGGCTCCAGCTCGCTGAGGCGTGCGGACAGCGTGTTGACCTCGGCGCCCGTGTCCTCGCGCAGGGCTGAGAGCAGGCGAGTGGTCTCGCTCAGCTCCTGCTCGCGCTGCTCCAGGACCTTCGGCAAGGGCGCCAGCGTGCGCAGGCGCTCGTTGTTCCAGCTTTGCTCGTGGAAGCCACGGTCGACGATGCGGGTCATCTCGGCGCGCAGCTCGGCGATGGTGGCGTCCTTGGACTCGACGGCCTCCTGCAGGGGTTCGAGCACCGCCAGACGGTCTTCCAGCTGGCCCAAGATCCGGTCCCGGTCGGTTTCGCGGGCGGAATGGACCCGCTTGAGCTCGTCCATGGCGTCTGCGCGCTCTTCGAGCTCGGCGCGCAGTCCGGCCACTTCGCTCTTGGTGTCCGCCAGCTCGCGCTCCATGCGGTTGCGCTCGGTGGAGATCTCCTTGAACACCCCCGATTTGCGGGTGGACTCGTTCTGCACGCCCTTGAGCTGGCCATCGAGCTCGTCGAGGCGCTGGCTCAGGGTTGCCAGGGCCTGCTCGCGCTCCTTCAGGGCCGCTTGGAGCGTGCTTTGCTCCTGGCTTTGCTGGCCCGCCGACGCCTCGAGCTCGGCGATCGTCTGCCGGTACCCGTCGTAGGTGGCCTTGATCTTGCGCACCTCGATGTTGTTGGCATTGAGGGCGGCCACCGCCGCCTCGCGATCAGCCTCGGCCAGGCGATACTTGCGGTCCCACAGCTCCTGCTGGACCCTCCGCTCACGGTGGCCCTTGAACTGCTGCAAAATGAAGCCCACGACGATGCCAATGAAGGCCCCGCCCAGGATGATAGCCACGGTTTCCATGCTTGCGCCCCTCCGGCGATGCTGCGGATGAAGAGGGCGTCCCACACGCCCTATCCCCTGACGTGACTCTATCTAATGGGAAGGGCCGATTCCCATCTTCGAGCCACCAATTGGGGCCAGCCGGGGGCGGCTCCCCCCCAGTGCTAGGAACGGGAATGCCAATGGCTCGCTACCCTTGGCCCATGCTGAAGAAACTCACCGCGCTGGCGGCGCTCGCCGTGCTCGCCGGTCTGACAGGGCTCTGGATGGCGGCTGGCTTCTCCCGGGAGCCCATGGAGCTCGGGCTGCAGAACGGCCGGTTGCGGCCCTGTCCCGAGAGCCCGAACTGCGTCAGCAGCGACGGGGCTAGCGGTGACGCTCAGGTCGCGCCGCTGCAGGCGGGCCCCCGTGCCGGCGAGGCCTTCACCGCGATGCGTGCCGTGCTGATGGGCCGTGAGGACTGCGAGATTGTGGCCGAGAGTGCGACCTACCTGCACGCAACCGCACGGACCGGCTTTTTTGGCTTCATCGACGACGTGGAGCTGCACCTGGATGTCGACGCAGCAACCCTGCACATCCGCTCGGCCTCGCGCGTGGGCCGTTCTGACCTCGGGGCCAACGCCAGGCGGGTGGCGGAGCTGCGACTGGCGCTGGAGGAGCGGCTCAGCCGCGGGACCGAGTGACGGGAAACCGGCCCCTGGACCCGCTTCCGATCGATGACGTCTTGCCGGACCTGCTGAAGGTCCTGGGGGACGGTCCGAACGTGGTGCTCGAAGCCCCGCCGGGCGCGGGCAAGACCACCCGCGTGCCGCCGGCCCTGCTGGATGCGGGCTGGGGGGAGGTGCTGGTGCTGGAGCCGCGTCGCTTGGCCGCCCGCGCCGCGGCGCGGCGCATCGCTGACGAGCGCGGTGGGCGCTTGGGCGGCGAGATCGGCTACGCCGTGCGCTTCGACAACCGCACCTCCAAGGCCACCCGGCTGTGCGTGGTGACGCCAGGGGTGCTGCTGCGCCGGCTGCAGGCCGATCCCTTCCTCGACGGGGTTGGGGCGGTGCTGTTCGACGAGTTTCACGAGCGCGGCCTCGACGCGGATCTGGCCCTGGCGATGGTGCGCCGGGCCCAGGCGGAGGTGCGTCCGGAGCTGCGCATCGTCGTGACCTCAGCGACCCTCGACGGGGAGGCGGCGGCCGCATGGCTGGGGGGCTGCCCGGTGGTGCGCTCGGACGGACGGCTCCACCCCGTCGACGTAAGCTACCTGGCGGCCGAGCCCCGGGAGACCGGCGATCAACACCTGGTGCGCGGCGTGCGCGCGGCGCTCGATGGCGTCGGGGGGGACGTGCTGGTGTTCCTGCCCGGGGTGGGCGAGATCCGCCGGGCCGAGCGTGCCCTCGAGGGCCTGGCGCGCGGGGCGGGAATCGACGTGCTGACGCTCTACGGGGACCTGGCTCCGGGCCAGCAGGACGCAGCCCTGCGCCGGGGACCGCGGCGCAGGGTGGTGCTGTCGACCAACGTGGCCGAGAGTTCGGTCACGGTCGAAGGTGTGCGCGCGGTCGTCGATAGCGGCCTTGCGCGCGTGCGGCGATCGGACCCGACGACCGGGCTCGACGCGCTCCTGCTGGAACCGATTTCGGTCGCTTCCACCGACCAGCGTGCGGGCCGCGCGGGTCGGTTGGGGCCTGGCCTGTGCGTGCGGCTGTGGAGCGCGCCCGAGCAGCGCACGCGCAAGGGGGCGACCGAACCCGAGATCGCGCGGGTCGAGCTGGCCGGGGCTGCGCTGCAGCTCTTGGCCTGGGGCGAACCCGATCCGGCGGCGTTTCCCTGGGTGGAGTCACCGCCGCAAGAAGCACTGAATCGAGCATTGGAGCTGCTCCAGCGACTCGAAGCCACCGACGATGCCGGTGCGCTCACCGACCTCGGCCGGAGTCTTGCCGAGCTCCCCGCCCATCCGCGGCTGGGCCGCTTGCTCGCGGCGGGCCACGCCCGCGGGGCCCTGTGGGAAACGAGCCTCGCGGCGGCTCTGCTCTCCGAGCGCGACGTGTTGGAACGCCTCGACCTGCGCCGCGGCGGCGTGTCGCATGCGTCGGATTCCGACGTGCTGGACG
>CAYWNK010000427.1:0-3629 GCA_964459495.1 uncultured Planctomycetaceae bacterium
CCCCGGGATGCCCGCTACGCGGCCCCCCGCCCGGGCGCTGTCCAACAGAGCTCCGTTGCCACACCAGGCCACCTTGTCGGGATGCCGCTCCACCAGCCGGTGAAACTGTCGAAGCAAAGCATCGGTCCTTGCGACAGCCCCACCAGGCCGATCGATGTAGGCCGGATCGACCCAGCACACGAAAACCTGCGCCCCCACCCCGCCGGCCTTGGCTCGCTCGAGGTCCATGTGCCCGGGGCCGCGAACACCGAGATCGTGTCCCAGGTCCAGCGCCCGCTGCAGGCTGTCCGCATGGGCATCGAAGACGGAGGCTTCGGCGACGAGCTGCTGGACGGAGCGAGAGTGGTCGGGGGGAGCCATAGCGAGCTGCGAAGGACGAGGGTAGGAGAAGGCTAACCACCCACGCCGCGGCGCGCACCGGGCCGCCCGCGAACTCGCCAAGGCACTCCTGCCCACGCGATTGCGCGGCTACTTTTGCGCTCCAGCATCGAGCAGGCCCGCAGGGAAAGAGCACCGTCCAACATGGAGGTAGCCAACGGCTTGCACTCGCCCTCGACCGAGGCCGGGCGCCCCCGTCGCTCGGGCATCCAAGCAACTGCAACGGGCGCCTTCACCCGCACCGAAGCCCCGCGGCCGCCAGCGCACATGCACCCCTTGCCCCCGAACTTGCCTTGGCGGATTCCTGTCGACGGCGCGGAGCATCCGCCGCTGGGCCCTGGATCCACGGGGCCCTGCCCTAGACCCTCGGCTGCCAAGCTGACAGGCCGCCAGCCGAGCCCTTGAGCCCGCTGCCACGTTGGCAGCAGGCCCAGCCCCTGCCGCTCAGCGGACTCCTCCGCCGAGGCAAGATACCGAGCATAAACCAAGCCATAACAGCCACTTAGCCCCATCGATCGCGATTCCACTCAGCCCCCCTCACACGGCACGGGGTTTGCTCTGATCGCAGACACGTGGGCCACTGTTCCCGCCCAGCCCCCTCCACCCAGTGTTCACTGACCGCCGCATCCTGATCGCCGACGACGACAACGAGGTTCGCCTCGGTGCCGTCGAACTGCTCGGTGCCCTGGGACTCGAGGTACGCCAGGCCGAGACCGGTGTATCCGCGATCGAGCAGCTGCGGGCCGATCGCTTCCACCTGGCCCTGCTGGACGTGCACATGCCCGGCCGGAGTGGGGTCGAGGTGATGCAAGAGATGCGCAGTGCTGAGCTCGGCGTGCCCTGCATCTTTTGGAGCGGGGACGCCCCCGAAGAGGTCCAGCGCTACCTCATGGCGACCGGCGCCAGCGACGTGCTGCGCAAGCCCGTACGCCCCGCCGAGCTGCGGGAATCGGTGACCCGCATCCTCCAGCTCCACTGGGGCGACTGCGCCTAGCGCCATCCCACCCTCCATCCGGCTCGCCCCCCATCGCGACGTCGGATTTCGTCTGACTCCTCAACTCCCCAATCTACCCAAGAGTCCAAAAGGACAAACTCCATGGCCACCAAGACCAAGTCCAAGAAAGTCGCCATCCGTCCCCTCGGTGATCGCGTCCTCGTGCAGCGCGTCGAGGCCGAAGAAAAATCCGCCGGCGGCATCCTGCTGCCCGAGTCCGCGAAGGAGAAGCCCAAGGAGGGCATCATCATCGCCCTCGGCGAAGGCAAGACCCTCGAGAGCGGCGACAAGACCACCTTCGCCGTCAGCGTCGGCGATCGCGTGCTCTTCACCTCCTACGCCGGCACCGAGGTCAAGTACCAGGGCGACGATTTCATGATCATGCGCGAGGACGACATCCTCGGCATCATCGGTTAGGACGCATCCACCCCACCTGCGTTCCTCCCCCCTCGGCCCAACTAAGAGAAGATATCCAATGGCAGCCAAGCAGATTTCCTATGACGCTCCCGCGCGCGAGCACATCCGTGCCGGCGTCCAGAAGCTCGCACGCGCGGTGAAGGTCACGCTGGGCCCCCGTGGGCGCAACGTCATCATCGAAAAGTCCTTTGGGAGCCCGACCGTCACCAAGGACGGCGTGAGTGTCGCCAAGGAGATCGAGCTGGAGGACGCCTACGAGAACATGGGCGCTCAGCTGGTCAAGCAAGTTGCTCAGCAGACCAACGATGCGGCCGGAGACGGCACCACCACCGCCACAGTGATGGCAGAGGCCATCTTCCTCGAGGGCCTGAAGAACGTGACCGCCGGCGCCAACCCGGTCGCCCTCAAGCGCGGCATCGATCGCGCCGTGAGCTCGTGCGTGGACACGCTGAAGAAGCAGTCCAACACCGTCAAGGGCCAGCAGGAGATCGCCCAAGTGGCCTCCATCGCAGCCAACAACGACAACGAGATCGGCCACAAGATCGCCGAGGCCATGGAGCGCGTCGGCAAAGACGGCGTGATCACGGTTGAGGACGGTCAGACCCTGGAGACCGAAATCAACGTCGTCGAGGGCATGGAGTTCGACAAGGGCTTCCTGTCGCCCCACTTCGTGACCGACCCCGCCGCCATGCGCTGCGAGTTCGAGAACCCCTACATTCTCGTTCACGAGAAGAAGATCACGTCCATCAAGGACGTCATCCCTCTGCTCGAGCAGGTGGCCCAGTCCGGTCGCCCGCTGGTCATCCTGGCCGAGGACATCGAGGGTGAAGCCCTAGCGACCCTCGTCGTGAACCGGCTGCGTGGCGCGTTCCCCTGCGTCGCCGTCAAGGCACCTGGCTTCGGCGATCGCCGCAAAGCCATGATGCAGGACATCGCCATCCTGACCGGCGGCACGCCGGTCATGGAGGATATGGGCGTCAGCCTCGAGGGCATGACCGTCAAGGACCTCGGGACGGCGAAGAAGGTGCTCGTCTCCAAGGACGCGACCCTGATCGTCGAAGGCACCGGCAAGAAGTCCGACATCAAGGGCCGCATCGAGCAGATCCGCGCCGAGATCGCGGGCACCAAGTCCGACTACGACCGCGAGAAGCTCGAGGAGCGCCTCGCGAAGCTGTCGGGTGGCGTGGCACAGATCCAGGTCGGGGCCGCCACCGAGTCCGAGATGAAGGAGAAGAAGGCCCGCGTCGAGGACGCCCTCCACGCCACGCGTGCGGCCGTCGAAGAGGGCATCGTGCCCGGCGGCGGCGTTGCGCTTCTTTCCTGCATCAAGGCCGTCGAGGCACTCAAGCTGGAGGGTGACGAGCGCATCGGCGCGATGATCATCCGCCGCGCCCTCGAGGCTCCCCTGCGTCAAATCGCCGAGAACGCCGGCATGGACGGCGCCGTCGTCGTTCAAAACGTCCTCAACGGCAAGGCCAAGAACCACGGCTACAACGCAGCCACCGACACCTACGAGGACCTGGTCAAGTCCGGCGTCATCGACCCCACCAAGGTCGTCCGCTCGGGCCTCCAAAACGCCTCCTCCGTCGCCAGCCTCCTGCTGACCACCGACGCCCTCGTCTCCGAGCTCCCCGACGGCAAAGAAGAAGCCGCGGGCGCCGGACACGGACACGCGCACTGAGCCCTAGCTCCCAGCGAGCGCAAAACGAGACCGAGCCGTCTCGCCCACCGGGGCGAGGCGGTTCGGTTGTTTTTTTGGGCTCTCCTGCACCTTTCGTGGAAGACTCCAGGTGCTGAGAACGCGGGCGTGACTCGGACGCCACCGCAGCAGAGGAAGATC
>CAYWNK010000428.1:0-3623 GCA_964459495.1 uncultured Planctomycetaceae bacterium
GCCTTGGGGGCGGTGAAGGGGAGGTGTGGTTTGTAGAAGCCGACGGCGAGAAAGAGCGGCCGGTCACGCTCCTGCTTCCAGCGCTTCGCCGCGGCACGCGCGATCCAGCCGTCGGGGTAGGCCAGGTCGCTTTCCCCCTCGAACTCCATGGGAGGCGAGACGCCGCGCTCGCGGCTCGTGTGATCGGCGTAGCCGAAGAAGCCCACGTGGCCCCGGCCCCAGGGCCAGTCGGGCAGCAAGATCTCGTCCCAAGCGCCGGGCAGCTCGGGCTCACGGCCCTGCGGGTCGTTGCCGCGGTAGCCGTCGGGTTCGTGGCTGATCTTGCCGATCGCGGCGGTGTGCCAGCCCGCCCCACGGAACAGTGCGGGAAGCGTTGGTGCGCCGCCGGTGTCTGCGCCCAGACCTACACATGCCCCGTTGCTCAGGTGCTTGCGCTCGCTGGGACGGCAGCCGCTCAGCAGGCAGCGGCGGCTGGCCCCACAGGTGGGGACCTGGACGTAGTGGCGTTCGAACAGGCGCCCGTCTGCGGCCAACCTGTCGAGGTTTGGGGTCTGCGCGAGTCCGCCCATGCAGCCGAGCTCCGGCCGCAGGTCGTCGATGCAGATCAGCAGGACATCCGGCCTCCCGGCGGGCTCATCCTGGGCTGGTGTGGCGGCGCCGAGGGCGACCAGGGCCAGCGCGGCGAGGAGGGTTTTCATTGGAACGGGACGCTGAGCCCGTCGGTGAAGTTGCTTGTGGCGATCGGATTGAAGTCGCGGTGCCAGGCCTGGAAGTTCCAGGTTTCTCCGGCCTGGATCGCGACCGCCGGCGTCAGTGGAATCGCGAGAGTGTCGACCGGGATTTCGAAGGTCCCAGCGAGTCCGCTGAACTGGATCTGGCTGTTGAAGCGTCCGATGGTCCCGCCGAGGCAGAGGGTGCCCTGGCTGCCGCCGATGCCGGGGAAATTCCCCTGGGAGAGGCTCGCCACGAAGAAGCCGAACTGGTTGATCGGCAGTTGGTCAGCGATCAGGCGCAGGGGATTGCCGCCCGCGATGTCCGAGCCGCTGGCTGCGATGCGGCCAGTCATGCCAGAGGAGTTCGGAACCGCGGTGCAGTAGTTGGTTCCCAACCCCAGGTCGAGGAGGAATGCTCCCTCGTCTCCGTTCTGGAGGATGGCCTCGAACATGACGAAGCGTCCATCGCGGGACAGAATGTAGCCGTCCTGGATGCCGCGCAGGGTATCGATGACGACGCCGCCCACGGTGGTCACGCCCTCTTGGACCAGCAGGCGCCCGTCGAGGAAGAGGCCGGTGTCGCGGTCGGTATCGGGGTCGTTCCAGTCGCCGTACCACAGGACGCTGCCGTTGCGATCCACGTGGACGGGTCCTGTGCCGAAGCTCGTCAGCTGGAAGGGCGCGAAGGCGGGCAGGCTATCGCCCTCGACCACGATCGCTACGCCGTTCTTGACGATCAAGGTGTTGGTGGAAGGGTCTCCATCGAGCGTGCCGCGGAAGGCGTAGTCCCCGGTGCTGTTCAAGTCGACGGGGGAGAAGGCGAGGCTGCCCCAGAGACGGCCGGCGATCGGCGATGGCTGTCCTTCCTGGGCAAGAATCGCGTCGTTCAGGTAGATCACGCTGTCGGCGACCGAGCCCTCGAGATCGGCGATGTACATGACCTGGTCCTGGCCCTGGAAGGCGGTCGAGTGGGGGCCTGTCTCGAAGTCATCGAGGGGCAGAGTCTGCCCCGGCAAGATCTCACCTTCGCGGCCGACGAGCGTGGTGGACCCAAGGGTGCCGCCGCTGGCGTCGAGGATCACGAGCGCGCGGTCGACGCTGCTGGCAATCGCGGGGTCGTCGATGCTCGCCATGACGAGCAGCCGGTCGAGAGCTCCAACCTTGACGTCGAAGAAGCCGATGTAGGGGGTGCCCGGGGTGATGCCGGCGGCGCTGACAAGGTCGCCCTCCTGAATCAGGAGCGTGGAATCCTTGTAGACCGCAGAGTCGAAGCCGGAGGGAGGACCGTCGAGGAAGTCGTTGCGACCCAGCCCGCCCAGGGGCGTCAGCGACAAGGAGTCGAAGCTATCGAGGGTTGCGCCGGGGATGCCGGGGGCGGGGTCTCCTTCGCGCAGCACCATCGCCCCGTTCCGGATGATTACCGAGTCGGCTTCCGTGTCGGCGTTGTCGGTGTCGACCTCCACGAGCCACTGGGAGTTGGTGGCCAGCGCAATGTGGTTGATGCCGGTCACCGTGCCGACGCCGGGGACCAGGTCTCCCTCGACGACCAGGGGGGTGGGGGCCTGGGCGGCGGCGCAGGGCAGGGCGGCGGCGATCGGCAGGCTGGCGGCGAAGAGCTTCATGGCTAGAGGCTAGTCCAAGCCCACCGATCCGTGGGGGCTTCTGGCAGGGGAGCACCGGGGCTAGCGTTTCGCCGTGTAGCTGTCGTCCTCCTGGTGAACCGTCAGCTGGGTGACCTCCCCCGACTCGGGCAGGACCAGCAACGCACGGGGGATCCCGTAGTTCCCGTTGGAGGCGTCGAGCCAGAGTCGCAGAGGCGAATCCGGAGTGCAGGTGAAGCTCACACCCGGGTGCACGGTGGAACTCCCGACGAGGGTCCCGTTTTCCTCAGCCAGCGTGACCGAAAGGCCCTCGGCGATGGTCCATGTTCCCGTGATGCGCGCGCGCTGGTCAGCGGTCCACGGGCTTGGATCGAGGGGCTGGAATTCGCCCTGCCACTCGGCGGAGGTGTCGGTCCAGAGCATGCCTGCCGGGACCGGGCCATCTTGCGGGAGGAGCTCGAACGAAGCGTTCAGCGCCGGGACGATGCAGTCCGCTGGCGAGCGAGCGACTGCGGGGCTCCACTCGCCTTCGCCCAGGCGAGCGGAAAAGGCGCCTTCTTCCACCCGCAGTACGATGGGCTCCCGATCTCTGGCCGTGTAGCGTCCGACCGCAAAGGCCAGCCGGGATGGAGCCAGCTGGAAGGCGCCCGTGGTAGCGCGCGTACCACCGGTGTCGATGACCTCGATCGGGCTGTCTTCGGCGCTCGGGGCCGGGGGAAGATCGAGACGCACGAGGCGTTTGCCGTCGCGGCAGAGCAGGCCGCCGCCCGCGTCGGCGCCCACGGGCACTGGCGCGCACCAGGCCTTGGGGGCCAGCACCTTCTCCCGCGACCAGACCTCGACGCGTTCTGGGCTGAGGGTCGTCGCCAGGAGCTCGCCGCCCTCGGTCTGCAGGACGGTGAAGGGCCCTGCCTGCACGAGGGAGCATTCGCCGAAACCGCGCTGACGGAAGACAAGCCGCCCGGTCGCCACGTCCACACAGCAGAGCTGGGAACCCGTGCTGCCGTACAGCAATCCGTCCTGGACCAGGGTGCGCCCGTGGGAAAACTGGGCGCCCCGGGTCCACCAGGCCTCCTCCGTGCGAAGGCCCTCGGGCCCCGGGGTGACTTCGAAGCGCACCAGGCCCCGGTTGCCCTGGCCGGAGACCAGGACTCCGGTACCAGCTAGGTGGGGCATCGCGAAGTTCGTGAGCTCGGGGCGCTTGTGGGGCTGGCTCCAGAGGGTCTTGCCGTCGCGTGCGTCCAGGCCGACCGTGGCGTCGCGGCCCACGCAGACCACCACGGCCTCCGGTTCGCCTTGGGGGCCGACG
>CAYWNK010000429.1:0-3613 GCA_964459495.1 uncultured Planctomycetaceae bacterium
ACCGGGAACCCAATTTCCTCTCCCTCCGTCCGTAGGAGGGGCAGCCTGAGTCGCCACCCCGACCCAGCGCCCTCCGACCCCGCATCCGCGCCCTTTCCGCCCCGTAACCCACCGCAAACGACGCCCGGTCCAGCCGGAGCGTTTTGCAGCTGGCCTCGCCCCTTCATCGGGCAGGTCTGGCGGGCGAGCGATGGCCAAGCCCCGGGTCCTCTGACCCCTGGACCCAACCCACATCCCCATGTCTGACAAAATCGAGGAGACCCTCAAACTCCTGGTCGAGGAAGGTCGCCGCAAGGGCTTTTTGACCTACGGCGAGATGTCCAAGATGCTCGAGGATCAGTTCGTTCCCCCGGATCGGATGGATCAGATCTTCATGGGGCTCGAGGACGCGAACGTCGAGGTCCTCGACGACGCAGACGGCGAAGTGGAGACCCCGAGCGTCGGGGCCAAGGCCAAGGCCAAGGCCACGGCCACGGCATCGGCCTCAACCTCGAAGAGTCCGATCAGTCGCATCGTGACCGCGCCGGCCACCTCGGTCATCGCCGAGAAGATCGACGATCCGGTGCGGATGTACCTCACCCAGATGGGCGAGATTCCTCTGCTCACCCGTGAGCAGGAGATTTTCCTGGCCAAGTCCATCGAGATCACCCGCAAGCGCTTCCGCAAGAAGTGCATGGGCTCGGGGATTTGCATGAAGATCTCGATCGACACCCTGCGCCAGGTGCGCGCGGGCGAGCTCGCCTTCGATCGGACCCTCAAGGTCAACCCCAACCCCAAGGTGGACGACGATCCCAAGATCGTTGAGACCCTGGGCAAGGCGTTCCTGGCCAAGCGACTGCCGGTCAACATCGAGACGATCGAGCGTCTGTTCGAGCGCATCCAGCAGGAGTACCGCCCTCTGCTCGAGGGAGGTCTGACCAAAGACCAGCGTTCGGCCGCCCAGGCCCGCGTGCAGAACCTGCGCCGCAAGCTGGTGATCCTCATCGAGGAATGCCACCTGCAGATCAAGAAGGTGCGTCCCTACTCCTTCGATCTCGAGGAGCACTACCGCGAAATGAAGGCGGTCGATCGCAAGTACGAAAGCGCCCACAAAGCCGGTGAAACGGCCCAGGCAGAGGAATTCAAGGCACGTCTCGACGAGTACGAGATGAGCGCCCTGGAGACCACCGCTTCCCTCAAGGAGCGTTCGGACCTGGTGAACCTCTACTACGCCGAGTACGAGGAGGCCAAGCGCAAGCTGTCCAGCGGCAACCTGCGTCTGGTGGTGTCCATCGCCAAGAAGTACCGCAACCGCGGGCTCTCGTTCCTCGACCTCATTCAGGAGGGCAACACCGGCCTCATGAAGGCGGTCGAGAAGTACGAGTACCGCCGTGGCTACAAGTTCTCGACCTACGCGACCTGGTGGATTCGCCAGGCTATCACGCGCTCGATTGCCGACCAGGCGCGGACGATCCGCATTCCGGTCCACATGATCGAGACGATGAGCAAGCTGCGCAACGTCACCAAGAAGCTCGTGCAGGCCAAAGGCCGGGAGCCGTCCGTCGAGGAGGTGGCCGAGGCCACCGGGATCTCGGTGGAGGAGGCCAAGCGGGTGATGAAGATCAGCAAGCACCCCATCAGCCTCGACCGGCCTATCGGCGAGTCCGACGACAGCTACTTCGGAGACTTCATCGAGGACGAGTCGGCGGAGAGCCCGCTCCAGGCTGCTGGCCAGGAGATGCTGAAGGAGCGCATCGAGGACGTCCTATCGACCCTGACCTTCCGCGAGCGCGAGATCATCAAGCTCCGCTATGGCATCGGGGACGGCTACACCTACACCCTCGAGGAGGTCGGCCGCATCTTCCGCGTGACCCGCGAGCGGGTGCGGCAGATCGAGGCCAAAGCCGTGCGCAAGCTCCGCCACCCGGTGCGTGCTCGTCAGCTCGCCAGCTTCCTCGACGGGGTCATCCTGCTCGACGAAGAGGGCGACCCCAAGGATCTGTAGGCCAGCCGGGCCCCCCGACCGGCGCCGGCTCCTCCTTGGGCAAGGGCGGCGGACGCGGGGGGCCCCAGGAATCTTTGCCCCTCGGGGCAGGCGCGAACGGCGCTCCGGCACGTCCGGGGCGCCGTTCGTGCCGTCCTGGCCCTGTTGGGCGCGGTCAATTGGGGCCCCTTGGATGACTCTGCCCCCGGCCGCCGATACACTTCTGCGACCGTCCCCTCCCTCGCCGCCCGAATTCATGCAGGAAACCCTCCAAGCCCTTAGGTCGCTCCAAGAGATCGACCGCCACATCTTTAAGGTGGAGGGCGAACTCAAGCGACTCCCGGCCGAACTGGCCGCTCGCCAGACGGAGATGGACGCGATGAACGCCCAGATCGAGCGCCACGAGCAGGCGGCGACCGACCTGCGCAGCTCGATCAAGGAGATCGAGCATGCGGTCACCGGCCAGCGGGACCGCAAGCGAAAGCTTGAGCAGGAGTCCGCCTCGGGCAAGGTGGACGCGGCCATGCTCGCCTCCTACACCCACGAGATCCGTTCGGTGGAGCGTACGGTCGACCAGGCGGAGTCCGATGCGCTCAAAATGATGGGCCAGGTCGAGGCGCTGGAGAAAGAGAGCACCGAGCTCGAAGATCGCAAGAAGGCCGCGCAGGCCACCTTCGATGAGTTCACGAACAACGTCGAGAAGGAGATCAAGGACGCGGAAGAGCGTCTGGCCAAGCTCCAGTCCGATCGGGCATCGGTCGCCTCTGGCGCGGGTCCGATCGATACCCCGACCCTCGATCTCTACAAGGGCCTGCTGGCGACGCGGGAGGGGGAAGCCCTTGCCGAATTGAGCGGCCGGATTTGCCAGGGCTGCTTCGTTGAGATCCCGCGCAACCTGGCCGTTCGGCTTGCCCGTGGCGTCGACCTGGTTCAGTGCACGCAGTGCCAGCGGATCCTGGTCCCCGGACACTGATCGACCAAGCGCTGCTCCGCGGGCTGCTCGCCAGGCTAGAACGAGTAGGTCCAGGCGAGGAATGCGACCAGGTCGGTGTCGACCTGGAAGCCGTCGGCGTGCTGTAGGAGTGGGCCCCCAAGCTCCGCTGAAAAGCGGTGCCCGGCAACGCCCACGTATTGGATTCCTAGGAAGGCATCGACACGGGAGATTCCGCTGGACCCGGGATTGGCGGCCGGGCTGGAGGTTGGATTGAGGTCGGAGTCCGCGCCTTCGATGCCGCCCTGGCGGCTGGCCTGCACCCGGATCGACAGGCTGTGGTCGCGATCGATGCGGCGGGCCACCCAGGCGGTGAGTTCCGCCCGGTCCCCGAGCGTGTAGCCGTTGTCGTTGCTGGATGTGCGCACGATCGCGGAGGCGCGGGCGCCGTAGGACCAGCGCCGCGTCCAGCGCGACCAGATCAACTCGGGCCGCAGGTCGATCGTGCCTGAGCCTAGCTGCAGCGGGTAGGGCAGGCGTGCATCATCGCCGGGACCCAAGTTCCGGTTGAGGTTCGTCGAGCCCGTTGGGAAGGAAAGAGCGAGCGATGACTACCGAGGCGTCTCCGTTCTGTCCTCATTCGCTCCCTTCCGGGCCGGCGGAGCGACGGGAGGCCTTGCTGGCACCGGTTTCGCTGCTCCGATTCGTTTCGCAGATGC
>CAYWNK010000430.1:0-3595 GCA_964459495.1 uncultured Planctomycetaceae bacterium
GTGGTTGCCGTTTGCGAAAGCCCTATGGGGAGAGTTCCTGAAGGATATGCGGCTGGAAGGTGGACTCGTGGGCCCCGTCCCCACGCCCATGCAGCGCAAGGAGATCGAGCGCCAGATCGCGAGGGAGTTCCCGAGCCAGGTGCACGAGCCCAAGCCCAGCTACCGCCGCGGCGCTGCCGCGGCCATCGCTCGGCACCAGGAGCGCGAAGCCGCCAAGGCGAACGAGGCGAAGGGCCGCCAGACGGGACCCAAGGCTGGGCCCCAGGCGGGGTCCACCGGCGGCCGCTTCCGGCGTCGCTAACGCCATCCGCCGGTGCGCGTCGGGATCGACTACCTGCCCGCCGTGGCCCATGCGCCCGGGGTCGGGCGCTATGCCCGCGAGATGGTCCGCGCGGCCGTGCGCTGCAAGGGTGGTCCCCAACTGGCCCTGTTTGAGTGGGGTTCGGGCCCGCGCGCCATGGAAGGCGCGCCCCTCGGTTTAGCAGACCCGCAACTTCCCCTGCGCCGGCGCCGATTCCTCCTCCCCCGCCGTGCGCTGACCCTCGGGAACCGCTGGTTTCGGCTCGGCGCGGACGACCTGCTGGGTGGCGTCGATGTCTTCCACCGGATCCTTCCGGAGCAGCCTCCGGTGCGCCGTGCCCCCCAGGTACTGCCGATCGCCGAGCTGCCCCCGCCCGGGAGCCCGGCCGACCTCGCCCTCGCCGAGGCCGTTCGGCGCGCGAGCGCCACCGCGGTCTTCTGCGAGCACTACGCGCTCGAGGTGCCAAAGCGCTACGGGGTCGACCCCGCCAGCGTCGCCCAAGTTTCGGTCGGCGCCGAACACTGGGTGCGCGACCTCGCCGGCCAGGCCGGTGATCCGTTCGCAGCGCAGGAAGCTGGGCGGTCTGGGGATTCGCCTCCCCGCATCCTCGTGCTGGGCGCGTTGCGCCCCGAACGACGCCCTGAGCTCGCTCTCGCCGGCTTCGAGCGCCTGAGGGCGGGAGGCGCTCCCGCCCAGCTCTGCTTGGTCGGACGCCCCGCCCAGGCGGCTCCGGCCTTCCGCGAGGCCCTGGATCGCAGCCCCGTGGCCGGCGACGTGCGGTGGATCGACGATCCCATCGAGGGCCAGATGCCGTCCCTCGTGGCCGGCTCCGCCGTGCTGCTGCACCTCGCCCAGGACGAGGGATCCCCCGTAACCCCCCTGGAGGCCTGCGCCATGGGCCTAGCCATCGCGGCCGAGCGACTCCCTGCCTTTGAGGAGGCCCTGGGCGATCTGGGCTCGTGGATGCCCCGGGACCCCAACGCAGCTCAGGTCGCCGATGCCCTCGCCGCAGCCCTTGGCCTCACACACGAGCGTTCCGCCCGTATCGCCCTGGCCCAGGGCTACACCTGGACCCGCTGCGCGCAGCAGCATTTCGCCCTATGGGAAGCCGTCGCGGCGGGCAGGCCTCCCGGACAGGTCGCCCGTTAGACTGCCCACCAACCCTCTCCCCCGGAACAATCCCATGCGTCGACTGACCCTTTGCTGCCTGCTTGTTGCGCCCCTCGCCCTCTATGCCGCCGTCCCCGCGGCCCAGGGCTTCGCCGTTCAGGACCCCGCTGCTGATGAGGGCCCCACCCCCCTGCAGGAGGCCATGGGAGTGCTCCAGGGCAACCAGCGCAAGCTGCGCAAGCTCGTCGCCGACCCGGCGGCGAACAAGGAGGCGCTGATCGGCGCGCTGGGCGCCATGGAAAGCGCGTGCCTCACCTCGATCGCCAATCCGCCGACGCCCCGCGACCCGGCGGCCCGCGACGAACAAGCCGCCTGGATGGTCCGCTACAAGATCCTGATGACCTCGACCCTGGACAACGTCCTACAGATGCAGGCGGCCACTCTCGCAGGCGACGCCGAGGCCCTGGGAGCCGCCTACAGCACTCTCAATCAGAAGAAAAAGCTCGGACACGACACCTACCAGTGAGCACCCTGCGTTCCTCCATGAGCCCTCAGACCACCACCCCGCCGTTCCACCTCGCCCTGCCTGTCAGGGACCTGGAGGAGACCGTGCACTTCTACACCGATTGGCTCGGGTGCTCCACGGGGCGCACCTCCGATCACTGGGTCGATCTCGACCTGTACGGACACCAGGTCGTGCTCCACTTGCAGACCACCCCCGGCCCCGGGCACACCACCGCCGACGTGGATTCTGACGCCGTTCCCGTGCCTCATTTTGGCGTCGTGCTCGACATTGAGGCATGGGAGGAACTGAGTGCGCGCTTGACCCAGCGCGGGGCTCAATTCGTGATTGAACCGCGCACGCGCTTCGCGGGTGAAATCGGGGAGCAGCGAACTTTCTTCCTGTTCGACCCCTCCGGCAACGCGCTGGAATTCAAAGCATTCCGGGACCCGTCGCGCCTGTTTGCCAGCTGAGGCTGCTCGCCCACGGGATTGGGCCCCGATTCCAACGGGGGCCGTACAGATTCGGCCCTGCCTGACCCGACAGCAATCAGGTATGGCTCTTGCACTGAATGAGATCGTGATGTCGATGCGTTCGTTGCAGCCCTTTCCACAGGTGGCTGCTGCGGTTCTGCAGCTTTCGCAAAGACAAGGAACCGTTCCGAACGACCTGATCGAGACGATCCAGACCGATCCAGCCCTGGTCGGCAAGGTTCTCAAGCTGTGCAACTCGGCGTACTACGGCTTCCAGCGCGAAGTGGCCTCGATCCGTGAGGCCGGCAACATGCTGGGCACCGAGACGCTGGTCAGCCTGGTGATGACCACCTGCGCGAACCGCTACTTCCAGTCGCACGCAAAGAACGGGGATCCGGATGCGGAGGGCCTCTGGGCCCGCTGCGTGACAAACGCAGTCGCTAGCCGACTGCTCGCCCAGCACCACGGCAGGACCGATCCCGATCGGGCCTACACCGCCGGGCTCCTGCAGAACGTCGGGGAGGTCGTGCTCTCACGCTACATGGCCGAGCATCAGGCCCAGGTGGAGGCCGAGATCGCCTGCGGTCGCAGCACCAACGACGCGGAGCGCGTGATCCTCGGCATGCACCACGCCGAGGTTGGAGCTCGGTTGGCCACCAGCTGGTCCCTGCCCGACCTGATCGTCGACACGATCCGCTACCACCACGACCCGAGCAAGGCGAAGTTCGACGTCGCCCTCGTCAGCACGACCCACCTGGCGGAGACCATGACCTTCGTGAGCCTGGACGAAAAGGCCGATCAGCGGCTGCGCCACGAGCCCGACCGGATCGCGATGGAGGTCACTGGACTGCAGGCTGAGGACTTCGAAAACTTCGATATGGAGCTGTCCGCCGAGCTCGTCAAGGCCGAAGAGCTCCTGCGCGGCTGAAGTCCCAGGCCACGCTTCGCCCACCTGGCCAGTGATTGCACGGCCAGGCGGGCCCAGGTTGGGACTCCCAGAACTGCAACTTCCTTTTGGGGGGACGGCAAGCGCCTGGGCACTGGTTTCCGGGCCCCCCAGCGGAAGGAGAACTCGCGTAGCTGGGCCCCAGGGCCCCGGATTGAAGATCCGTGAGTGTCTCAAATCCCAGACATGGATCTGCGTAGGCTGGGCCTTGAGCTCAAGTTCATCCCCAGCTCGGTCACACTTTGCTGGACCGGGCCGAAGGG
>CAYWNK010000431.1:0-3583 GCA_964459495.1 uncultured Planctomycetaceae bacterium
GTATCGGGCCCTTTGTCGCCCGGGCCCTGGCCAAGGGCGATGACCGCCGGCTCGTGAAGCTGGTTGGCGGCGGCTTTGTGCTTGGGGCCGTGGGCTACGGCTTCGTGCCGTTCGTGCCCAGCTTCCTGTTCGCCTGCTGCGCCGTCGCCTTCGCGCACATGGGGGGGAGCGCGATCTGGGTCGGTTCCAGCGTGCTCTGGCAGCGCAGCGTCGACGACCGCTTCCGCGGGCGCGTCCATGCGCTCGAGTTCCTGGGCAACGCGGTGGCGTTCAGCCTCTGGGCCCTGGTGACGGGCTGGCTGCTCGATGCGGGACACGGGGTCGGGCCGGTCATGCTGGGGCTTTGCGTAGTCACGTTGATCGGAGGCGGCGCTTGGACAGTGAGCACGCTGCGGGGTGCGACGCTGGGCTAGCCCGACTAACCGGGAACGTACGGGACAGTCGCAAGGCGGTCAGGAATGGGCGGTCCGTAGCCGCTAGACTCTCCCTCCCCGCCTCTCCGCACCTGCCCCTTGCCCACGCGGTGTTTGTGTTTCGATTGCTTGTGCCGCTCGCGGCCCTGATTGGCCTGAGTGTCCTATGCCCCGCGCGTGCCCTTGCCCAGGGCAACGCGTCTTCGTCCGTGCGCGCCATGCGTATCACGGCGGATGAGATCCCCGTCCTCGATGGCCGGGTCGACGAGGACATGTGGCAGCGGGCGCCTCTGATTGGGCCGCTGACCCAGGTCGAGCCCATTCCAGGTGCACCGGTGAGCCATCCCACCGAAGTTCGCATCGCCTACGACGCGGAGTTCCTCTACGTCTCGCTGGTTTGCTTCGACGATCCGAGTGAGGTGCGGGGTCGCCAGGCGGACCGGGACGCGAACATCCAGTACGACGATGTTGTCGAGATGTGGTTCGATACCTTCGCCGACGAGCGCTCGGCGTTTTGGTTCCAGATCACGCCGGCGGGTTCGCGCGGAGACGCCCTGCTGTCGGACTCGGGCAACCGCTTCAACAAGGACTGGGACGGGATCTGGCGCGGACGCTCCGGGATCACCGGTCGCGGTTGGGAGGCGGAGCTGGCATTCCCGTTCCAAACTTTGGCCTTCAACCCCTCTAGCACGTCCTGGGGCTTCAATCTTCGGCGGATCCGAATCGCTTCCGGCGAGGAACTGCGCTGGGCTTCGCCGAGTCCCGCGTATCGCTTTTTCCAACTGCCGGAGGGTGGGCGGATCACCGGACTGACCGGATTGGAGCAGGGACTTGGTCTGGACGTGACACCCTTTGCCACCACGACTTTCACCAGCTCGGATGGCGAGGACGACTTCACCTGGCGGGGTGACGTGGGCCTCGACATGTCATGGCGTCCGAATCCAAGCTCGACGCTGCGGGTGACGATCAACACCGACTTCGCCGAAACCGAGGTCGACAACCGCCAGATCAACCTCACGCGCTTCCCGCTGTTCTTCCCGGAGAAGCGCGCCTTCTTCCTGGAGGACGCGGGGCTCTTCGAGTTTGGCGCTCCGTCGAATAGCCGATCCCTGGTGCCGTTCTTCTCGCGCAACGTGGGCCGCGACAGCGAGGGGCAGACGCTGCCGATCCTGGGCGGCCTCAAATACACGGGGAGGCACGGGCCGCTGAACGTGGGGGTGTTGAACGTGGCGGTCGACGGCGAGAACGGGGTGCCCGAGCGCAACCTGGCGGTGGCGCGGGCCACCTACGATCTCGGTGGGGAATCTGCCCTGGGCGTGATGGCTACCGACGGCAACCCGGGCGAGGGCGGCGGATCCTCGACGCTCGGCCTCGATGCGCGGCTCGGCGACAGCCGCTTCTTTGGGGACCGCGGGAGCCTGAGCCTCTGGCTCTGGGGGCTCGACACGAGCAGCGACGACGAGGGCGGGGACGGCAGCGCCTTCGGCTTCGAATCCCAGGCGCGGTCGGCGAACTGGAATGCGTCGATCGAGGGGTCGCGGATCGAGGAGGATTTCGATCCCGCCCTGGGCTTTGTGCGCCGGCGCGGGGTCGAATCCGTCCAAAGTGACCTTGGCTACACCTGGCGCCAGGGCGAGGAGGCGAGCTGGCTGCGCTCCTACGAGGCTTCTGCGGGCGTGGAGCTGCAGACGGACCTGATCGGCTCGGAGGATTCGTGGAGTGTGTTCGCGTCGCCGCTCGGGATCGAGCTGCTCTCCGAGGACGCGTTCAGTTACAGCATCGAGCAGGAGCGCGAGACGCTCGACAACGGCTTCGAGCTTGGCGACGGCGTCCAGGTGCCCGCGGGCACCTTCGACATGACCACGCACCAGTTTTCCTACGAGGCGTCAGGACGGCGACGCATCCTGGGGGAGTTGGAGGTGGAGTACGGGGACTTCTTCGGTGGAGACCTCCGGCGCTTCAGCATCAATCCGATCCTGGTGCCCAGCAAGGCCTTCACCCTGAGCGCCGGCTTCGAGGACGTCGAGGCGCGCTTGGAGGGGGACCGCTTCCACACGCAGCTCTTCTCGGCCAACCTGGACCTCACAGCGGGCCCGGATATCTCCTGGAAGAACCTCTTCCAATACGACACCGAGTCCAAGCAGCTCGGGCTCCAGACCCGCTTGCGCTGGATTCTGGAGCCGGGCCGCAACCTCTTCCTGGTGGGGCTCTTCGGCTTCGAGAAGGAGGACTCGCTCTCGTCCTTCCAGCGCACCGAGCAGCAGCTCGCGATCAAGCTCACCTACACCGTGCGATTTTGAGGGCTCCTGGCCCTAATATGGGGTTATGAGCAGACGCGGCTGGTTGGCGTGGTGTGTGCTGGCGATTTCCTCGTGCGGCTCCGATGTGCCTGGAGCGCCAATCCCTCGGGAGGGACGCCTGAAGGGGGATCCGCCCTCGGTGCTGATCCTGTTGGCGGAGGCGGCGGAGCCCGGCGGACTCGACCGGCAGGGGACGCTCGCCGATGGGCCCTTGGCGGCGCGTGGGACCCGAATGGAGTGGGCCTTTGCGCGCTTCGATGGGGCGGACGCGGCGCGTAGAGACTTGCTCGGTGGAGCTGACGGGTTGCCGGGCCTGACCGGGGGCGGCGATCTGCGGGCGCGCTTCGTGGCGGCCGGGTACCGGACGCCGGAGGTGAGCGGGGCGGATCTGTCGGCGCTGTGGACGGGGGATGGACCGGCGTTCGCTGTGTTGGACCTGGAGGGTGACCAGCCCCTGGATCAGGCGGCGGGGATCGTGGCTGCGATCGATGGGTCCGGCCATGGCTCGGAGGTGCTCTGGGCGGTGACGGCCCTGCAGGGCGATCCATCGGCGGCACCGCTTTCGGAGGGGCGACTTCACGTCCCCACGGTGATCGGCTTGGCCGGGCGCATGGATGCTGCGGAGCTGCGACCGCAGGTCGTGAGTCACGCGGATCTCGGGTCGACGTTGTTGGACCTGTGCGGGCTGGGATTGAGCCCCGGACCGGGGGCTGAGGGGGTGAGCTTCGCGCGCATTCTGCTGAAGCAGCCGCACGCGTGGCGCGGGCACGTGGTGGCACGGCGCGTGGAACCGGTGGATGGGGAGCCGCGGGCTTGGGTGCGGAGCCTGAAGTGGCGGCTGGTGGTGGGGGGCGAGGAGCGGATGACCTG
>CAYWNK010000432.1:0-3533 GCA_964459495.1 uncultured Planctomycetaceae bacterium
GTGCCGGCCCTCGAAACACCGCCCGCCCGGCCGCCCCTCGCCGGGCCGCTGGCCTGCCTGCTGGCGGGGAGCGCGGGCCCCTGCGCCTGGGCCTCGGGCAGCGGCCTGGCCATCGCAGCCGCCGCGGCGGCCGCTGCGCTCGCCGCCCGCGCGATCGTCCGCGGGTCGGGTGTGCGCCGGGGGCTGTTGGTCGGACTCGCGGCCCTCGCGTGCCTGCGCAGCGCCCAACATCTGGCCCCGGAGAACCAGGCCCCTCCAGGCCTCCCCAGAACATCGACGCCCCAGCCGGGCTTCGGCAGAGCGGGCCAAGGCGGGGACCCCCCCGGGACATGGACCGTCGTGGGCCGCGACGCCGAATCCACCGCCGGACGCCTGGCTGGCCGCAGGGACCGCCTGCAGGTCGGCACCGGAGTCATCGAGAGGGGCGCAACGGTTCGCTTGCTCGGGGGCAGGCCCCGGCTGCTGGCCCGCGGACCCGCGCCGGACCTAGCCGCGGAATCCCGCCAGCCGAACGCTCCGTCCATCGCCCGGATCGAGATCCCCAGCGATGAAGTCGTACGACTGCGCCCCGGTCCTCGCCGGCCCTGGGACCCGGTGCTGGGCTCCCTGCGCGACCTGCGAACCGCGGGCTGCCGGCGCCTCGGCGAGCTCGACGACCAGCGCTTGGCCGGCTTCCTCGGGGCGCTGGTGTTCGGCGAACGCGCGGGGCTCGACTTCGAGCTCGCGGACCTTTTCACCCGAACGGGAACCCGCCACCTGCTCGCCCTTTCGGGCCTGCACGTCGTCCTCGCCGCCGCTCTCTTCGCCTGGCCCCTGGGCAGCACAGCCGGCTGGCTTGTGCGCCGCTTGCCCGCACGCTGCGCCCTGCACCGGGAGAGTCGAGCACGCTGGGCTCGGGCGCTTGTGCGGGCCGCCGCGGTCCTGTGCTTCGTGCCCCTCGGCGGGGAGGGAACGCCCGTCGCCCGTGCGGCCATCGCGGCCGCCCTGGCCGCTTTGGCTCCGGCCCTCGGCGCCTCCGGTCTGCCGCGCGGGGCGGGCCTGCCGATCGACGGCAAAAACCTGTGGTGCTGGGCGCTCGGCTGGGAACTCCTCGCCGATCCGCTCGCCCTGCGCGAGGTCGGGGTGCAGCTTTCCTATGGCGCCACGCTCGGCCTGCTCCTGGGCGCGACTCGGATGCAGGGTCGCATCCAGGCCATGCTGCCGGGCGGCGGGATGCTCGCCCCCGCCGGACCGACGGGGCTCGCCCGCCCCCACGCCCTGCGCGCGCTGGCCGCGCGGGCGTCTCGCTTCACGGCTGGCGCCGCCAGCGCATCGCTCATGGCCACCGCCTGCACGCTCCCCGTCGTGTGGCTCCATTTCGGTGAATGGGCCCCCGCGGGCATGCTGGCAACGCCCGCCGCCGTGCCCGCGATCGCGGCGTTGCTCGGCTTGGGTGCGGTTCACGCGGCGCTCCCCTGGGCCATTCCCGAGGCCTGGCTGGCAGCTCCCTTCGAAGCGCTCCTCGCCGGCCTTGCACGCGTCGACGACTGGCCGTGGACGCCCCGCGTGCTGCCGGCCGGTGTCCCTTGGTCGATGCTCCTGGTCGCGCTCGCCACGGCTGCCTGGCTGTTCAGAGGAGGCCGCAGCTCCGGCCCGCACTCCGCCAGGATCCGCAAGCCCGTGGTCATCGTCTTTGCTGCAGTCCTCGCCGGCCGCCTGCTGCCCACGGCCTATGAACCTGCGCCCCCCGGGCTCGAGGTCGTCGCCCTCGACGTCGGGCACGGCACCGCTGTTCTGCTGCGCAGCGAGGAGTCCGGCACATGGCTCTTCGACGCCGGCTCGAGGGACCGGCTTGGGGTGGCCCGGGCGGCCCTGCTGCCGGTGCTCCGCCGCTGGGGCCCCCGCCCGCTGACCGTAGTCGCCAGCCACTTGGACCGGGACCACGTCGGCGCCCTCGACTGGGTGGCCCAGCGCTTTCCGATTCGCGCCTGGTACGGCGCCCTGCCGGACAGCGTGGCCCGCTTGCTCCCCCCCGAGGTCCCGCGGCTGGACCTGCGCACGGGCAGGGCTTTGCTCTCACGGAAGGGCCGCTTCGAGGCCACCTTGCTGCGCGGCCGGGACGGACCCGGCAACGAGGGCAGCCGGATGCTGGAAGTTTCCTTCGGGTCTAGCCGCGTCCTGCTCACCGGCGACGCCGAGGCTGGGGGGCTGCGGGAGACCCTGGAACGCGCCTCCCCGGCGGGGCCCGTCGACCTGCTGCTCCTTCCCCACCATGGCTCCCACACCGAGCAGCTCGCGCCGCTGCTCGATCGCGCCCGTCCAGCCCTTGCCTGGGCCAGCGCTTCCCGTGTCCCGCCAGCGGCCGGCGTGCTCCTGGAGCGGGGCATCCCCCTGGAGGTGACATGGTCGTCAGGCCCCCTGGTCTGGCGCAGCGACGGGGAATCCGCCCTGCGGCCCGGGAAACCGGCTGGCGGAGAAGCACTAGAGTGAGCTGGCCGTCCCCTCGCCCCTGACTCGAGCTTGTCGCCGTATCTATGTCGTATCTAGCCTGGCTCTGCCTGCCGCTCGCGTGCCCCACCTCCCCTGCGTCCCTGCACGGGCCCCAGCCTCCGATTGAAATTTCCGCTCAGTGGAGCGCGGACGCCCTCCAAGACGCCGCTCCCAAGAGCGCGGACGCCGTAGGCAGCAGGCGCATCCTCCGGCTCGCCGACGGCCGCAGCCTGCAGGCGGTCGCCCGCCTCCGGAACGGGGTGTGGGAGATGAAGCGCGGGCGGGACTACCAGCCACTGCCCGCGGGAAGCGTGCTCAGCGCCGAACCCGAAAAGAGGGTTCTGGCCCGCTGGAAGGAGACCCCCGAAGCCGAGCGGACCGGCTCGGATCATGTGCGGCGGGGCTTTGAGCTGGGCCTGCACAGCCAGTCCCTGCAGGCGCTCGAGAGACTGCTGATCGAGGACCCCATCGCCAGTGAGCCCGTGGCCCTTGTCGCCGAGCACGCCCAGGCCGTCCGGCGTCCTCGCATCGAAAGCGGTGCCGCGGCCGACTCCCCCGCCGTCCTCGAGGTCGCCACCTGGGGTGCGGGGAACGGACCGATCGCGGCGGAGCTCGCCATCCTCGACCTGGCCCGCTGCGCCGACCGAAAACAGGTGCAGGCCAAGCTCGCCCAGTGGCTCGAAGAGGGCTCCCCTGAACGCCGCGCCTTCGCCGCCCATAGCCTGCGCCGACTGGCCCCCAGGGCCCAGCCCAAGCCGCTCATGCGCCGCGCGGTCCTCGACGGCTCCGAAGTCGTCCGCGAGCAGGCCTCGCTGGCCCTCGCCGCCGCGTCGAACGAAGCGCTCACCCTGCCCATCGTGCGCGCGCTCAGCAGCAGCCACCCCACCATTCGCACCCGCGCCGCCCAGAGCCTCGGTCTGATGGGCTATTCCGCCGCCGTGCCGGCCCTGGTCACGCGCCTCGCCGCCGCCGCCCGCGGCGAGGGAGGCGGCCACGCCGTCCCCCACCAGCACATCTTCGTCGGCACCCAAAGCGCCTACGTCCAGGACTTCGACGTCGAAGTC
>CAYWNK010000433.1:0-3500 GCA_964459495.1 uncultured Planctomycetaceae bacterium
GTTTGTGCGCGGCGGGCCCGCCCGGTTCCCCCGGACGAGCCCAGCGGGCCCGCCGCGCACAAACTTCCGGGCCCCAGCCACCCTCCCCGGAACGTGTCCCTATAATTAGCGCCCAGAAACGCGGCCCCACCGGTCGCGCAACGTCCCGCGGCCCCCAGGCACGCCCTCTCCGGCGGCTCTGGCCCCGCTTGGGCACACAGCCCCAAATCCATGACGACCACTGAGCAACCTGGCGCTGAGCTGCCCCTTCAGCAGCTTGACCGCGTCGTGATCCGCTTCGCCGGCGACTCCGGCGACGGCATGCAGATCACCGGCAACCAGTTCACCCACACCTCGGCCCTTCTCGGGAACGACCTGGCGACCCTGCCGGACTTCCCCGCCGAGATCCGCGCCCCAGTCGGGACGCGCCCCGGCGTGTCGGGTTTCCAGCTGCAGTTCAGCTCGAGCGACATCCACACCCCGGGCGACGCGCCCGACGTGCTGGTCGCCATGAACCCGGCCGCGCTGGTGGTGAACATCAAGGCGCTCAAGCCCGGCGGCACGGTGATCGTGAACACCGGCAACTTCAAGGACACCGACCTCAAGAAGGCGCGCTGCGAGACGAACCCCCTCGAGGACGGTTCGCTGGACGGCTATCGCGTCATTCCGGTCGACATCAACGCGCGCGTGCTGGAGGCATTGGCCGATTCGCCCCTGTCCACCAAGGACAAGAGCCGGTGCAAGAACTTCTACACGCTGGGCCTGATGTACTGGCTGTACAGCCGCCCGATGCAGACGACTTTGGACTGGCTGGCGGAGAAGTTCGCGTCCAAGCCCGACCTGGTCGACGCCAACCAGCGCGCGCTCAAGGCGGGCTACAACGCCGGCGACATCCACGAGCTGTTCCAGGGCCAGTATGAGGTGCCCAAGACCGAGGAGCTGCCCGCCGGCACCTACCGGAACATCATGGGCAACCAGGCGACGGCCATGGGCCTGGTGGCCGGTGCTCAGCTGGCGAACCTGAAGCTGGTCCTGGGCTCCTACCCCATCACCCCCGCCTCCACCGTCCTTGAGGCCCTAGCCGCGTACAAGAACTTCGGCGTGGTCACGATTCAGGCCGAGGACGAGATCGCCGCCATCTGCGCCGCGATCGGCGCGTCCTTCGCCGGATGCCTGGGCATGACGAGCACCTCGGGCCCCGGCATGGCCCTGAAGGGCGAAGCGATGGGCCTGGCGATCTCCACCGAGCTCCCGCTCGTGATCGTCGACATCCAGCGCGCTGGCCCCTCGACGGGCATGCCCACGAAGGTGGAACAGTCCGACCTGCTGCAGTCGATCTGGGGCCGCAACGGCGACGCGCCGATGCCCGTCATCGCCGCCTCCCGCCCCTCGGACGCCTTCGAAATGGCGATTGAGGCCTGCCGCATCGCGGTGGAGCACATGACGCCGGTGATCTACCTGTCGGACAACTTCATCGCGAACGGCGCCGAGCCGTGGAAGCTCCCGGACCTGGAGGCCCTCAAGCCCTTCCCCGCTGAGTTCGCCACGAACCCCGAGGGACACCAGAGCTACAAGCGCGACGAGCGCGGCTCGCGTCCCTGGGTCAAGCCGGGCACGCCGGGCATGGAGTTCCGCATCGGCGGCCTCGAGAAGGACGGCAAGGGCAACATCTCCTATGACCCGTCCAACCACGAGTCGATGACGGAGCAGCGCTTCGGCAAGGTCAACAAGGTGGCGAACAGCTACCCCGAGACCGAGATCGACGGCGACGACTCCGGCGACCTCTTGGTCCTAGGCTGGGGCTCCACCGTGGGCATCCTGACCCAGGGCGTGATCTCCGCCCGTTCAAAGGGCCAAAAGGTCAGCCGCATGCACCTGCGCTACGTGTGGCCGTTGCCCAATGACCTGGACGCCAAGTTCAGCAAGTTCAAGACAATCCTGGTCCCTGAGATGAACATGGGCCAGATGACCAACGTGCTGCGCTCGCAGATGCCGCAGCACAACTTCGTGTCTTATCCGAAGGTGACCGGCCAGCCGTTCCTCACCACCGACATCACCTCCAAAATCGACGAACTCCTGGGAGCCTAATCGCCATGACCGACACAGCAATCAAGCGCACGAAGAAGGACTTCCAGTCCGACCAGGAAGTCCGTTGGTGCCCCGGCTGCGGCGACTACGCCATCCTTGCCGCGGTCCAGAAGTACATGGCCGATTCGCAGGCCGACCCCGCCAACACGGTCTTCGTGTCGGGCATCGGCTGTTCCAGCCGTTTCCCGTACTACATGAACACGTACGGCTTCCACACGATCCACGGCCGCGCCCCGGCATTCGCGACGGGCATCAAGACCTCGAACCCCGAGCTCGACGTCTGGCTAGTGACCGGTGACGGCGATGCCCTCTCGATCGGCGGCAACCACCTGGCCCACATCCTGCGCCGGAACCTCGACGTGAACATCCTGCTGTTCAACAACGAGATCTACGGCCTCACCAAGGGCCAGTACAGCCCCACGTCCCCGGTGGGCACCAAGAAGAAGTCGACCCCGATGGGCTCCATCGACCGTCCCTTCAACCCGCTGAGCTTCGCCCTAGGCTGCAACGCCACCTTCGTCGCGCGCACCCTGGACACGGACGCCAAGCACATGGCCGCCACGTTCCAAGCCGCCGCCGCCCACAAGGGCACGTCCTTCATCGAGATCATGCAGAACTGCGTCATCTTCAATAAGGACTTCTACAACATCGATATGGCCAAGCCCGTCCGTGCGGACCGCACGATCAACATCCAGCCCGGCCAGCCCCTGGTCTACGGCAAGGAATCCGACAAGGGCCTCCGCATGAACGGCTGGGAGATCGAGCACTGCTCGGCTTCCGAGGCGCACACGTGGAACCCGTCCACGGCTTCATCTGCGCCCGCCGTGATGATGGCTTCGCTCTCCGACGACGAAGACAAGCCGACGCCGATGGGGATCTTCCGTGCGGTTGAGGCGCCGATCTACGAGGTCGGCGTCAACGCGCAGGTCGACGCGGCGATCGCGAAGAAGGGTCCTGGGAAGATCGAGGACCTGGTGTACGCGGGCGAGCGGTGGACGATTGGGTAAGCCTGTACAGCCAGGTTGAGCTAGAACTGTCGCATTAGAGATTGCAGAATTCGACTTTACTCCATACCGGGTGGTGTCGGATTCTGCTTAGGGAGCAGCACTGAGGATATGTGGGTGGAGTCGATCGCGATCAGTCCGCCCTAGAAGTTTGCGCGAATATTCTCGGTGATTCTCTACTAGGGTAGCAATCCGTAGCGCTAGTTTCGGGTCCGTTACGGATGCCAGTAGCTCGAAGGTTGAATCTTGTGCGGCGTATCTGTTGAGTATTCCGCTTGCTAGTATACAAACTTCTATAGATGCGAGCCTTACCTCGTTCTCTTCTGACTGCTGCCAGATGGATTTCATGACCCCTACTACTTGTTCCGCATGTGGCCAGCTATAGCTGGCGTATTCCCTGGTAAGGGCTGTGGACATGCGTTCAAGCGC
>CAYWNK010000434.1:0-3487 GCA_964459495.1 uncultured Planctomycetaceae bacterium
GGCCTGAGCCGTGTCTCGCTGCTGCTTGCGCCGCGTCGAGGAGGGGGATAATAGGGCTTTCCCGGCCCCGGTCAACAACCCTGCCTAGTTTCTGTATGAGAATGCCCCTTGGTACACCTAAGCGCCGACGGAGCAAGCACTTAGGCCCACGACCCAGCACCGAGAGTTCCGCATCCACCCCTTCCGCTCCCCCTCGATAGGTCGAAAACGGGACCTGCCCCGACTACTTGCGCTTGTAGTCGGGGCAGGTCTTGGCGTTGGGCCGCTCAGGACGGGTGCAGGCGGTCCCGTAGTCCCACTTGCAGCGATCGCAGAGGTAGCCCGATCTGCCGCTCGCGAAGAGTCGGCCGAACAGGTGGCCTAGGAGCTGGATAAGCCGCCTCAACGGCCCTTACGGCGGGCCCCGCCGGCGACGACTTCCAGCTTGTAGACGTCGAGCACCTGGGGCTCAGCCGGGCCCTCCAGGGACGCAGCGATGGCTGCCCGTCGGGTGTGGCCCTGGACCCCGAGCTGGAACCCCACGTAGGCGTCCAGCTTGTAGCGCCCCTGCCCACAGACGATCTCGGCCTTCCGCTCCCCATCCCAGCGCAGGTAATAGCGATGCTGGCCCTTGACCGACTCCTCATGCTCAAGCCAGCCCCTTGAGTGGAACCGGCCCCAAGAGGCCGTCTTCTTGAGCTCTGCCTTCGACTGCTCCTGGGCGAGTTCGTCCAAGCGCTTTGCGCCGGCCTCCTTGGCCGCCCGCAGCTCGGTGCGCAGGTCCGCTAGGCCGCGCAGGATGGTCACCCGCTCGAGCTGCTGCTGCGCCAATTTGTAGGTGTGGCTCTCCGCAGGGGCCAGCCCCAGGACCTTGCTGTAGGCAGCCTCGACCTGCCCAAGCTCCCCCGCCGTGGGAGCTTCCTTCGCTGTGGCCTCATCCAGCATGGCATCCGCCGCCTGCAGGGCCTTCACAGCGGCCTCCGACACGACTTCCGGCTTCGGCTTGGGGGGCCCCGAGGCCGCCTCGGCGGCGACCTTGGACTTCGCAGCCGGGACGCTCTTCAGCTCCCGCTTGCCCGCCTGGTACTCGGAGGCAGCAGCGGTCATCGAATCCACCTCCACGGTGTCCTCCGCCCGAATCCAGGCCCGCGCGGTCTCGGGCGACCAGACCTTCACCCAGTCCTGCCCCATCGAGAGGGCCGGATCCCGGCGGGCCAGGAAAGCGACGCGATCTCCCGTCATCAACCGCGCCCGGAGCGGCATGCTCGCCGCGCTGGAGTCAGGGCGGGGACGCATGTTGACGTGGCTCCCAGTCACCCGCAGGACTCCGTCCGCACCGGTTTCGTCCAGGTACTTGCCGAAAACCCAGACAGGGAATCCCGCAGGGGCCGAAACCTCATAGAAGCGCACCGTCCCCCGGCTTTGGCTGTGAACCTGCAATAGGTCATCCGCCCGGAGCTCAGCAAAGGCCAGGCCCTGGAGGTCCTGGAAGTTGCGCACCTTGGCCCCCTCTTTGGCTCGGACGTAGCGGGGCAGAGCACCGTCCTGGGGTGTGGCAGGCGCCATTGCGCCCACCGGAGCGGCGAGCAGCGCAGCGCCCAGGAGCGCATGGGGCCGGGAAAGGGCGCGAAACGCCCGGCGGGCGAGAAGCTGTACGATCGTCATGGAATGGGGTTCCCCTCGGAAGTCTCGGTCGGGCGGCGCGGTGCCGCTGGTTTGACTTCAAACTAAAGACCGGGAACCGCCGGTTCCAATCCGCTTCCTCTCTCCCCCCCAAGCCCTTGCAGACGTGGGACTTGGGTCCCATCCACTGGCCCCCTGCACGGCTTCCTGCGTCCGTCATTCCCCCCTGCGCCATGACCTCTGCCGACGGCCTGCTGTTCCCCTATATGGAGTGGGCTCAAACCGAGTCCTTCCGCTCGCCGTACTGCCTGTCCCAGTCGGGCATGCCCCTGCCCCCGGCCGAGATCCTGGGTGACCTGGGGTCAGGCGACATCCTCGCCCATGCCGGCATGGATGCGCTGCCCCGCCTCGAGCGCCGCGTCGCCGAGCTCTACGACGTCGACCCCGCGGCCGTCATCGTCACCCCCGGCGCGACCGGGGCCATGCACCTGGTCTCCCAGGCTTGGTTCCGGCCCGGATCGCGGGTCGCCGTCGAGGTGCCGGGCTACCAGGGCCTGCGGGCCCTTCCCGGGCATCTCGGAGCCGAGGTTGCCCCGCTGGAGCGCCGCATGGACAGCGGCTGGGATGTCCAGCCCGACCAGGTCGCCCAGCTTCTGAACGGAGCCCAGCCCGGCCACGTCTTCCTGACCAATCCGCACAACCCCAGCGGCGCGGTGCTGCCCGATGGACGCCTGGCGGCCTGCGCCGCCGCGGCCGCCCGCGTGGGCGGCATCCTCGCCGCCTGTGAGGTTTACATGGAGTACGCCCCAAACGAAGCCCGCCGGCACATCGCCAAGGAAGCCCCCAACGGCATCACGATCAGCTCGCTCAGCAAGGCCCACGGCCTGGGTCCCCTGCGCGTGGGCTGGCTTATCCTCGGCGAAGGCCTGCTCGATCAGCGCCAGCGCCTGGTCCACCTTGCCCGCCTCACCTGGATCGACCCGCCCACCGCCTCCTTAGCCCTAGGACTGCGCGCCCTCGACCGACTCCCCCAGATCCTGCAGCCCGCACGCCGGGCGGAGCAGGAGGCTCGCCCCCACCTGGTGCGCTGGCTCTCGGGCACCGTTGGGGTCCAGGGCGACGCCGGCCCGTTTGGCATCCTCTCCTTCCCCCGCCTGTCCGGCGTGCGCGACACCCGGGCCTTTGCTTCCTACCTGGCGGAGCAGCACCTGGTCGACGTCGCCCCCGGCGACTTCTTTGGCCTCCCGGGACATGTGCGGGTCGCCTGCGGGGTGCCCGAGGCCACCCTGACCGAAGGCCTAGCCCGCCTATCCAACGGCCTGAGGGCCTGGCAGGAACGGGGCGAGGAGCCCTGATTCCAATCGAGAATCGCTTCCGGGGCGCGAAAAACGGCCCCTCTCGGGTTGAATAGGGGCGCTGCTCGACGGTATGAGCCCAGCACCCCCCGCCGCACCACCCACTGCCCATGCGTCAATTTCTCCGCGCCAAGATCCACAAAGCCACCGTCACCGAGGCCAACCTCGAATACGTCGGTTCGATCACCATCGACGCCGACCTGCTCGAACAAACCGGCATCGCCGAGTACGAGAGAGTGCTCATCGTCGACAACACCAACGGCGCTCGCCTCGAGACCTACGCCCTCGAGGGCCAGCGCGGTTCTGGCGTGATCTGCATGAACGGCGCTGCCGCCCACCTCATGGCCAAGGGCGACGAGATCATCATCATGGCTTTCGAGTACGCGGACAAGCCGCCCGGCGACCCCAAGCAGGTCCTTGTGGACGAGTCCAACCGCTTCGTGCGTCTGCTCGGCCACGACGACGAGGGTCCCCAGGGCGCCGACAAGCACCCCGAGCCGATCTACCAGTAAGCCAGCAGGACCCAGCCC
>CAYWNK010000435.1:0-3481 GCA_964459495.1 uncultured Planctomycetaceae bacterium
CTCGAAGCCACCTTCGTCGACGCTGCCGGCATCCCCCAGCCGGAGATTCGCTTCTCCGTGCGCGACAGCTCCTGGGGCGGGCGCCGGGGCAAGGAGGTGCTCAGCAGCTCTGCGGGCAAGGTGCGGCTCGAAGTTGCGGGCGACGACCCCTATTTCCTGGAGCAGTGGAAGGGCTCGATGCCATTTCTGTTGCAGTGGAAGAGCCCAGCCTTTGCCAGCGGATGCGTGCAGGTCGTCCTCGCCCCGGGAGAAACGCGCGCCCTTGGCACGATCGTCCTCGAGGGCCGTGCTGAGCTGGCAGGCTTCGTCCGGGACGAGAACGGCCAACCCGTGCCGGGCGCCCGGGTGTGGACCGATGGACCCGATCTGACGCCGGGTTTCGGATCCCCAATCGAGGGTGAGATCAACGACAAGGATCGGGGGATCTTGCAGCGCCGCGGCATGTCCGATGTACACGGCTTCGAGGGCTTCGGCGCCTTTGCCATCTCCGACCAAAGCGGCGCGTTTCTCCTGGAGGGAGTCGTCGCCGGCGAGCCCAAGCGGGCCTGGGCACACAAGCAGGGCTGGCGCCACAACTGGACCGAGCCCGTGCTGCTCACGGCAGGGGAACGACGCGAAGGCTTCGACCTCACCCTGACCCCGCTGGACAAGACCGATCGCATTGCAGGGCGAATCGTGGGCCCCGACGGGGAACCGGTTCCGACGGCCGACCTCGAGTTTCAACTCCATGACGATGGGCTGGGCTTGACCTCCGGCGCCGAGGTCGACGACCAGGGCCGCTTTGACTTGGTGGTGTGGCGCAAGGTGCCCCACATGCTGACCGCATCGGTCCCCGACGGCAGCCTGTCATCGGCCAGCTTGCCAAGGGTAGAGCCAGGCAGCACCGACCTCGTCCTGCAGCTCGGCAAACAGGAGGAGGGCCTCAGGCTGATCGTGACCGATGGGGCCGGCCTGCCGATCACCCACTATCGGATCAAGGTGACCCAAGTCACGGACAGCGGTAACTTTGGCAGGACTCAACCGGGGCAGGAACACGAGGAGGGCATCGCCATTGTGAATGCCCCCGCCGGGACCTTCGAAATCACAGTCAGGGCCGAGGGTTATGCGACAACCGTCGCGGGCCCCTTCGAGGGCGGGATCGTCCCGGGCAACAAGATCGAACTGACCCTGCCTTCCCTGCCCGGCGTCAAGGGGCTTGTCCTCGCCGGCGGCAAGCGGGTCAAAGGCGCCTCGGTCCGGCTCTACAAGGTCCTTGATCCAACGGACAGGATGGACATCAACGGGTTCCCCACCCGGGTGCAAAGCGGCCTCGCCGCGCAGGTCAGCGGTAGCGATGGCGCCTTCCAGGTCTACCCCGACGCCCCCGGCAACTACGTGCTCGCGGCGAGCATGCCGGGCTGGGGCCGCGCCGAGCTCGAGCCCATGTGGATCTCGGCCACGGAACTCTCCGAGGGCCATCGCCTCGAACTCCCCAGGCCTGGATCGCTGAGAGTGCGGGTGGTTCGGGAAGACGGCTCTGACCCCACAGGAACCCTGGTCGGGATCAACCGTTACGACGGACACGCCAGCACCCACGTCGCTGGCACCGGAGGCTACGTACTTGTGGAGGGACTGACCCCCGGGGGCTGGGCCGTGACCCAGGCCGAATCAGAGATCAGCCCATCTAGCAGCAGTTCCAGCAGCTGGACTGCGGTGGCAGGAGAGACTCGCAGCTGGCCCGTACAGTGCCAGGTGCATTCCGGCCAGCAAACCGAATACGAGCTACGCATCGCGGCGGACTGAACGTCCCGGGACAGGGGGGCGCGAGCGGGCCGGCTGCCCTACGATGCGCGCCCCATGGACCGCCCTCTGATCGCCGTCGACACCGAAACCGCCACGCTCGGCAGCCCCCCCCACCTCCTAGAGCTGGGTGCTGTACGCATCGTCGACGGGGAGATTGAAGACACCTTCGAGGCCCTGGTCTGCCCCGCAGTGCCGATCGATCCAGGCGCCCAGGCGATCCACGGCATCTCCGAGGACGACGTCCGCCAGGCCAAGACCGCGGCCGAGGTGCTGCCGGAGTTCACCGATTGGGCCGGCGAGGATTGGTTCGCCGCCCACAGCGCTGGCTTCGACACGCGGGTGCTGGGATTCGAGTACCACCGCGCCGGGCTCGAGGCGCCCCCGGGCTTCTTCGTGGACTCCCTGGACCTCGCCCGCAAGCACATCCCCGAGGCCTCGGATCACCGCCTGGAGACCCTCTGTCAGGTGCTCGACCTGGAGGAGGGGGAGCACCACCGCGCCCTGGTGGACGCCGTTTGGTGCTGGAAAGTGGTCGAGGAGTGCCTGGAACGGGCCGGCGGCCTGGGGGCCGTGAGCTTGGCCGATCACCTGGCCGGCCGTGGTCGCCCGCTCACCATCGCCGGCCGTGGCCCCAGCCCCCCGCGCCTCTCCAGCCGCCTGCGCCCCCTGGAGCGCGCGGCCGCAGACGGCGAGCTTGTGACCGTCCTCTACGGCGATGGATCGGGCTCCCCAAGCCCCCTAGAGGTGCTTCCGCGGATGCTCTACGACCACAAGGGCGTCGGCTATTTGGAGGCCGAATGCCAGCGCAGCGGCCTGCTCAAGACCTACCGCCTCGATCGCGTGCGCAAGGTGCGCTAACGCTCAAGTCCGCCCCTGGGCAGGCCTGTCCCCAGGCCCCAGTCTGGTCATCGGGGCAAAAATCGGAACCTCGGCGCCACTTCCGGACCTGGGACCTACGTAGACTCTTGCGCTCGAATTCCCGCGCAGGAGCGCTGTAGCCCCCATGTCACCCCTTCCGATTCGCAACCTCGCCATCGTCGCCCACGTCGACCATGGAAAGACCACCTTGGTCGACTCCATGTTCCGCTTTGCGGGCACCTTCCGGGCGAACCAGCAGGTGCAAGAACGCGCCCTGGACTCCCAGGACCAAGAGCGCGAGCGTGGCATCACGATCCTTGCCAAGAACACCGCGATCACGTGGGAAGGCAACCGCATCAACATCGTTGACACGCCGGGACACGCCGACTTCGGCGGCCAGGTGGAGCGTACCTTGGCGATGGCCGACGCCGTGCTGCTGCTCGTCGATTCGTTTGAGGGCCCGATGCCCCAGACGCGCTTCGTGCTGAAGAAGGCGTTCGAGCGCGGGCTTAAGGCGCTGGTGATGGTCAACAAGATCGACCGTCCCGACGCGCGCCCCGAGGACGTGCTCAACGAGGTCTTCGATCTGTTCGTCGAGCTCGGCGCCACCGACGACAACCTCGAGTTTCCGGTCATCTACGGCTCGGGCCGCGACGGCTACGCCATGGAGGAGCCCGACCAGGAGTCCAGCGACCTGCGGCCGCTGTTCGACATGATCCTGCGCGAGGTGCCCACCCCCGCCGTCGACCTCGAGGCGCCGGTGCGTTTCCAGGCCGCGACGCTGGACCACGACGACTACCTCGGTCGCATCGCGGTCGGGCGCGTCGAACGGGGCGTGCTG
>CAYWNK010000436.1:0-3465 GCA_964459495.1 uncultured Planctomycetaceae bacterium
GGGCGAGGGCCAGCAGCAGGGCGGCGGGGATCAACATGGTGCCAGGGTAGCAGGCAGGAACTTGGCGGAAAGGTCCAAGGGCGCGTGCGTAGACTGGGGGAGGTGAAAGCCTCCCCCGCTCTGGTCGGCGCGATGCTCGCTGGCGCTGTGCTGGTCTCCAGCTGCAGCTTCTCGGACCCGATCCAGTCCCAGGCGGTTCCCCGCGACCCTGTGGATCTGCCACTGCTTGGGGATGGGGCCATCCATCCTATGTGCAAGAGGCCTTCGAGGGGTTCTCGCCTGCGATCACGAGCGCTATCGAGGGTCGCTACGACGAGCTCGTGGCGGCCGGCATGGGCATCGCCTATGTCGACGACGCCCTGTTGGCAGAGGGCTTTCCCCGGTGCTACGCGGACAACTTGAACCAAACCTCCGGACCGACCGGGCTGGTTCGCAGAGACATGGGCGCCTCGGTCAAGCCCGCATTGGAAGCTCTCCGAGGGGCCGTGGTCTTGTTTGCGCAATAGCTCGCGCGACGTCGAACGCGTCGGCGAGTACGGAGCTGGCGGTGGGCATCCGCCCCGCACCTTGGCCTTGGATCCAGTGCCTGGAGCCGTTCGCATCTGTCCACTCGACGCCATTCCAGGCCCCGTTCAACGCGGCGAGGGGGTCCCCCTTTCGGGCGATCTGCAGGCTGACGCGCGCGCGCGGGCCCCGGGCGGTCGCATGCAGTTCGGCGACTTGGCGCAGGCCCGGGAGGACCCCCCTAGCAACGCTGGTGCGAGGGATTTCGGCGGGATCGAGTGGGCCTAGGCCAAGGTGCTCGGCAAGAAGCGCCAGCTTGTGGGCGGCGTCCCAACCCTCGAGGTCGCGGCTGGGATCTGCCTCCGCGTAGCCGGCTTGCTGGGCGTGTTGAACGGCGTCGTCGAAGGTGCTGCCCTGGGAGATCGCATGCAAGACGAAGTTGGCCGTTCCGTTCAGCACCGCCCGTACGCTGACGGGAGGGGCAAGCGCGAGCCGTTCCAAGACGGGCAGCGCGCCCCCGATGGCGGCCGAGTAGGAGAAGCTTGCGCCCGTGGATTGCGCCATTCGACGCAGCCGCGTTCCGTGGTGGGAGACGAGAACTTTGTCGGCGGTCACAACGTGGCTGCCGCGGGCCAAGGCGACCTCGATGCAGGCGAGTGCGGCGTCACTGTCCCCCATGCATTCGACCACCAAGTCCGCGTCGCTGGCTGCGGCTTTCAGGGGATCGTCGGTCCAAGCCGCCAGAGGTCTGCTCGCCATCCGTTTGGGGCGCAGGTCGCGTACGGCGACCCGATCGATCCGAAAGTGCTCGCTGGCGCGCGCAAGTTCATCCCAGACGCCCTGCCCGACCGTGCCGCAACCCAGCAGGGTGACGCTCAATGGGGAGGCCGGCACGGTCTGGGCAAAGGAGCTCGAATGCGTACCGATGGACGTCGTCGCGTGAGCCGTCACCGAGCCGACCTCGAAGGTCATGCCTCGATGCTTGGCGAAATTTAGAGCGGCGCGCTGGAGGATGGAGCCATCGGTGGAGAGGGCTGCATCCCAGCTGGCTCGGGAATAGCGTCTGGCATTTGGGCAGGCATGGGGATCGCGGTCATAGAGTCCGTCGACGTCCTTGACGAGGACGCAGCGCTGGGCGCCCAGCTCCGCCGCCAGGAACAGGGCGGTCAGGTCCGAACCGCCCCGGCCGAACAGGACACAGCGCCCGTAGTCGTCGACGGCCACGAAGCCTGGGACGATGGCGACGATGTCTTCTTGGAGGCACGCGCGGAGCCGGGTTTGCGCCAAGGAGGCGGGCGACGAATCGAGGGGCGGACCCGTGGCGACGAGTCCGATGGCGCCGGGCGCAAGAACGCGTGCCGCGCTCCCGCGGACTGCTAAGGTCGCTGCGAGTGATTGCGCGCTCCTGCGCTCTCCCTCAGCAAGGGCGTCCGCATAGGCGTGCGGATCCAGCTCCAGTCCGCGCAGCTCCTCCACGCGCCTGTCCGTGGTGCCGAAGGGTGCAGAAACGACGCAGACGATGCCGTAGCCGCGGCGCCGCCAGCGCTCGATCTTCGCGGCGATGCGGTGCAGATCGTCGGAACCGCGGAGGACCGATCCGCCGAACTTCAGGACTGCGATGGGGGAGTTCATACGGACACCTCCGAGGCGCTGCCGCTGGGAACGGTGTTGCTGGCGACGACGGCCTGGGCCAGGTCGGCCAGCAGTCGATCGGGTGACTCGAGGCCGACGGACAGGCGCAGCAGGCCATCGCTGACCCCCGTGGCCGCGCGCTGGTCGGGTGCGACGCCGGCGTGGGTCATGCTGGCGGAGTGGGTGACGAGGCTTTCGACCGAGCCGACGTGCTCGACCAGGCGAAAGGCGTGCAGGGAGGCGACGAAGCGGCAGGCTCGCTCGTATCCCCCGGCTAGCTCGAAGGAAAGCACGGCGCCATTCGCGCCCAGGTGCTGGGCTTTGCACAGCGCGCGCTCGGCGCCGCCGTGGAGGCCGGGGTAGTTGACCCGCGCGACGTCGGGCAGGTCTTGCAGCCAAGCGGCCAGCCGAGCGGCGGTGGCGGATTGACGCTCGAGCCTGAGCGGGAGGGTTTTCAGGCCCTGCAGGGTGAGCCAGGCCTGCAGTGGCGCTTGGATGCCGCCGGTGCACTTGCGCACGAAGCTGAGTCGCTCGTGCAGGGAGGAGTCGCGGGTGACCAGCGCGCCACCGAGGGCGGCCGAGTGTCCTTCGACGAACTTGGTGGTGGAGACCACGGACACATCGGCGCCCAGGTCGAGGGGTTGTTGGAGTACGGGGGTCAGGAAGGTGTTGTCGACCGCGAAGAGGGCGCCAGCGGCGTGGGCGATTTCAGCGATCGCACGCACGTCGGTGACCTGCAGGCAGGGATTGGAGGGGGTCTCGACGAAGACCAGGCGGGTGGTTGGCCGCACGGCGGCACGGACCTCATCCAGCCTGGTGGAGTCGACGAAGGTGGTCTCGACGCCGAAGCGGGAAAGCACCTGTTCGAGCAGGCGGGTCGTCCCGCCGTAGAGGCCGCTGCCGCAGACCACGTGATCGCCGGCGCGCAGCTCGCTTTGGAAGAGGCAGGACTCTGCGCCCAATCCGCTGCCGAAGGCGAGGGCGGGTAGGGCGTTTTCGAGCGCACCCAGCGCGCGCTCCAGGGCGCCCACTGTGGGGTTTGAGACGCGGCTGTACTGGTGCGCGGCGGCGCTTCCGACGCCCTCGCGGCAGTAGGTTGTCGACTGAACGATCGACGCGACGAGGGGCTCGCCGTCACCCTGGCCTTGACCGGCCGTGGGGCAGATCGAGTGAAAGTCGCGGATGTTGTCGGGGCTGGCGGGGTAGATGGTCATGGGTGCTGTCCCCAGACCCAGGGCGCCAGGAGCGACGTGGGGGCCCGGCTCACGCGGCCGGGGCTTGGTTGTGCCCGATCCCGCCCCCCGAGGGACAGTCCGGACCGCATCGCTC
>CAYWNK010000437.1:0-3427 GCA_964459495.1 uncultured Planctomycetaceae bacterium
GTCACGATCACAGGCTTTGGGCACTCCTTCATGAAGGCAGCGAGGCGCGCCTCGCCGGGGTGCCCGATGCGGTCGAGCCGCAGCTCGACGATGTCGGCCAGCTTGGCCTGATGCAGTGCACGCTTTGCCAGGACATCGAAGTCACCGGCCAACAGAGATACGACGGAAGCCATGGGCCCGACTCTACCCGCGCAGCAGGGGCAGGAGCACCCGAAGAATCAGGTCCTGGAACGCAGCCGAGTCCGCTCCAGCGACTTCGCGGTGCGCGCGGACGGTGTCCGAGTCCTGTCGGACAATTGGGCCCGTCAGGACATCGCGCGGCTCTCCGCTGGCGAGGTTCGCAGCCACGCTGCGCAGCAGGCTCGCCAAACCCTGCCGGGCGGACGTGGGATCGAGCCCGGGCCCGCCTCCAGGTCCATGGGCGATTTCCTGCCGAGCCACATGCACCAAGGCTACCGCGCCCTGGGCGACGAGCGCAGCAGCCGCGTGATAGCGCAGGCGCACGTCAGGCTCGAGCTGGATCGGCTCCCCGCCAAGGGCATGGGCAAGCTCCCCAGCTACCGCCCGCGCCGAGGGGCTGCCGGAGATGCTGAACAAGGTGCCCTGGAAGGCGCCCGCCTCGGTGTTCGGCCCCAGGGCCAGCAGGGGGTGCATCCCCCCTGTCTCGCAGCCCATGCTCCCAAGCGGCTCGAGGGCTCCGGGGCCGAGTGCCCCCGCCACATGCAGCACCACCCGCCCCGCTCGGACATGCGCCGCCAGCTGCCCCGCGACGCTGGACACCGCGGGGTCGCTCACCGCCAGGATGGAGACATCCGCGGCCGCGGCCTCGCCGAAGTCAGCAGTCGGCACGACGCCCGGAAGGCCAGGCACGAGGCTCTCCTCGCGGCGAGCCCACAGCCAAACGCGCCGGTCGGGAAACGCTCGGCCCAAGGCAGCGGCGAGCGCGCGCCCCGCCGCCCCCGCCCCGAAGACTGCAATCGATGCCCAGCTGGCCGGGGCATCCCCCCCGCTCGTTCCACCGAATCCAGGACCGCTCAACCTCTCGGATCCTCGCTCACCCCAGCCACATACTCGTAGTCGAGGTCGTCGAATTCCACCGCGCGATAGCCCGCCTGCTTCGAGCGTTCGATCTCGAGGGCGAAGGCCTTGAGGATGGCGCCCTCCACAAATTCACGTGCTCCCTTGCTGATCGGGTGGGCGATGTCGGCATGCAGACGCTTGCGCCCGCTGAGCTCGCCACGTCCATCCGCCAGGCGCGTTCCGCAGCCCCCGCAGTAGCGAGCCCGCAGGGGATTCTTGCTTGAGCACTTGCCGCAGCGGTCACAGAGCTTGCGGCTGGGCATAGCTACGAAGAAACCGCCTGTTCCCTCGATGATCTTGATATCGCGGACAACAAGAGTGTTGTCGATGGTGATGCTGGCAAACCCGCGCAGCTTGTCCATCGGACGGGGCAACAGTTTGATTCGAATTTCGCTCAATTGCATGGGTGATCCGGTTGCGACTCCGGCGTCTCCAGCAGCAGGTTTACGGAAACCGATGGGGCAATTCCATGACCCTCACGTCAGATGCCCGCAAGTGGAGCGAAGGGACCCGACCAAACCAGTCGCGGTCGCGGCAGCAAGGTCTCGAGTTCGGCGCAGGCCGCGGCGGCCTGCTCGGCCGTCGCGCAAAGGGCGAAGAAGCTGCTGCCGCTACCGGTCATTCGAAACCGCATCCCGCCAATGCCCTCCAAACCGACTGCCCAGTCAGCCAAGCCCGGAACGGCCCGCAGCGCCGCTTCCTCGAGATCGTTGCGCAACGAGTCCCCGGCTTGCTCGCAGCCGAGCTGCCAGAAGGCCGGCACGTCGACGGATGTCGACTTCGTCACCATGCCCGCCCCTAGCTCAGCAAATATCGCCCCGGTGCTGGCCTCCAGATCCGGCGTGACAATCACGACCTGCCAGCCTTGCGGCAGTGCAGGTAGCGGCTCTACGTGTTCGCCCCGGCCCGTGCAGCGCGCATGACCAGCAGGCCCCGCAGCGTCGAAGAACACCGTGTCCGAACCAGCCCCGGCCAGCCAATCCTGTCGCCAGTTTCTCCCCAGGTCGCAGCCCAGGAGCTGCTCGACCAATCGCAGGGTCGCCGCCGCGTCAGAGCTTCCCCCGCCGAGACCCGCCCGGCTGGGCACGCGCTTGTCCAGTTGCAGCAGGGCCCCCGCTGGAGCAGGAACCCCGAGCGCCCGCGCCCGCTCGAAGGCCGAGCCCAGGGCGGCCATCGCCAGATTGCGCGCGTCCGACGGAATGTCCTCACTCGCCTGGGGACCGAAGACCTCGAGGCGCAGACCCGGCTCCGCGCTGGAGCGCAGTGACAGCTCGTCCTGCAGCGCCACGGTCGCCATGACCGTGTCCAGCTCGTGGTAGCCATCGTCCCTCCGGCCCAGGATCGCGAGACAGAGGTTCAGCTTAGCTGGGGCCCAGGCCCGGACCGCGTCCATCAGCTCCCTTGCTCCATTGCGAATGCGGGGGCCATCAGGAGAGCATCAGATTGTCGAGCAAGCGCACCGTTCCCGTCTCCCCTTTCACGCGGGCCGCGACCAGGGCGATTCCGCGCTCGAGGGCACCCTCGGCGTCCCCCGGAGCCCAGGCCTCGGGGTCGCGCACCGCTGAGTACTCAATCTGGAGCTCGCCCTCCATCATCACGCCCGCCATCAGGCGGGACAGCGCTCGCGGTCGTCGTTCGCCCGCGTTCCACGCACCCTTCGCGGCGTACAGGGCCCGCGAAAGGAACATTCCCTGCGCGCGGCCCTCTGGCCCCAGCAGGGAATTGCGCGACGACATGGCCAGGCCAGACTCTTCGCGCACCGTCGGGTGGACGATGATCCGTGGTCCACCCCGGCGACGGGCGAGCTCACGCACCACCAGGGTCTGCTGAAAATCCTTGGCCCCAAAGTAGGCGCGGTCGGGCTCGACCACGTCGAACAGACGATCGACGATCGTAGCCACGCCTGCAAAGTGCCCGGGACGGGTTTCGCCCTCGAGCCCCTCGGCGCCCATCCCCGGATCGCGCAGGTAGTCGCTGGCGAGATGCCCGTCTACGTCCAACTCGGTGGGGAAAAACTCCGCCAACGTGCCGGTGAAGACCATGGTGCACCCCGCCTGGTCGAGCAGCTCCGCGTCCTTCGCAAAGTTGCGGGGGTAACGCTCGAGGTCCTTGGGGTCGTTGAACTGCAGAGGGTTGACAAAGATGCTCACGCAGGCCGCACCGTTCTCCTCCGCCGCCCGGCGCACCAGTTCGAGGTGCCCGGCGTGGAGCGAGCCCATCGTCGGGACGAAGCCGAGCTGGACGCCGGAGGCACGCACAGAAGAGCACCACTCCCGGGCCTCGGCCACATTGCCAATCTGCTTCACGTTCATGCGGTTCCACCTTGGGTCGGGGGGGGATCGGGTAC
>CAYWNK010000438.1:0-3367 GCA_964459495.1 uncultured Planctomycetaceae bacterium
GGCGCCCCAATCGGTAGACAGCCCCGCCATTCGGGCTACGGAGCTTCCACTCAAGGTGCATGAGAGCCTGAAAGTTGATGTGTTCGTAGGGCAGCAAGGACGGGCCTGTGGTGATGCGGGCAGTGCAGTCACGTTTGACCAGGTTCACCGGGGCTTGCTACCTGTGTGGCTGTTGTCCTTGGGGAGGCTGCGATAGGGATGGACCAAAAACAAGGATAACTGATGCAGGTATGGATGGACCGCAATAGGGTACGGCCATAAGTCCGCCAAGTGCATTTCGCACACCTTACCAATCAACGACTTCATGAATCTCGTCACGCTCCCCCGCGCCATGCGCGGGGCATCTCTGTCCTTCGCAGTCGCTCTAGCACTTTCAACTAGCTCTGCCGGGGCGCAGAATCTCCTGAACAATCCGGGCTTCGAGTCTGGACTTCAGGATTGGACCGTTCTGGCTGGAACCATCCAAGATCTGAGCTACGGCGCCGCTTCGGCACCTAGCATCCTTGTAGCCAACACCATTGGGGGAGGCAACCGCCACATTCGAGGCAGTCAGTCCGGCTCCGTGATAGAACAGACCGTCGTGACCGGACCGGTCGCCTCGGGCACGAACCTCGAAGCTTCAGGCTACTTCGGCGGGTTCTCCACAGACGCAGCTTCGGGCCGGCTCGTGATTCGTTTTCTTGACAACAATGGGAACGAAATTGCGCTGCGCTCACTCAAACCTGTTTCGGTTGCACAGCGCAATAGCGAGGACGTCCTGATGCTACGTCGAGGTCTGTTCGAGGTGCCCTCCGGTACGGAGCAGGTCGTCGCGCGCATCGAATTCACCGACACGGGCGGAGCCACGAATGCAAGTGCTGATGAAATCTTCCTAGGGTTCACTACTGAGCCTCTCATTCCGCCACCGCTCCCGCTGAACTCAGAGCTCATCATCAATGGCGGATTCGAGGACGGCTATGGCCCCGGATCCCCGCTGACCCTGGTGGATCTGTCGGGCTGGGAAGGAACCGGTTCGCGCTCCCTTGTGGAGCCCTATGACGATAACGACGCCACGGTTCCCGATGTGGTTGTTGCGGCTCTCATCGGCGGGGCTGCGAACGTTCTTTCAGACGTTGGAAGCAGCAGCGGGCTGGCCCAGATTCTGGACGTTCGGGGCAATGCAGCGCAGATCGGTTCAGGCCTTTCGCTGAGGATTTCGGCCTACCTGGGTGGAGTCACGACCAACACCGATACTGCCGAGGTCGAGGTTCTCTTCCTCGATGAGAACATGACACGCGTGGGATTCCCCGTTCCTACCGTCGGGCCCGTCACCGCTGCCACACGCAACCTTCAGACCGTAGTCATGAAGATGGAGCAACTTCATGAAGTCCCTCAGGGGACAGCCTTCATTCGTGTGACGGTGGTCCTGGAAAACCCTTCAGGAGCGCCCTTTGCGCTGGTGGACAACGTATCAGCAGAGCTGCTGCAACCCGCCCCCGTCGCCCCCCAGCCGCTTGGCGTGAACGTTCTTGCGAACGGTAGCTTTGAGGCTGGCAGCATTGCGGGATCCCCGCTCCAGCTGAACAACACCGCAGGTTGGGTTGGAATCCAACCGAGCACCTCCGTGCCCAGCTACGGCCCGGGTTCGAGTGTTCCGGACACCACTTTCAGTCTCGCCAACGGGTTGGGTGGGCTGCTCCTCGCGGATCTCGGCGATGGCGGCGTGCGCCAGGTGATCAATCTGCGTGGAATGACCAGTCTCGTGGACCAGGGCGGACTGCTCGTGGAAGCGACCTGTTGGCTGGGTGGCATCGGATCCAACTCAGACACAGGCCTATGCAACTTGCGCTTCAAGAATGAGTTCGGTGTTCAGGTTGGCGTGCTCCACACCCTCGGTCCTGTCACGGCAGCGGATCGGAACAACTTGACCACTCTGCTGGAACGCAACGACATGTTCGTTGCGCCGATTGGCGCGGTGGAACTTGAGGTCAACGTCGTGTTCATGAATCCAAGTGGAGGCCCTGCGGCCCTCGCCGATGGGGTGGAGGTGATCTTGATTGACAACACGAGCATTGGCGGCAACTACTGCTCGACCAACCAAAACTCCACGGGCCAGGCCGGTGAGATGATGGCGACGGGAAGCGCGACTGCTGCGGACAATAATGTCACTTTGATCGCCAGGAACCTGCCGAGCCTCGAGTTTGGCTTCTTCCTGACTAGCTTGACCCAGGGTTTCGTCGCCAACCCCGGAGGCAGCCAAGGCAACCTGTGCTTGGCCGGCGATCTGGGCCGCTACAACATGCCCGTGCTCCAGTCGAACGCCTCGGGGATCCTGGCGCAGGCCATCGATCTGACGATGACCCCGACCGGTGCAGGTCCGACTTCGATCCTTGCCGGCGAGACTTGGAATTTTCAGGCTTGGCACCGGGACCTCAATCCCGGACCCGTTTCAAATTTGACGGACGGGCTCTCGATTCTGTTCGAGTAGCTCCTCTGAGCCTGAGCAACGCTAGCACGCTCGGGCATGGACTGAGCCTCGCCTGCATTCGTCTCCTTCGCACTGGACTGAAGTTCAGCGAAGGAGACGACTGGGAAGCGTCGCGTGACGCACACCTGGAACCGGCATCAACATCAGCGGTTAGCGTCCGGCAGTGACCCCGGGCCCCCTGTTCCGATTCCACCCAAGGGCCTGTACCCCGTCGAGGCGCAGTAGGCCGATGCCCGTATGTCTGGTCAGGCCTCTGCGCCGCGTTCGCGATACGCCTGTAGTTCGCCGCTCATCCGGCCCGACCACGAGGAAAATTCGGTTGCCATCGAAGCTCAGCACTGTTCAAGCACCTTCACGAGGGACGCCAGCGTGGCAGGGTCGAAGGTGCTGGGCACCGTAATGGTGCGACCGCCTCGAAGGCGCACTTCGAGCAACTGGGGATCAGGGCTTACTGCAGTGCCCGCCAGCTGCACGCGCAAGAGCTGCCGCGTGGGCCCAGCCTCATAGCCCTCGGACTTGCCCTCCCTACGCAGTCGTCGGCGCCATGCGTAGGTGTTGGCCACGGAGCACTCCAGGCGGGTGGCTAGATCTGCCATCGAGATTCCCTCGTGATCGGCTGCCTAAAAGAGATCGCGGTACCAAGCTCCAAGCCGATCGCGGGTCCCAGGGCACGAGCTGATAAGTGTTTCAATGTCCATGGCTTGAGCATCGGCTTTTGGCCGGGCCACGGGAACGGTGTGCGTTGCGACCCCATCGGACACTCACAATCTCTCTGTGCAGGTGCTCGGTGTTGTACCACCGCACAAAGCTTGCTGCCCACGTCCTGGCGGCATCGAGGCCCTCAAGAGGTATGACCGAAAGCTGTGGATCGTGAGCTGAGGAGGAACGCGACGTACCCTT
>CAYWNK010000439.1:0-3355 GCA_964459495.1 uncultured Planctomycetaceae bacterium
GGACTCCCCCGCCCCCCACGTCAGCCAGATCCCAACGCAGCCCAAGGCCGCCGCCAGCGCCATCGTCGCTTTCATCGCCATCACAGATACGACCGTGCCTGCGGAAACCCCCGACGCGCCGGCGGCCGCAAGGCCGGCGCCCCCGCGCGAGCGGGCCAGGGGCAAGAGCAGGACGCACCACGAAGACCAGTCTCGGCCGTGCTCGCGCATCAAGTCCTCGCGCAGCATTTCGAGACCCCGCCGCACCCGCCAGCGAACCGTGTCCGCCGGCTTGCCCTCCTCGCTAGCGATCTCCTCGGTGCTGCGCCCCTCGAGGAAGCGCAGCAGGATCGTCCTGCGATAGGGCTCCGGCAAACGGCGCGCCGCAGCGGTCACCTGCTCGGCGACCTCGGCCCGCTCAGTAAGCTCGGCCGAGTCGGGCATCGCTTCCGGCAGCGCTGCCTCCTTCTCGCGCCAGGCTCGCCGGCCGTCGCCCCGAAAGCGCCGCGCCGCCAGCCGCCGGGCCACGCCCCGCAGCCAGGCACGCCGTGGCACCCCCAAGGGAACCGGCCCGACCAGGGCGGCCAATGCCGCATCCTGAGCCAGATCCTCCGCGCCGGCCCGCTCTCCGAGGAGCGCCTGCGCCAGCCCGGTCAGCCAGGTCAGATCGGTTGCGTCGAGGGGGGAGTTCTTCATGTCGTCCGCTCTCCCTGTTCCCAGGGGTGCAGCCTACGCGAACACCAACCCGCAGCTTTTTGGAGAACGGCGCGGAGGCCCGCGGAGACGTGCTCCGCGGACCTCCGCCCATGCCCCCTAGAGGAAGGGAATCGCGACCGCGCTGGTGAAGTTGGACGTATTCATGCCCCCCACCACGTCGCGGTACCAGGTCTGGAAGTTGCGCGTCTCGCCGGCGAGAACGGGCACGGGCATGAACGGTGTCGGCGTCATCGTGAGATCGATCCCAAGGCTCATCCGGCCCGTCGCGTCCGAGACCTGCACCTGCGAGGCCAGGTTGTAGCGCCCGATCTGGCCCCCAAGGCACAGGTTCCCCTGGCTCCCGCCGACGCCCACGAGCAGCCCCTGGGTCAGGGACGTCACGAAGAAGCCGAAGGTGCCCGCCGGCAGCTGAATCCCGTTCAGGGTGACATCGTTGTTCCCGGCGACCGCTGAGCCCGTCGCGATCAGCAGACCCGGCTGCCCGGTCGAGTTGGGCACTCCGTCGCAGTAGGGCGCGCCGAGAGCCGTGAGGTTCTCGTAGTAGTTGACCTCGCCCGTGAGGAACTCGATCGCCACCGCGTCCGAGTCACCGTCGCTGTCCGCATCGATGGCCACGACGTGCAGTCCGCCCGATCCCGAGGAGTCGATGGTGATCGGCCCGCCAAAGCCCCCGGCCCCGTTGTTCTGTAGCCAGAAGACGGTCGTGCCGAAAAACCCTGTGCAGATCAGATCCGTGTCCCCGTCGCCGTCCACGTCCGCGGGCACCGCCGCAGAGGGGAAGTCCACCGAGGTCGTGATGACGTTCTGGGAACCGAAACCAGAGCCCGTGCCCCGGTACCAGGAGATCTTGTCGTCCGCTTCAGAAACGGCGATCAGGTCCAGGATGTTGTCCCCGTCGATGAGGCCCAGGGCCAAGCGCCGCGGCTGGTCGATCGCCGTATCGTCGACGATGTTGATCGGCGCGCCAAAGTTGCCGGAGCCATCGTTGGCCAGCCAGTCGAGGCTGTCCTGGTCACCGGAGAACGCGATCCCGTTGGAGCTCACGGCGATGTCGAGATCGCCGTCGAGGTCGAAGTCGCCCGTCACGAGGTCATGCGGTCGGGTCAGGGCCGAGGTGATCACCACCTTTCCGGCGAAGTTGCCGTTGCCGATGTTGCGGAACCACGACAGCGAGTCGTCGCCGACCGAGACCGCGGCGACATCCGGCATTCCGTTGCCGTCGAGGTCGGCGGCCACGACGCTGCGCGCGAGCTGGGCCGTGTTGCTCAGAACATCTTCGCCCGCAAAGTTCCCCGAGCCGAGGTTCTCGAAGTAGGCGATCTTGTTGTCGGTGAATGAGGCCGTCAAAAGATCGATGTCCCCGTCCCCGTTCATGTCGGCGGCGGCCACCGTCTGCGCGTCGTCCAGTCCGGTCGCTGCGGTCTGGGCGATTCCAAAGTTGCCGCCCCCCTGGTTCTCGAACCAGACCACGCGGTCGTTGTTCTGGTAGGTCACGGCGACGTCGAGATCCCCGTCCCCGTCGAGATCAGCGGCCACCACGCTGGTGGGCGCCGAGGCCTGGAAGGTCAGGGCTTGGGCAGGACCGAACTGGGCGCTCGCAGGAGCGGCGAAGGCAACGCTGGCCAAAGTGGCGGGGAACGACAGTCTCATGGGGCTCATCGAGGGGGGAAATTGGGCAGAGTTCGCGCAGCCTAGCCCAAATTCGCGACGTTCGGAATAGCATCCCCCGGTCCGCCAGGCCGCCTGCGACCAACCGAGGGTGCAGGGCTTTCCGGGGTAGAACGCGGCGCTGCTGACACAAAGCAATAGAGAGAACCGGAACCCGGCGTTGCAGGACTGGCTCCCCCCAAAGATCGACCATCTCCCCGATCCCTACCGAGAAGCCGTCAGTCCCTTCGAGCTGGAAGAAGTCCCCCAGCAGGAGATCGCCGACCTGTCGGGCATCTCCCTTTCAGGAGCCATATCCCGCGTCCAGCGCGCTCGCGAAGGGCTGCGGATTCTCCTGTTCGGCTGCTGCCTAGCCGAGCGCGATCGACGCGGCAAATGGATCGTGGTGGCATGCAACCCGCGAGTGGACTGCCCAAATCCCCTGGGCCCACACAGCATTCTCTCCGATTGTCGAGGGCCTCCCGGTGGCCGTTTCACGGGGTTCGAGCTGGCCCCTCGAAAAGGGACTCCCTGGGCCTCGCCCGCCCGTCCACAGCCGCCGACCCATCCACTACCATTCCCCCCATGTCCACCCCTGCAGGCCCCACGCCCCTCGAGCGTTTCTATCCCATCGGAACTCCTGGCCAGCCCTGGGGTGCCGCCGAAAAGGCCCAGTGGCGCGAGAGCCGCACCCACCAGCGCAGCTACAGGGACGAGGTCCTCGCCAAGCTCGAAGCCCTCCCCGCGCCCTTCAAGCCGGAGTCCTACGGCGCCCTGCCCATCGACCCCGAGCGCTATCCCCTCTACGCCATCCAGTGCGCCCAAGCCGGCCCCAACGCCCCCTGGGCTCTCATCACGGGCGGCGTCCATGGCTACGAAACAAGCGGAGTCCAGGGCGCCCTAGCCTTCCTCGCGCACCACGCCGCCGACTACACGTCTCGCATCAATCTCCTCGTAGCCCCCTGCGTCAGCCCCTGGGCCTACGAGGTCATCAACCGCTGGAACCCGAACG
>CAYWNK010000440.1:0-3343 GCA_964459495.1 uncultured Planctomycetaceae bacterium
GGGCGAGAACGCTGGTATGAAGACGGGCTCCCGTTCTCCTGCACGGCCTGCGGCGAGTGCTGCAAGGCCCACGGGGAGTACTCCTACGTGTACCTCACGACCCCCGAAATCGCCCCCCTCGCCGCGGCGCTCAAGATCTCTGAGGAGGCCTTCTTGGAGACCTATTGCGAGCGGGATCGGGACTGGGTCGTGCTGCGCGCCCAGGACCCCGCCTGCCCCTTTCTCCAGGACGACGGCCGCTGCGGCGTTTACGAGGCACGCCCCATGCAGTGCCGCACCTGGCCCTTCTGGCAGGAGAACCTGAAGGAGGAGACCTGGAAGGGACCCGTCAAGGCGATCTGTCCTGGCCTGGACAACGGCACCCTGCACAGCGCCGAAGAGGCCGAAGGCATCGCCGAGCACAACGAGCACTGGTACGAATCCGACGGCAGCCCCGACCAGCTCGGCTGAACGCGGTGGGCTTGTTCTCGCCCCTATACCGCCCCTAGGGAGCGAACTGAATCGAGAGCGCACTCGACACCGCCGAGCCCGATCCGCATGGACCGCCGGGGTCGCGGAACCAGGCCTGAAAGTGCCAGGTGCTGCCGAGCGCCAACGGATTGGGCGGCGGGAAGATCGTCCCCGCCAACGAGACGAGGCCGGGTCCCTGGGACAAGGAGCCGGACGCGCCCGTCGACCCCACCGGCAAGCGCAGGAGCGGCGCCCCCACGCAGCGCAGGCCGTCCCCGAGCACCACCGGACCCTGCAGGGCCGGTCCAAGAAAGATCAAGCCAAACTGCTGCAGCGGAGCGCCGTCGACGCTGAGCACCAGATCGTCGGAACCGATCGAGGCCGTCCCGCTTGCGACCAGAGCCAGCGGCCCGGTGGAGGTCCCGCAGCCCCCAGGTGCGGCGCCGCTGTTGCCGCATGGACAGGGCCCATCCCCGAAGCAGGACGCGGTGCCCGGCCCTGGCGCCTCGAGCTCGAGCAGCCAGGCCGAGCCTCCGCCCGCCGCGAAGGCGCCGTCCCCCGGCGCTCCCACCAGCAGCTCATCGAGGCCGTCCCCATCGGTGTCCAGCGCACCGGCGGCAGCCGCGCCGAAGGCATCCCCGCTGCCCGTCGGCCCCACGAAGCCACCGACTCCAGCGGCGACCAGCTGGGTGGCACCGAGCGTTCCGTCCGCCAGCATCCCCGCAAGCCACACGCTACCTCCACCTGCCGTAGCCGCGCCGATCGCCACGCCCGGATCGCCACCGATCGCCTGCGGGAGCGCAGCGAGCGAAAGACCAAACCCGGCGAGGTCGCCGAGCGCGGGCCCGCCGCCCTGGGCATCGAAGATGCGCTCGGCCCCGAGCGCGCTGAAGGGACCCGACAGCGACAGACCCCAGAGCTCCCCGCGTACCGCGCCGCCGCCGCTCGCGCCGGGTGCCCCGACCAGCAGGTCACCAACCCCGTTGCCGTCCCAGTCCCCAGGGCAAGACAGGGAAGCGCCGAAGGCGGACAGGTCCGCCAGCGCACCGGGGATGCCGAGCGCGCCAGGCGCCAGCCGCACGGCTGCGGACACCAGGCCTGTGGGCAGAAGCGAAAGGCTCCAAACCGCCCCGCGTTGGCTCCAAACCCCGCCGTTCCCATCGTCGCCGGGTGCGCCGACGAACAGCTCCGGGAACCCGTTGCCGTCCAGGTCGCCGGCAAAGCTGAGCGCGCTGCCGAAGCCATCGCCCGGGTCAAGGCCCGCGGGCACGCCGCCCGCCCCGTTGGCTAGGCGAACGCTTTCGCGCACGGTGCCGTCGGTGTTCATCAGCAGAATCCAAACGGTGCCTCGACCCGCCAGCTCACCGGTCGTATCGCACCCGGCGGGAAAGGCCTCGTAGCGGCGCACAGGCCCCTGATCCTCGGCCACGTAGATCCGCCCGCCAGGGGCTGGGCAATGGGGCACGATCGCCACGCCCTCCTGATCCAATCCAGGCAACAGGCGAGTCCGGCGAACCTGACCGAGCAACGTGAACTCCACGAGCAGGTCGTCGGGGTCGTAGGCCCCGTAGAGCAACCCCGATTCCGGCGAGTAGTGCAGGCCCGAGATGTCGTCTCTGCCCGCGACCGGGGGCAGGACGCCGAGCAGCTGCACAGTCCCCCCAGGCCCCAGGTCAAAGCGGAAGATCTCGCCGGTCCGCTGCAGCCCGGCGTACACCACACCGTCCACCCAGGCGAGAGCTTCGAGCCCCTGACCGTTGCCGTTCATGAACGCGGAGACGTCCCAGGTGGGTCCAGCGAACGCACCGGTTTGCACGTTGAAGGGCACGATTTGAGCGGGCTCTTCGCGCCCGACGTAAACGATGGGGCTCTGGGGATCAGGTACGCAGATCCCCTCGAGATCGCCCCCCACCTGGAAGAAACCGTCGAGCTGGCCGTTCGCCGTCAGCACCGCAAGCGCGCCGCCGTCGTCGACGACCAGCAGGCGCTCCAGGCCGGGGTGCCATGCGCAGCCGCTGGATTCAAAGTTGAACGGTAGCACCCCACCGACATCGACCCCCGCCGACATGGGCCAGCCACCGGTGGTATCGGTTCGCCCGGGCTGCCCCACCGCCAGGTCCGGCACACCGTCCCCGTCGAGGTCTCCGACACCGGCGAGCGCGCTCCCGAAGCGATCCCCGTCGAAGAGGTTGCCCGTGAATCCGCCGGTGCCTGCCGCGATCGCAACTGCGCTGGGATTCGACCCGCCAAAGCGAATCCAAACCGCGCCCCGATCACGCCCTTGGATGTCGCTACCAGGTGCCCCAAGCGCGATCTCCTCGAACCCGTCTCCGTCGAGGTCGCCGAGCGTGGCCACCGCAGCCCCGAGCCGGTCCCCGATCGAGACGCTCGGCACTCCGGCGAGCCCACCGGGCAGAAGATGGGTCTCGCCCACGACCTGCGCGCTCGGGCCAGCGATGGCCGCTCCGGCGGCCAATCCAGCCCAAACGGTCACCAGAGGGCGCATGAGAGGGGCCAGGGCAGGGGCAAGCATGACTTAACAGTAGCCCATCCAGTCTTCATCCGGGGCCCATGCTCCCATGCCAGTATCTTTGAACTGCGCCAGCGCACAGTCGCAGACTCCCCGAAGTCCGAAAACGCCATGAAGACCCCCAAGCAGCCCCTGCTCGCCCTCGTCCTAGCCGCGAGCGCCCTGTCCACCGCGCCCCTCGCTGCCCAGGTGCGCATCACCGAGTACATGTACAGCGGCGCGGGAGGCGAGTTCGTCGAGCTCACCAACCTAGGTGCCACCGCGGTGAACCTCAGCGGCTGGAGCCTCGACGACGACAGCGCCCTGGCCGGAGTGGTCGACCTCTCCCCCCTCGGCATCCTCGCCTCCGGCCAATCCGCGGTC
>CAYWNK010000441.1:0-3322 GCA_964459495.1 uncultured Planctomycetaceae bacterium
TCCATCCGCCCGCTCCATTCCCCAGGTTTTCCTGCAACAATCGGCGCCCTGCGGCAACGGAACGGCATGCAATCCCCCATCGACCCCCAGCAGCTCCTCGCTCACAGCGGATGGATGCGCGGTCTCGCCATGCAACTGCTAGGCGACGCGCATCGGGCCGACGACGCCGTCCAGGATGCCCTGGTCGCAGCCATGGAGTCCCGGCCTGGCCATCCGCGCAACCTCAAGTCCTGGCTCGGCGGAGTCCTGCGCAACCAGGCGCGCATGACCGGGCGCGGTGAGTCCCGCCGCAGGACCCGCGAAGCCGCGGTGGCCCGGCCCGAGGCATCGGACGGGGTCAGCGAGTCGGTCGAGACCTTCGCCCTGCAGCGCGCGGTAGTCGATGCGGTGCTGGGCCTGGACTCGCCCAACCGGGAGATCGTGGTCCTGCGCTACTTCGAGGAGCTGCCGACCCGAGAGGTCGCGCAGCGCCTGCAGCTCACGACGAGCGCTGTGCGTTCGCGACTGTCGCGCAGCCTCGAGAGCCTGCGTTCGAGCCTCGACGCCCACCACGGCGGCCAGCGATCCCGTTGGGCTCCGGCGCTCGCCGCGTGGGCCGGTAACACGGCACCGCAGGCGGCCAAGCTGGGCGCCGCCACCTGGGCGGCAGCCTCAGCTGTGGTCCTACTCGCCGGAGTTCTCTGGATCCTTCAGCCCCAGAGCCCCAACGAGCCGGAGGCGAGTCCCGCCCAGCTCGCTACCCTTCAACCAGGTGAGCTCCAACGGCTTGAGCCCCTGCCGCGCCGCCAACCACGGGCCGGAAGTGGCGGACCGGAACCCCGCTTGGCCCTGGCCCCCGAACCATCGCTCCCCAGCTTTCAAGCGGCCAAGGAAGCCGAGACTTTCACTGTCCATGCGCGCACGATCGACGCTTTGGGCCAGCCGCTAGCTGGTGTTCGAGCAGAGCTTGCCAACGCGGCCAAAGATCTGTGGTCAGCCAGCGGCGCGGACGGGGCGGTGAGCCTCACAGCCCCGTGGCCCCCATCCCCCAGCTCCCATTCGGCCTCGATCCAGTTCATCGGATCGGGCAGGGCGATCCGCCGCGAGGCCCTGAACATCGAGAGCCCCGGTTCGCACAACCTCGGAGACGTAGTCCTCGACCCAGGTGGAGCTGTGACAGGCCGAGTCCTCGGCGCGGACGGTGCCCCGCTCGCCGGGCAAGCCGTGTTCGCCGGCTACACGCATGAGGCGGACGCCCGTGACGCGCGCACCCGTCGAATCGGTGGTGGGATGACCCGCGGTCAAAGCAACGTCTTGAGTGCAGCGGATGGCACATACACCATTGAGGGACTGCCGGTCGGTGCATCGATCATTCAGGCCTGCCTTCCCGGTGCGCTCTTTCACTTCACACCCCCGTTCCTCGTTTCCCCGGGCGAGACCGCAGTCGCGGAGGACCTGGTCCTCGCAGAGGCGGCCCCGAACGAGCGCTGGAGGGGGCGTGTCGAGTCCGCTGAGGGGGAACCTGTTTTCTCTGCTCGCGTAGCCCTGCACGCCTCGGACGGCATGCGACTCGGTGGATCGGTGTTCACCGATGAGGACGGCCGATTCTCCATGGTCGCACCGACCTGCGAAGGCGCTTGGTGGAACGTCTGGCATCCGGATCGGGGCCAAATCCGCATCGATCAGGCAGAGCCCGGCGTCGACAAGGTCCTGTCCTATGGCGCCCAGCGCTGGATTGAGATCGAAGCCCAAGCCAAAGGCCTCGATGCCCTGTTGGAGGCGACCGCAAGGCTTGCTCGCCCGGACAGCATGGGCATGCCGCGCTGGGCAACAGCAGTCGAGGGCAATCGGCTTCGGCTAGCCCTTCCCGAGGGGGAGTTCGAGCTCGTGGTCGACGCCGTGGGGTACCGTCCAACGCGCCTTGGCCCCTACACGCCCAGCACAGCTCCAGCCCTCGTCACCGCCTGGCTCAAGCCTGCCCAGGTCATCACGGGGAGCGTACTGGATCCCACCGGGGCGCCAGCCCAAGGGGTGGTGCACCTCCACGAGGTCCTCGCCCCCGACGCCCACCAGCTCCTGCGCTGCGGACTGCCTTGTGGCGTCAAACCAAGGACCACGACCTACGGCAAGCTCGACGGTGAGGGCCAGTTCTGCATCGAGATCGCGGGCCCTGGGAACTATGAACTCCATGTGACCTGCGGCTCCGATCACCCGGCCTTGATCCAGCGGCTCAAGGTCCCAGGAACCGCCGCTGCAAGCATTGGGGTCCTTCAGCTGGAGGAACTCGGTTCGATTCAAGGCGTCCTGCAGGGCGAAGCCTATTCCACACAGGGCGCCGTCTTGGCAAGCGCTGGTGACGGACACCTCCTGCAAGTGATCCCGGCTGTCGACGGCAGCTTTGCATTCCACGATCTACGCCCCGGAACCTGGCACCTGACCGTGGGCTCTAGGCGCCGATCGGCGACCGGCCCCGATCTCGCTCGCCTTGGCCAGGACACCGAGACCTACTCCGTTGTCGTCCAAGTCCAATCCGGGCGGACAAGCGCCTGCAGCCTCGACGGTGACCGGGCCAGCCGATCCGGCATCCCCCGATCCCTGGATGGACTCATCGACCTCGGCCCGGGAACCAGCAACATCCAGCGTGTCCTCGGGCGCGGACAGAGCGACATCGTTGGGGCCGCCGTGGACCCGACCGGGGCATTCGCCCTGCGCATCCCCGAGGAATCGATCTCTTTGGAGCTCCAAGGCGAAGTCGCGAGTTCGGTGCGCCTATCCCTGTGGACCCGCATCGATCTCCCCTTCACTCGCAATCGCTGGACCTACGCTCCAGCCACAGGATCCGTAGAGCTCGTGGGCCTTCCCCGGAGCTCACATGCCGAGACGCCACCAGACTTCCACAACCTCCCGATACGCATCGCGCGTGTCCGGAAAAGCGGAGACGATGAAATGGGCTGCACCATCAAGATTGCAGCCGGCAGCCTGGACTCCATCGTGATCGAGAGCTTGCCGGTTGGTACCTATTCCGTGGGTGAAGGGCGCTTCGGCCCGGCGCCTCGCCTGGAGCAAGCTCCAGGCGAGCTGCGGTTTGAGGTGCTTGCGGGCAGCAGGACTACGGTCCCTGTCGACGGCGAATAGCGTCCTCCGCCAGCAGCTCCGCCGCGACCCGCGCGCTCAAAGCGCGCGAACGAGCTTGCGCATGTGCTCGGCGATCGGCTTCGTCATGTCGTCGTCGGTCCAGTACTTGCCGTGGGCTGCGGGGTTCCAAACCGTGAGAAAGCCGCCCACGTTGATTTCGTAGTCCTCGATCTTCTCCAACGTGTCCAACTGCTTCTTGTTGAGCTTG
>CAYWNK010000442.1:0-3302 GCA_964459495.1 uncultured Planctomycetaceae bacterium
GCCTTTGGGTGGGGAGCTGGGCCCTGAAGATGGATGGGGGGGCCGCGATTCGACAAGGCGCCTTGAAAAATTCGGCAGGGCTCCCGTCGACGGGGGGCGACGGAGCCGCCCTGGATCCGCACACTGGATTCCATGGCCATCCTAGATACAGCGGGCAAGATCGTCCGCAGCGCGTTCTTTGAGGTGTCGTGGTGGAAGAAGCTCCTGCTCTTCGCCTCCGTGGGGCTGCTCGTGTCCGGCGGATTGGGCGCCTTTGTCGTGGGCACCGGCGACACCGGCGAGCCCTGGCCCATCGCCGCCGTGCGGTCGGGGGCGGGGTGCATCCTGGGCTTCCTCGCGGGGGCGACCTTTCGCCTGTTCGTGAAGGTCGGGCTGCTGCTCGGCGTCGTGGTCGGCTTGGTGCTGTGGGGCGTCTCCTCCATGGGCTGGATCGACCTGCCCTTCGGGAGCCTCGGCGAGCTCCAGGCGGCCATCGCCAGCGCCATCAAGGTCCAGGGCCAGAACCTGCACGATGTCATGACGGGCTACCTGCCGTCTGGCGCGATGACCGGCGCGGGCCTGTTCTCGGGCGTGACCCAGAGTCCGGACACCAACCCGGACGACGGGCGCTAGGCCGTTCGCTCGATTCAAAACACCGGGGCCCGATCGCAGCAAGTGCGATCGGGCCCCGGGCCATAGATGGACTGACCTCGCGGCCAGCTGCCGTCCTAGTAGCGGTAGTGGTCCGGCTTGTAGGGGCCTTCCATCGGAATGCCGAGGTACTCGGCCTGGTCGTTCGTCAGCTTGGTCAGCTTGACGCCGAGCTTGTCGAGGTGCAGGCGGGCGACGCGCTCGTCGAGGGCCTTGGGCAAGGTGTACACCTTGTTCTCGTAGAGGTTGGCGTTCTGGAACAGCTCGATCTGCGCCATCACCTGGTTGGTGAAGGAGGCGGACATCACGAAGCTCGGGTGGCCGGTGGCGCAGCCGAGGTTCAGGAGGCGGCCTTCGGCCAGGACGATGACGGAGTGACCGTCGGGGAACTTGAACTCGTCGACCTGGGGCTTGATGGTCTCGCGGACCACGCCTTCCATGTCGAAGAGGCCGGCCATGTCGATCTCGTTGTCGAAGTGACCGATGTTTCCGATGAGAGCGTTGTGCTTCATCTTCTTCATGTGCTCGACGGTGATGATGTCCTTGTTGCCGGTGGTGGTGATGAAGACATCCGCCTTGTCGACCACGTCGTCGAGGGTCGTGACCTCGAAGCCTTCCATCGCCGCCTGCAGGGCGCAGATCGGGTCGATCTCGGTGATGATCACGCGAGCGCCCTGGCCGCGCAGGGACTGGGCGGAGCCCTTACCCACGTCGCCGTAACCGCAGACCACCGCGACCTTGCCGGAAAGCATGAGGTCGGTCGCGCGGCAGATGCCGTCCACGAGGCTGTGGCGGCAACCGTAGAGGTTGTCGAACTTGCTCTTGGTGACGGCGTCGTTGACGTTCATCGCGGGGAAGAGCAGCTCGCCGCGCTCGACCATCTGGTAGAGACGGTGCACGCCGGTGGTGGTCTCTTCGGACACACCCTTGATGCCGGCGGCGACCTTGGTCCACTTGTCCTTGGACTTGGCCACGCTGGCGGTCAGCACGTCGAGGACGACGCGCCACTCCTCGGAGGCGTCAGCGGCGGGGGCGGGCACCTTGCCGGCCTCCTCGTATTCCTTGCCCTTGTGGACGAGCATGGTGGCGTCGCCACCGTCGTCGAGGATCATGTTCGGGCCCGCGCCGTCGCCCCAGTCCAGGGCCTGCTCGGTGCACCACCAGTACTCGGGAAGGGTCTCACCCTTCCACGCGAAGCAGGGCACGCCGCGGGGCTCGTCCACGGTGCCGTGCGGGCCGACGACGACCGCGGCGGCCGCGTGGTCCTGGGTGGAGAAGATGTTGCAGGAGGCCCAGCGCACCTCGGCGCCAAGGTCGACCAGGGTCTCGATGAGAACCGCGGTCTGGATGGTCATGTGCAGGGACCCGGTGATGCGCGCGCCGGCCAAGGGGTTCTTGCCCTTGTACTCTTCACGCAGCGCCATCAGGCCGGGCATTTCCTCCTCGGCCAGCTGGATCTCTTTGCGGCCGAACGCGGCCTCCGACATGTTGGCGACCTTGAACTCGGTCACGATCTTGCGATCGGCAGTTTGAGGACTCATTTGAGCTTTCGTTGGTTAGGGGAGAGTGGACCAGCCCCAGGGGACCGGCGAGTCGAAGAGTCGTCAGCGGGACTGCGGAACGCGGCCGCGGACGATGTACAGGGAGAGAGATGCAGGTGCCTCTTCGGCATCCCGCGGGACAGGGCGATAGCTGTCGTCGACAGCTTCTGTACTGATGTTCTCGAATCCAGCACGGCGGAAGCCGGCGGAGACCTCGGTGGGATCGAGGCCGAGGTGTCGATCGCCGAGTTCCGAGCTCATCCAGGCCTCCCGATGGGGGGCGAGTTCGAGCACGACGGCGGTGCCGCCGGGGCGGATCACCCGGCGCATCTCCCGTAGGAGTCCGCTGTAGGTGGGCAGGTGGTGCAGCACCATTCCGGCAACGGCCCCGTCGAGCGCGCTGTCCTCGATTGGCAGCGCGTCGAGGGCACCGGTGAGGAATTCGGTTTCGATGTCGCCGGCCAGGGTGGCCAGGCGCCGGCGAGCCTCGTCGATCATTCCGGTCGAGCCGTCGACGCAGATCAGCTTGCGGCAGAAGGGCGCCATGGCGCGGGCCATGTAACCGGTGCCGCACCCGAGATCGGCGAGCACCAGGCCGCCCCCTAGGAGATTGGCAATCGTGCGCTGTCGTGCTTGGCCACTGTCGAAGGCGGCGCCACGCTTGTCCCATTCCCCGGCAAGCCCGTCGAAGAACTCCGGCGCGGCGGCGCGGCGTTCGGAGAGCAGCTCATCGAGGCGCATCCGATCCGCGCTGTGCTCGGCGAGGCTGGGCAGGCCCTGGCGCAGGCTCATCCAAAGCTGGACGGGCCAGGGGCCCGCGCTGCCTTCCGCACCGTGGCTCTGGTCGGCAAGGGCCGAGCGCAGGAGGTTGCGTGTGCCCAGGTGACGCTCGATCAGAAGGCCGTTTTCCCGCAGCACCCGCAGATGGTTGGAGACTCGACTTTGGGCCATCCCAAGGCAGCGGCCGAGATCACCAACCGACAACTCCTCCAGCTCCAATAGGGCCAGAGTGCGCAGGCGGGTGGGATCCGCCAGAACGCGCAGCAGTTGGGTGGGGTCGGCTTGGGTCGCGATCACGAAAGAACATTAGATCATGATGGTCTGACGTACAAGCGCAAACGGGCACTCAGG
>CAYWNK010000443.1:0-3293 GCA_964459495.1 uncultured Planctomycetaceae bacterium
CTCCTCGCCTCCATCGCCCTGGCGCAGGCCCCCGCACCACCCCCCGACCTGCACGTGCTGGTCAGTGCCAACAAGCTCGTGATCAACGAGACGATGCATGTCACCGCAAGAGCGCGTCCCGAGGAGTACACGGTGGATATGCGATGGGGCCGGCGCGGCGTCACCATACCCGCCGTCGTAAAGGAGGCTTGCTCCTTCCAACCAACCGCCGTCGACGTCCATGGGGCCGATGGCTTGATCATCGGTGGGTGGGACCCTGTGACAGGTGAGACGATCCTGGAGCGCTGGACTCTGCAGGATCCACAGGGGCGTCGAATCGAAGCCGAGCTCCCCGGGACCAGCGTGAAACGACGAAGCAAGCCCCTCCCCAGGATCGCCTCCAAGCGGACGATCTGGCGATCCAAGCATCCCGGGCAGCAGCACATTCGCCTTGTGCTGGGCGCCTACGCCGGGGCGACGCAGGCCTTCGTGCAGTTTTGGTGCTCGAGGGACCTGTACGAGGTGAGCTGGAAGGGAACCGGGCCGCCCGTTTGGACGCTGGTGCTACGGGATGAGGATTTCGCAGCCCTTGGGAACCCTGACTTTCGCGACTTCTGGGGCGCTGATCACGGGACGTGGGGCCGCTTCTATGTCTTGGGCGACGACGATAGCTGGGGGGACACCAAGCCCGTCTACCTGTTCGACACCGACCGCGATGGATCCATCGACACCTGGCGAGAGGTCGATCTGCACAAGGGCGAGCTGCCGGAACTCCGGCGCGCCGTCGAATTCCTGAGCGTCTACGGGGTGGTCCGGGAACCGGACCCAGGCTCCCGCTAGTCCAGCGGATCCGGCGCCGTCAATTCGCCGCGCAAATCCTGCTGCACCAGGTCGCGCACCTCAGCGGGTGCATGCCCCCGCGCGAACAGGTAGCTCAGCTTGGCCAGCGTGGCCTCCGGTGTCATGTCCAGGCCACCGACGACCCCCACATCGAGCAGGGCTCGGCCCGTCGCGTACAGCGACAGGTTCGCGCATCCGTAGATCGGCTGGGGCACATCGACGATGACCACCCCCGCGTCGGTTGCCTCGCGCAGGACGCGCATGAATTCGGTGTTGCGATGGGGGGCGTTGCCAGCCCCATAGCACTCGAGCACCAATCCGTCGATGCCGGCCCCGAAGAGGCTCGCCAGATAGCGGGCCTCGAGGCCCGGGAAGAGGCGGAACGCGGCGACCGAGGCCTCGCCGATGGGGCGCACCCGCAGGGGGCCCGACTCCGCGGGGCGAATCAGATCCCAGTCCATGTCAAAGTCGATCCCCACGCGGCCCAGGGGCGGCAAGTTGGGGGAGTCGAAGGCTGCAAACTCCTCGGCGTCGATCTTCTTGGTGCGGTTGCCGCGCAGCAGCCGGCCGCCGAAGTACACGCAAACCTCGGGGAGGCGCGGGCCGTAGCGCTCGATGAGCATGAGCGCCGTGATCAGGTTCGCGTAGGCGTCGCTGCGCGGCTGCGACAAGGGGATCTGGGAGCCGGTCAGGATCACTGGCCGGTCCAGGCCTTCGAGCATGAACGAGAGCGCCGAGGCGGTGTACGCCATCGTGTCGGTGCCGTGGAGCACGAGAAAGCCGTCGTAGTCGGCCGCGCGGTCGGCGATGTCCCGCGCGATCACTGCCCAGTCCGCCGGCACCATGTTCGAGCTGTCGAGCAGTGGGTCGTACTGCTGGACTGTGATCTCGGGCATGCCGGGCCCGTGGAACGGAGCCTGGCTGCTAAGCAGGCCAGAAAGGTAGCCGGGCAACGGCTCGTAGCCGCGCTCGGTCTGGTGCATACCGACCGTACCGCCGGTGTAGGCGACGTAGACGCGGCGGGTCACGGGCGCAGGCCTACTCGGGGACGCGGCTGAGAAGCAGCTGGGTCAGATGCTCATCGTTCAGCTCCTCGGTGCGCGCCTCCATCTCGGCCAGGGTGGGCAGTCCCATGAACGCGCGATCCTCGTCGGTCGTCGTGGGGTCGATGGCGTAGAGCCGCCAGGTACCGAAGGACGGCTGGTAGGCGTACTGGGTGCCGAAGCGCTGGGCGAGTCCCTTCATCAACAGGAGCTTGTCCTCGGCTTCTGCAGCGACAGGAAGCGCCCGCTTCTCGCCAAGGGTGGCCGACTCCATCGCCAGGGTTTGGGCCCGGTCGAGGTCGGCGGCGTCGTCGGACGTCACCAGCAGCGCCGCGGCATACAGCAGGTCCTCGGCCGTTACGAGCTTGCCCTCGATGAAGAGGGTGTCGACCTTGTCGTAGCGGTCCTCCATCCGCTCGCGCACCTTCTTGGTGAAGGCGGCTGTGTTGCGATCCCGACTCAGGTCGCGGCGCGCATCGCGATACAGCGTACGCGGCCGCGGATCGGGGGCAGAACAGGCGAGGAAACAGACGGCGAAGAGCAGCGTGAGGGGGCGGACCATGTTGGCCGCAGATTCTACTCCCAGTTGAGCCGGACCCACAGGGCGCCTTCCGTCCAAGGGGTCTCGCGCACCTCGACCACGCCGTAGCCCTTGCCCTTGGGGCTCCGCAGCCAGTCGACCACAGCGGGTTTCAAAATGGGCCTGCCACCGGGGTTGTGGGCCCCGCGGCCCGTAATGACCAGGATCGGCGAGACGCGTCCCGCGCGGCAATAGGCCAGCTCGGCCTCGATGGCCGTGAGGGCCTGGGCCACCGACTTGCGGTGCAGGTCCACCTCCCGCTCGGCCGGCGGGAGCTCCTTGCGGCGAGCCACGGCCCCAGGCGGATCAGGGCCAGGGCGTGGCGGAGACGTCGACCAGCTCCACCAGGCATTCGAGAACGGCGCCGGGAGGAACCAGTCCGTCGACGCCATTGGGGCCATAGGCCAGCTCGGAGGGGACGACGAGCTCACGCCGGCCGCCGGGCCGCATGCCGATGAGCCCCTCATTCCAGCCGTCCAGGGGAGCCTCGCCCATCCGAAACTCCTCGGGGATGCCGCGCGTGAAGGTCGAGTCCACCGGGCGTCCGCCCTGCACGTCGACGCTGTAGTGCACGCGCACCCAGCTGCCGGGGGCGACCGGTTCACCGGTGCCTGGGTACACGGTCTGGTAGCGCACGCCGCCGGGTGTGAAGCGCACGGGGTGGCTGACCTTGACCGGCTGCCGGAAGTCGAGCGCACCACAGGCGGGCAGGGCCAGGAGAGCGGCCAGGGCCGGGAGGAGCAGCTTGTTCATGAGTGCGTCAGGCTAGGAAAGGATCGAAGCGATGCAGGCCACGTGGACGATGTCGGTCACGCTGCAGCCCCGGGATAGGTCCATGTAGGGGCGCGCCA
>CAYWNK010000444.1:0-3291 GCA_964459495.1 uncultured Planctomycetaceae bacterium
GGTGAGCGAGGGCGCAGCGATGGGTGGCCATCAGGGGATCCCTCCGATCGGGCGGGCGGCGGGTGCCCGACTGCTCCATGCGCTCGGCATACGGATAGTTGAATCGCAGCACAGGGTGCCCGCCGGCGGCGATCCCGACGGCGATGGCCTCCATGAACTCCGATCGCATCGGCACGCCGGCCCCGTGGGCGAGCAGGATCGGCGGGCGAGGGGGCCCGCCGGAATCCATAGGCAGGTCCCATAGGGCGCTCACGGTTTCAATCCCGGCGTCGTGGGGATGGAGCGAGATCTCCTCTCGTGTAGGGGCAGGGGCCATGGGCTAGAGGCTACCCCAAGGGCCTTGCGCCTATACTCACCAGCATCTATGTCGGAGCATTCCAAGCCCTACCGCCGGCCCCAGCGGCCCGCCCTCAAGCTCCAAACCACGACTCTGTGGTACTACCCTTCCGGCCAGTATGCGGACGAGCCCATGGGCCTGCCCGGGTACGTGGGCGCTACCCCCGCCTGGGTGATCTGGAACCTGCTCGAGCGCTACACCCGCGAGGAGGACCTGGTGGTGGACCCCTTCTGTGGCGGCGGCACGACCCTGGACGTGGCGCGCAGCATGGGGCGCCGGGGGCTGGGCTACGACGTACGGCCGGTGCGGGAGGACATCTTTCGGGCGGATGCACGCAAGCTCCCGCTCGAGGACGGTAAGGCGGACTTCGTATTCATGGACCCGCCCTACGGCCGCCACATTCGCTACTCCGAGCAGCCTGACTGCATTGGAGAGCTCTCGGCCTTCGACGAGGCCTACTTCGAGGCGATGGATGGCGCGATCGAGGAGGCGGTGAGGGTGCTCAAGGACCGGCGCTACTGCGCGATGTACGTCAGCGATACTTTCGAGAAGAAGCGTGGCTTTGTGCCCATCGGTGCGCGGCTCTTGGGCCAGATGGCGGGTCGCCTACGCATCGTTGATCACATCTGTGTGACCCGCGGCAACCGCAAGCTCGAAAAGCCCCATTTCCACAAGGCGGCGGCGGACGGCAACTTTTTTCTGCGCGGGCACCAGCATCTTGTCATCGCGAAAAAAGAGCTCGAATAGCCGGTTTTATTCGCCCCTATTCGCGTGTAGAGGACCGGGGCAGCCGCCCTTGGCTCCTACCGTGGCCTTTTCGCTACCGGCGGTGAATGATCCCAACTCGGGATTCCTACCGGGGATCTCCCCGGGCTCCAGGGGTGTAACTGCTCCGTCATGAAGGCCTGCTTTCTGGTGGTGTACTTAACCGCATACCAGCCGAACGCTCCTTCCGCGCTGCGTCTGGAGAACCATGAATATGACCTCCACTCCGCCCCTTGTACTCCTCCTCGTGGAGGACGATGCCGGCCACGCCACACTCTTCGAGCGCACCCTGCGCCGGGGTGGGATGACCAACACCCTGATCCGCTTCTCTGACGGGGAACAGGTGCTCACGTTCCTCCGGGAGGGTGGCCGGCGGCTCGAGAAGCGCTACGTTCTCGTGCTCGACCTGAACCTACCGCGCATCGGTGGTCTCGACGTGCTGCGCGACCTCCGCGAGGATCCCGATCCGGGCCTGGCCAATCTGCCCGCCATGGTGCTCAGCACCACCGGGAATCCCGAAGAGGCGGAAGAAGCCCGCACGCTGGGCTGCTACGAGTTCCTGTCCAAGCCCGTCGACTTTGAGGGCTTCCTCACGGCGCTCGACGGGCTCGGTATCGGGCGCTAGGCCTTGGCTAACAGGTCGAGCGCGGCGGCGCTGGCCGAGATGAAACGGGGCCCCTCGTCCAAAAGGTCGAAGAGCCCCAGTCGCACGTCGGCGGCCATTGCGGCGCTCGCGCGTCCGGCCACGTAGATGTCATAGACCCGCTAGTCGTCGAGGGGGAATTCCCTGGGATGCCGACGGGTCATCGCATGGTCGTTTCTCGCCGGGCTAGCTCTTGATCGAGAGCAGCTCGACCACGAAGACGAGGTCGGATTTCGCCGGGATGGACGGCGGGCGGCCGTTCTCGCCGTAGGCAAGGTTGTAGGGGATGACGAAGATGTACTTGCCCCCTTCCTTCATCAGCTGCAATCCCTCGGTCCAGCCTGCGATGACCTGGGTCACACCAAACTGGGCGGGGGTGCCGCGCTCGTAGCTGGAGTCAAAGCCATTGCCGTTGGTGAGCCATCCCGAGTAGTGCACCTCGACGGTGGAGGCGGTGGTCGGGGTGTTGCCCGTGCCCTCGGTCAGCACTTTGTACTTCAGGCCGCTGGCGGTCGTCTGCAGCTCCGCGTCCGGGGGCAGAACGAATTCGGGCTTCTCGAAGGTCACCGCGGACACGAGCTGAAGCTGCCAAAGGGTGGGTTCTTCGGCCGCGCTAGGACCCCGGTTGAGACCCATGCCCTTGGGGACACGGAACAGGATGTGGTCGCCAGCCTTCATGAAATCGAAGGCCTCAGAGATGAACGGAACGTTGATCCGAGAGGGGGGGCCGGAGATCGGGCCCTGGGCGCCCGAGCCGGTGACGAAGGTACCGTCGTTCTCGAACATCACGTACTCAACGAGCACGCTGTCAGCGCCCTTGGAGGGCGCGCCGTCGCCGGCCGCGAGGACCTGGTACTCCAGGCCGCTCTCGGTCTTGACCGTTTCGCGGGCGTCGTCCCACGCGACGTAGGGCAGCGAGCGACCGGTGATCTCCAGCAGCTCGACCATGAAGATCAGGTCGGCGTTGGGCGGGATCGAGGCTCCGCTGCCGTTGGGGCCGTAGCCCAGGGCGGAGGGAATGGTGAACTTGAATTTCGAGCCCACGCTCATCAGCTGGAGACCTTCGGTCCAGCCCTTGATGACGGCGCCAACGCCGAACTCGGCCGGCACGCCGCGCTTGAAGGAGGAGTCGAATTCCTTCCCGCCCTCCTTGAGCCAGCCGCGATAGTGAACCTTCACCTTGTCGCCGGGACCGGGGAAGGTCTTGCCGTCGCCGTCCTGGAGGACGGAGTACTGCAGGCCCGATTCGGTGGTCTGGATTTCGGTGTCGGCCGGAATCGCCTCGTCCTGGGAAACAACGTGGGCCGCCGGCACGGCGGCCGCGGCAAACAGGGCGAGGGCGCCCAGGGAAAGAAGGGGTGCGGTCATGGTCGGCCCAAATGTCGGGCGGTGAGGCGCCTGGTGGTCCGGCGCTGGATTCGGAAAGTCTGGCCCAGTCAAGCCAGGCAGGCACCCTAGCGGGGGCTCTGGCTGGTCGCCACCCATAGGGGCCCGCGGCAGGCTTTCCAAGTGCTGGGGGGCGGTCTTGGGCCCGGGGACCTTACTC
>CAYWNK010000445.1:0-3272 GCA_964459495.1 uncultured Planctomycetaceae bacterium
CCTGAGCGAGGTCTTCCACCACCGCGAGCAAAGCCATCTTGGCGGCGCCGTCCTCGCGGTGGTGGAAGACCTCGCTCAGGAGCTCGCACAGGCAGACATACAGGAAGGTACCGGCGGCCAGCGCGTTCAGGATATTGACGCCGGGTCGGCCAAGGCCGCTGGCGAGGGTGTCGCCCAGCAGAATCCCGATGGGGGTGACTAGGGCGAAGCCGATGGTGACAAGGACCACCTGGCTGCGCTTGAAGTGGGCGAGCTGGAAAACCGTGGTCAGGGAGAAGGACTCGAATCCCTTGTGGGCCAGAATGGCCAGCAGCAATGCTCCCTGGCCGATGCCGCCCATGGATGCAAAGGCGAGGCCCGCCATCAGGGCGTGGACGGCTAGGCCGAGCAGGGCCGCGATGCTCACCGCCCTGTGGCGGTGCAGGTCGTCGTGGTCGTGGGTGCGGAGTACGAGGGCTTCGACCAGGTAGACCCCCAGGACTCCGACCAGCATCGCAAGCCAAGGCAGCAGGTTCCCGTGGAAGTGGGCGCCGTGGGCTTGTTCGCCGTGCTCGACGTGTTCTCCGGGGCCGTGGTCATGTCCGGCGTGGGCGGCTTCGGAGGCCAGATCGGCCGGCTGGACCATACCGGCGACGGACTGAGCAGCGACCTCGGGCAGCAGGTGCAGGAACACCGCCCCAAGGAAAACCCCTGTTGCCAGGGCCAGCGCCACGTGCAGCCCGCGCTCGTTCCAGCGCACAAAGAAGGGCACAGCTCCGCCAAGGACGGCGACTCCGAAGATGGCGGCGATCTCCCACATGGCGGCAATGTACCCCTTCGGCCCGAATTCCCAACCCGGTCGGGCGCCAAAGGCTCGACTCCGCTCTCCTGGCAAAGGGGGCAAGTCGCCTTCTCTGCGAGTTTTGGGGCTTGCCCGGCGACGGGGGGGATTTGCTGACCTACGCCCTCAGCGGACCTGACTGCGTCTTGGTCACGGGATGGTCTGCGACGGCGGGTGGCTGGTGGTCGCGAACCAAAGTCCCCGCGACCCTGGTCGAATTCCGCTGTGTCGGGCTGGGTGCCTCGCGCTCCCTGCGCGGGGCGACCTGGCTCAGGTGCCTTTGCGCAGAACCACCGTCTTGATGGTGCTGAACAGGATCGAGAGATCGAAGAGCACCGAGTGGTTCTTGATGTAGAAGAGGTCGTACTGGAGCTTGGCCAGTGCGTCTTCGTCGGTGCTTCCGTAGCTGTACTTGATCTGCGCCCAGCCGGTCAGGCCGGGCTTCACGATGTGGCGCTGGTGGAAGTACGGGATGCGTTCGGCCAGATCCTTGACGAAGTGCTCACGCTCGGGCCGCGGGCCGACCAGGGACATGCTCCCGCCGATGACATTGAAGAGCTGGGGCAGCTCGTCGAGGCGCGTCTTGCGGATGAAGCGGCCCACGCGCGTGATTCGCGGGTCGTCTTCGCTCGACCACACGGGCCCTGTCGCGGCCTCAGCATCGGTGCGCATCGAGCGAAATTTCGACACCACGAAAGGCTCGCCCTTGAGCCCGACGCGCTCCTGACGGAACAGCGCCGGCCCCGGGGAGTCAAACTTGACGACCAGGGCGGTCAGGAGCATCACCGGCCAGAAGATGAACAGAATGACCAGCGCGAGCACGATGTCGACGAAGCGCTTGGCGAGGTCTGCCCAAGGGTGGCGGCGGAAGCCCTCGTTGAAGATCAGGTAGCTCGGCCGCATGGCGGAGACAGCGATGCGGCCGGTGATCTCCTCGAAGATCTCCTCGCGCTCGCGCACCTCGACGCCAGCCAGGCGGCACTGCATCAGGGCCTGGATTGGAAGCGTCTCGCGCCGATCCTGCAGCGCGATCACGAGTAGGTCGACGCTCTTTTCGCGCACCAGGCGCATGAGCTCCTCGCCGGCCTGCACGGCCATGCCCGACATGGCTGCGCCACGGTTGCGGTCGGTGCCGCGCAGAATGCTGATGCCGGAGAGCACGAGCTTCTCGGTGGCCGCGGTGGCTTCGTGGTCGGGCGCGACCAGCAGGGTTCCGTCTTCGGGGCGAGCCGAGGGCATCGGTTCGGGTTCGGGCACCATGCCGACGACCGCGTAGCCTGCACCCGGATGCTCGAGGACCTGGCGGGCCAGGGAGTGGGCGGGTCCACGGGATCCGAGGATCAGGATGCGCTGGTTGAGCGACAGCCTGCTCATCACCGCGTGGTAGGCGATGCGGAAGAGGTAGATGACGCCGAAGGCGGTGAGCAGACTCAGCACCAGGGTCTGGACCCGCTGGGTGACAGTCAGCCCGGGGAAGTCCAGGACCTGGTCGAGGCCGAGCAGATTCGCGAGCAGCAGCAGGCCGAGGTTGAGGGCCATCGCGGTGCCGAGGGACTCGACGAAGCGCGCGGCGCGCCGGTAGCGCGAGCTGGAGACGTGGAACTCGTAGAGCTGGTTGAAGCCCACGGCGATCATCGACACCAGGGCCACGAGCACAGCCGAGACCAGGCAGCGGAAGAGCCCTTCTTGGGGCTCGAGTCCGATCCGGGCGAGGCTGCGCGAGAGCGCGATGTCGTCCGCGCCGCGCCTGCCGGCGAGCAGCTCCCACAGGTGGTGGCTCATGCCGGCGCTAACCACCGCTACGAGCAGAATCGCATCCCCCAGGACCAGAAGCGCGGTGCGAACAGGAAGGTAGTGCTGAAGGACTCGCAGCATGGGGATGGGATCGCGGGCATTGGAAGCCCGGAAATCCCTTCGGCACGGAAAGGGCACGAGCGAAAGCTCATCCGGTCTTCCCGCGCGAGGCGTCGCATCTTAGGGCTCAGCAGGCCAGATGGAATGCGCGTGCGCCTGGGATATGTCCTAGGGGCCTGAGGTTGGACTCGGGGGCTCGAATCTGGGGCCGCAACGGCGGGCTACCGGGCCACGCTAGGAACCGCCAAATCGGTCGGCGGCTCTACAGTGGATTCCCAGTGGGGGGACCTAGGGGAGACCGGCGATCGGGTAGGTGCAGCACCCGAATTCCGCGCAGGGGACCGATCACGTAGACCTCGATCAGGTCCACGCGGACGGGGGCGTCGCCCCCCATGCGGCGTGCAAGGCCCCGGATGGCACGCCGCTGGGCGCGTAGGCGCTGCGCGTCCAGGCGCTGGCCCGGTCGGTAGCGGAGACCTTCGAGGCACCGGACACGCGAGGCCTTAACCTCGACAGCGACGAGGACCTCCCCGTCCCACGCGACGATGTCCAGCTCGGCCGCTCGCTCGGGAACGCGGCGGCCGATGAGCCCCCAGCC
>CAYWNK010000446.1:0-3241 GCA_964459495.1 uncultured Planctomycetaceae bacterium
CCGTCGCGCACCAGTTGCGCCCCGCCTCGAGGAAGCGCAAGACCGGCTCGCGCTCAAGCCCATCCGGACTCGGCAAGGGCGGCAGGTCCGCTCGCTCACACGCCTGGGTCCAAAGCGCTTCATCCAGGCGTGCGACCTGCGTCGCGGGGTCCACCCCCACATCGGCCGTTTCCAGGAAGCCGCCGCGGTCGCGAGGCAGCAGTCCAGCCGGCCCAACGGCGCCGTAGGCCCAGAGGCCCGCCGCCAGGAAGGCACCTAGCCCAATCAGCCGACCGCTCAAGGCTGCACCTCCAGAACCTGATCCACGGCCACATCCAGCAGCGTCCGCGTTTCGCCGCTCGGCCAAGTCACCGTCAGCTCATCGATGCTCTCCGCCGCACCCACCCCGAAGTGGACGCGCGGGTCCGAGCTGGAGAGATAGCTGGTCTGAGCGCGCACCTCACGCACCTGCGCTCGGTCGGCGCAGCGTGCCTCGACCCTCGCTCCAAGCGCTGGCGAGCCCGCAGCCGTGCGCACATCGACCACCAGCCAGGCTCCCTCCCCATCCGCCAGGTTGGCTAGCACCTTCAGCGGCCCACCGTTGTTCGCCACCACCAGATCCAGGTCTCCGTCCCCATCCAAGTCCCCCGCCGCAAGCCCGCGACCGGCACCCGCGAGCAGGGCCCCAGCACCTTCGGTCGCGTCCTGGAAAGAGCCATCGACCAGTCGTGCGAAGTGATCGGGTTCGGCGTAGGGGTTGGGCACATCACCCCGTGCGCCGTTCAGGTTGACGGCGCCGTTGGCCACGTAGAGGTCCAGGGCTCCATCGAGATCTTGGTCGAAGACCGCCAGTCCAAAACCCGTCGCCGGCAGGGACCAGTCGTACAGGTTCAGTCGACGACTGCCGTCCCGAAACCGCCCGCCGCGGCGCAGCAGGCCCAGGTGGCTTTGGGCGTAGATGTTCGTGACGAGCAGGTCCAGGTCGCCATCGCCATTGAGGTCCTCGCAGGCGATCCCCATCCCGGCAATCGCGACGCCACTGCCGTCGTATGCACAGCCCAGGCGCAGAGCTGCCTCCTCAAAGGTGCCGTCCCCCAAGTTGCGCCACAGGAACGCAGGGCTCGCGTCGTTGGCGACGTAGATGTCCACCAGGCCGTCCCCGTCGAAGTCACTCGCCAGGGCCCCGAGCCCGTTGCCCAGGTGGCCGTCAAGGCCCGCCGATTCGGTGACGTCCTCGAAGCGCCCGCCGCCGAGCCCCCGGTAAAGCCGGTCCTGGGCAGGGGCTTCGTAGGCCATCGGCCCGCAGTAGTCGCGCGTGCCTCCTTGGGAGCACTCGAGCTCGTTCTCCGCCGACCAGTTCAGGTACTGCGCCACATACAGATCCAGCTGACCGTCCTGGTCGTAGTCCAGGAAGGTCGCCCCCGTGCCAAAGTGCGTCTGACCAAGTCCCAGCTCGGCGGTGCGATCCACAAAGCGGCCGCTCTCGTTGATGAGCAGCACATCTGAGCCCAGACGGGTGAGGAAAACGTCGACGTCACCGTCCGAGTCCACGTCGCCGCAGTTGACGCCATAGGCCGGCCCCGGCACGGCCGCACCCAGCTGTACCGCCCTTTCGGCAAAACGACCGCCGTCGTTCACCCATAGCTCGCAAAGCTGGCTGGGCCGGTCTCCCACCAGGGGCCCGCCCGCGGCCACGAAGATATCCAGGTCCCCGTCTCCTTCCAGATCGAAGATCCCCACGCCAGGACCAAGCCCCTCGGGAATGAAGAAGCTCCCGCGCAGATCATTGTCGTGGACGCTTTGGATGCCAAAGTTGAGCGTCGCGTCGGCCCAAACCGCCTCGGCACGGGGCCCGGTGGATTCCAGCTGCCTTTCGAATCGGGCGACGACATCGCGCGGGGAGGCGTGCTCTGAGGCGCGGCGATAAGCAAAGGCGGCGCCAGCCACCAGGGCGGCAGCGACGACTGCGCCTACCAGGCGTTGGGCGTTGGAAGACATGTCAGTGATCGGGTTGGACGATAACGCGGGCTGGGAGTGGATTGTCACCTGCCGGAATGCGGGGTCCAGTCCGAGACGGCGATTCCGAACGGCAGGCGCCCCGGCCTGGGTCGCACGCCGAACGGCGACTCTCGCCCGAAGGCCAAACTCCTCAAGCTGGGCGCCCCTGAGACAATCAAGGCCTGCTACGAAGCCGGGCCGACCGGCTACGGGCTCTACAGCGACCTACTGGCCAGTGGAATCTGCTGCGAGGTCGTGGCCCCGGCCAAGACTGACAAGCGCGAGGCGCCTGTAGCGGAGCCTGAAAAGGTCATTGGGGCGGAAGCCAAGCTCATGCCTGCTTGGGATCTGATCCGGGCCCTATGAAGGCAAGGAGCTAAGGGCTGAGAGCAAGAGATCCAGGCGAGCAAGCAACTCGAACACGCACCAGCCAACGACCACACCAAAACACAGAAGTCCAGGCGACCGCGGGTCCACATGCTGGAGGTCACACTCGAGGCCTAGTCGGGCAGCCCTTGAGGCTACGCCCGTCCCTAGGGTGAACACGCCTCCACATCGAACCACCGGAACTGCGGTTTTGGCCTGCGAATCCCAGTCTGACAGCCGTCGACTCGACACTCGCGGTCGCCTGTTTCTGCCTAACCTCGATCCAAGAACCATGAAACAAGCGTGCCCCCGTGCAACCCGATAGGGTCACACAGGGGCCCGGAGAGCAGGAGTCCTGCGTTTGCACCCAACTAGGAAGCCGAACCGCCGGATGCTTGGCAGGTCCATTCCTATCAGTTGAAGGTCACAGAAAGGCCGTTCGTGAAGTTCGATGTGGGCCCACCCACGTTGTCACGGTGCCAGCCCTGGAAGTTCCAGGTTTCGCCCATCAGGATCGCGCCGCTGCCGTTCGGCTCGGGCACGTCCGTCAAGTCGACCGTGAAGCTCATTGTCCCGCCAGCGATCGCACTGGCCTCGCCCGCGCGGTTGAACCGCGCAATGTCGCCGTCGAGGCAGAGGTTGCCCTGGCTGGCCTTGAAGTTCACCTCCAAGCCCTGCGTCTGGCTCGCGAGGAAGTACCCGAAGTTTCCATCGGGTAGTCCGCCCGCGATCAAGGTCAGGTTGTTGTCGCTCGCGACGTCACTTCCCACGCCACTGAGCATGCCCAGGTTGCCCGAGGAGTTTGCGGTGGTTTGGTCGCAGTAGTTCGCGCCGACGCCACCTCCACCGCCGTTGCCGTTGACCGTGAAGCCACCAAAGAAGCCGGTGTCGCCGGCGG
>CAYWNK010000447.1:0-3237 GCA_964459495.1 uncultured Planctomycetaceae bacterium
GATCCCTAATGACCTGTTCCGACGCCCTGGTGCGAATCCTCATGAATAACCCGGGTTAAACGCGACCTTGCAGACCGCTAGGCTCCGCCCGGGACTGGCTTCCAGCAGCGACCGTGCAACGCCGACCTCGGGCCCAAAGCCGCCGCCGGGGGATCGGAAGTTGCCGTACTGCCGGTGAGGCTTCGTGCCGTCGGCGTTCTCCCGGATCGGTTGGCCCCGCGCTTGGGATCCGAGGGGCAGCCAAGCGTCCACTTCGCCCATGGAATCGTGGCTGTCCGGGGGAGGATCCCCGCAGCGCCAGCGGAAGAGAACCCGGGCGTCTTCGGGAGCGGGAGGAAGGGCGCTTGCCGGCGCGTCGAATCCCACGGCATTGGACTGCCCGGCGACAAGGATCAGGTCGATGGGGCGCTGAGCCGTGTCGCGGGTGGAAGCGCAGGCTGCGAGCCCAAGGGCGATCAGCGTTCCCAACTGCCTAGCGAGCTTCCACATGAGTCCATCCTACGGGCGTAGAGGCCCCATGGCCTGGCCCCCTCCCGGCAGGCGCCAGGCCATGGCGGGGGGCGGTTGTGCAGGCTTGTGCTACGTTCATCCGTATGGTTGCCATGGCTCGCCGGGTGCTGATTGTCTGCTGCCTGCTGACCGCCTGCCGGGGGGATGTTGCGCCGGCCCCTCTGGAGCCCGATGCTGTTTCCGTGGGGACGGACAAGGCGTCGAGCCAGCCCATGGAAGCGCAAGCCCCTGAACTCGATCGGACATCCACTGGCCAGGACCCGCGGGTCCTGGGAGAACCTATCGCCGCTTCCGAGGAACCGCAGGTCGAGAAGACCCACGGCCCGTTGGTGGTCTTCGTTCGGGCTACTGTGGAGGAAGGGCGAGAGAGCCGACCCGCCGCCGACATGTTGGCCCGGGTTCAATACTCGGTGTCCGTCGCCGGGCAAAAGCACGCTGGCGAGCTGACTGGTGTCCTTGACGAAGGGGGGCGGGCTGAGCTGCACATCGAAGCGATCCCGGGTTTGGATCCCCGGGTCGACGAGCTCCAGGTTCTGGCAAGCATCTCGGAGCCAGGGTATTGCGAGGGGCAGCGGTCTCTGCGCTGGAAGGCCGGCCGGCAGCAGCTCATCGCCAAGCTGGTTACGCGGCCTGGCGCTACGCTCCACGGTCGGGTCGTTGGAGTGGATGGCCAGCCTCCTGTGGGGAGCTGCTACATCGCGCTGCAGGGCACGGCTGATCCCAACCGGCCAAGTCGCCTAAGGCCGACCCGGACCTACGCCCGGGAGGGGAAGTTCGCCCTCGACTTGACGCACCCGGGGACCTTCGTCCTGACGGCGTACAGCAGAGGAGGGGGAAGCCAGCGCATCAGCGAGCTTGAGCTGGATCTGGACGCCCTACCGGACGATCTTGTAGTTCAGCTTGAAGGTGCAGGAGTCCTTTCTGGCCGGGTTCTCGACCCTGACGGCTCGCCGCTTCCCAACCTGATTCTAGACTTCATCGACAATGGGCAGGGTGGACCCAAGCGACGGGCGCCCTGGCCATCGAGTGCTGTGCTCAAGGCCCAGAGCGGCGGGCACCATGAAGCGTGGGTGACCACCGATGATCAGGGGCGCTTCGAGGTGACCGGTCTCAAGGCGGGTCTCTTCCGCATCTACGACAGGGAGGGGGAGGAGCAGGACCTCGGTGGCCGCGCCTGGCCTACGGGATCGCTGGGGATCGAGCTGTTGGTGGATGCCTACGTTCTCTCGGTTTCCGTGGAAGATGCCGAGGGCGAAGCTCTGGAGGCCGCGGTCTCCGGCCGTGGGGAGCTTGAACGGCCTTGGCTGCAGTCCTGCGCGGTGGCGGGGGACGCGCCACAGCTCCATTGGATCCAGCGTGACGGGGTTGGGATCGCGCGTGCAAGGCCCAATGTCGTCTACGAGATCAGCGCCTGGGGAGGTGGCTACAGCCGTGCTCACCAGCAGGTCTCGCTCGGATCCAAAAGGCGCCGGGTGCACCTTACCCTGGCACTTCCACCGAAGAAGGATCCCGCAGAGCTGATTCTCCAGCCGTTGGATCCGGGTGGACAGGCGCTCGGTGGCAGGGTCCGGGCTCGGGTCTATGCGGGCCGACCCCCCCGTGCATTGAAGATGCTGGAGGGCCAGGCGAGGACCGCGATCCGGGCGAGCCTGCCCCCGGGGACCTACCGGGTCGTGGTGGAGAGGCCTGATGAAATTTGGGGCAGGTTCGACCTGGCCCGATCGCGCCAGCTTGCTGGGGACGGGGATGGGGATGGGGAAGAGGTTCCTGCCCTGCCTGCCCCATCCTATGGTCCCGTCGTTCACACGCTTGAGCTGCGTCCTGGCGAGGCCTACGAGCATCGACCCCGCCGGGTCGGCAGGGGCTGGCTTCGGGTGAAGGCAAGGCTCGAGGGACGCGCCGGGCCTGCAACCAGGGTCCAGGTCCAGGTTCGGCGCAAGGGGCCACCGGAGCCTTCCAGTCAGGCCGATCTCTCCGATTGGCGGGAGCTGCACTTTCCAGGCGCAGTGGATTCCCGCGCGAGCCTGGGCCAAGCAGAAAGCGTGAGGCACACCAGCCATGGATCCGGCGATGAGCGGGACGGGCTCTTGCCCAACCTCGATCAACCCTCGGGGCGGCCACTCGAGGTCGGTACCTGGGAGATGCTCGTCGAATGCGAGGGCCACATCCCCGTGGAAACCACCTTGATGATCACCCGGGAGGAGGAGACCTTCGTCGAGGTCCAGCTGGCTGCCGGCTCTTAGGCAGGGGGGCGGCTTTCCTTTTCGAGTAGACCGGGACCGGCTGGGCGCAAGTCGCTCAGCTCAGCCCGGATCTGCCCACCGAGGATGCCATGGCCGGGGACGCGGTGGCGCTGACGCCGGAGCGTGCAGTCATTGGCGCTCCCGATGCGTTCTTCCCGCAGTTGGTCCCCGGACAGGTGTTCGTCTACGAGGCAGCCAGCGGCTGGGCCCAGTCCGCGGTCTTGACCTCGCCCGGGCTCAACGCCGGCGCACACTTTGGAGCCAGCGTGGCGGCGGAGGGCGACCGGATTGTAGTTGGGGCACCTGGTGCCGATTTATGCGGTTCCGTGCACATATACGAGCTCCAGGCCGGCGCCTGGCTTGAGACACAGGTTCTCAAAGCGGATTCACCCGAGGCGCAAGATCGGTTCGGCTTCGATGTGGCCCTTCAAGGAGACCGTCTCGTGGTTGGCGCGAAGGGCGACCGGCACAGCGATGGCGTTCG
>CAYWNK010000448.1:0-3220 GCA_964459495.1 uncultured Planctomycetaceae bacterium
GCGACCCTGTCGTCCAATGCTCCGGCGTTCTGCGCCACGACGCGCCTGAATGTCTTTGCCGCATCTGAAGGCGCGGCTCCCGCTGTGTCCGAGCACGCGATCAGCGCCACCCCCAAGGCCCAGGTCACATCCATCGAAGCCAAGGGCGAGGCCAAGCTCGACGTGAAAGAGGCGCCGGTTGTGGTCAGCGGTGGCCGCGGCCTCAAGGAGCCCGAGCACTTCGGGATCCTCGAGGATCTCGCCGCCGCGTTCGGCAACGCGGCGGTCGGCGCTAGCCGTGCCGTGGTCGACGCCGGCTGGCGACCGCACTCCGAGCAGGTCGGCCAGACCGGCAAGACGGTTTCCCCCCAGCTCTACATTGCTGTGGGCATTTCCGGTGCAATCCAGCACCTCGCCGGCATGCGCACGTCGAAGGTCATCGTGGCGATCAACAAGGACGCCGAAGCGCCGATCTTCAAGGTCGCCGACTACGGCATCGTTGGCGATGCGTTCGAGGTGGTCCCCGCCCTCGCCGAGGCTGTGCGCGCCAGCCGCTAGGCAGCGAGTGATCCCAATCTGTGGCGCAGACGCGCCTTCCTAGCTGCGGGCTGGGGAATTCCCTGAATAGGGGGATTCCTCAGCCCGCGTCTGCTTGGGCGAGCCACTTCGCATTGGCCAAGGATCTCCGCGCTGAGACCTCCCCTTGGCGTGCCCCAGGCCACAAGGAAGTCACCCGAGGCGCATCCAGCATCCCGACTACGACCGGAAACCCAGCCTTCTGGCCAAGCCGAAGGATGCGTGCTCGGGATGCCTTCCCTAGACTCGATGGTTCGAGCAGTGAGGGTCGGGAATGACGATGCGTTCAAGCTCCAGTGCGCACACAAAATTCGGCCCGTGAGGTATTGGATGAAGCCTTAGCCTGCCCGACACACTTCCCAACGAAATGCTGTCTAGGCCGTGGAATTCGCGGCCAGCGCCAGCCCCCTGCCGGGGGCGCGCCCCTCTCTCCCCCTCTGATCCCACGAGAGCCTTTTGGCTACTCAGGAGCCCATGTCCTCCACCGATTCACTCCCCAAAGCCGGGGGCCGCAGTGCCGGCCGCCCGCGTGACCGACGCGCTCACCACAAGATTCTCGAGGCTACACGCAGCCTGGCATCCGGCCAGGGCTACGGCGGCGTCACCATCGAGGGTGTCGCCCGCGAAGCAGGCGTGGCCAAGACCACCATTTATCGGTGGTGGAACAGCAAGGCAGCCTTGGTCTACGAAGCCTGTTTTGATCCCGAGCTGCGCGAGGCTCTGCCCGACACCGGCACGCTGCACGGCGACGTCGAAGCTCTGGTCCGCCAAGAGGTCGAGCGCCAAACCGGCGAGGTCGCCTCCCGCGTACTGCCCGGGCTCATCGCCGAGCAGGCCCAGGCGAAGGGCAGCACGACGATCCTCGACCCCATCCTGCGCCCTGAGCGCAAGCGGGCCTCCCAGGTCCTCGACCGGGCCGCCAAGCGCGGCGAGCTAGCCAACGCCGATGGCGGCGAGCTGCTCTTCGACCAGGTCGCGGGCGCTGTATTCCACCGCACGTTCGTCGCCGGCCACGCCGCCGATGCCCCCTTCCAGGCCCAGCTCGCGAAATTGATCGTGGGTGGCCTCAAGGGCTGAGCCCGCCTGTGCCACCGGCTCAAGGTCGTTTTCCCTTGCAGGCCGCACCCCTAGCGCGACGGCTGCTGGGCCTCGAGCCCTCCGATCTCTCGGAGGGCATGAGCCTGGCAGCCGTCGCGCTACTCGTTCGATTTGAGCCTGCGCCCCAGGTCCTCCTGATGCGGCGTGCGGTGCGGGCTGGCGATCGCTGGTCCGGCCAGGTGAGCCTGCCCGGCGGCAAGGCGGAACCCGAGGACGAAGATCTGCTGGCGACGGCAGTCCGCGAGACCCACGAGGAGCTCGGGCTGCGGCTCGATCAGATCGCTCGCCCCCTGGGCAGGCTCGCGACCCTCCAGGCCCGCGCCAGGCGCAAGCGGCTCCCCTTGCACGTCGTGCCCTTCGTGTTTGAAGAGCTGCGACAGGCCGAGCCCGAACTGGGCCCCGAGGCGGCCCGGGCGTTCTGGCTGCCCCTCGAAGAGGTGTCTAGCGGAGCTCTAGATGCACCCTATAGCTACACCGAGGAAGGCCCGGATCACGGACTGCGCTTTCCCAGCTGGTCCTGGGACGGGGAGACCGTGTGGGGCATGACGCACCACATCGTGGGAGGCCTGCTGGAGGCCGCCTACCCCGGTCAAGGCCACGGCGAACGCAGCTCCGGACCTCTCGAAGACCAGGGACCACACGGACCCAAAGCCTGAGCGCCAGAGGCCGGCTACTTTTCGTCCGCCATCGCCTCGGTGAGCGACTGCAGCGCGTCCACGAGAGAGTCCAGGCGCGGATCGTCTTCTTCTACCGGGGACTGCACGGTCACGCGATCGAGCAGAATGGCCATGTTCTTCTCGATCACCTCGAGCCGCGCCTCGATACCGGCTAGGTCGCGCTTGGCGGCACGCCTGGGCAGATACCAGGATGCGAAGAGGTACCCGCCGACGGCCAAGGCCGCCAGCATCAGCAATCGTGAGGCGAGTTTCACGCGGACCAGAATATCCGCCGGGGCACGAACACAACACTCTTTGCACCTGGGGACAGACACAACCCTTGCCCTCACGGGCTCTGGGCGCGGCTACGGTGCCTAAGCCCCCTTCCGTCCTCTTTGCCAAGACCCGCCCCATGCAGCTGAACCACCTCATGCTTGCCGCCCTGCTCGTCGCCGCTCCCGCGGTCGCCCAGGATCCCGCACCGGTCCCCACCAGCGAGCAGGCCATGGACCTGCAAAACGCCGGAGACTACGCCGGGGCAGAGGCCGCATGGGCCGCGCGCCGCGCGGTCGATCCCACCGACGCAGAGGCCACCTTCAACCTAGCCTACTCCCTGCATATGGCGGGCAAGCTGAAGGAAGCCCACGACATGCATCTCGAAGCGACCGCCTTCGCCGAGTACACGGCGCGGGCCAACTACAACCACGCCCGCGTGCATTCGCTTTGGAACGAGCTCGATCCAGCCTTCGAGGCCCTCGACGTCGCCGTCGAGCGCGGCTTCCGCGACTCCGCCCTGCTGACCGGGGATTCCGACCTCGCGAATCTGCGCCAGGACGCGCGTTGGAAGGCCCTCGTCGAACGGGTCGCCCGCAACGACGTTCCTCAACCGATCGCCGACCCCGCCCGATCCC
>CAYWNK010000449.1:0-3208 GCA_964459495.1 uncultured Planctomycetaceae bacterium
CGTTTCTCGCGCTCCAACCGCTCAGTTTCTGGGTGGGGGGGGCCTGGAATCGAGCCGCGCCGGCTTGACGCCGGCTCGGCCGGACCTAAACTTTTCCGCTCCCACGATCTCGCCCGTGCTTCCTCTGAGGCGCGAGCGTCCGGCGCTCCCCCCCGCGCCACCCTCATCTTCCTATGCCGACGATCAACCAGCTGGTGCACAAAGGCCGCAAGAAGCCCATCCAGCGCTCCAAGTCCCCCGTGCTCGACGCATGCCCGCAGAAGCGTGGCGTGTGTCTGCAGGTGAAGACCCAGACGCCCAAGAAGCCGAACTCTGCCCTCCGGAAGATCGCCCGCGTGCGCCTTTCGAACGGCAAAGAGATCACGGCCTACATCCCGGGTGAGGGGCACAACCTTCAGGAGCACAGCGTTGTGCTCGTGCGCGGCGGTCGTGTTCGCGACCTTCCCGGTGTGCGCTATCACATCCTCCGCGGCACCCAGGACGCCTCCGGCGTGGACGGCCGCTCCCAGGGCCGCTCCAAGTACGGAACCAAGCGTCCGAAGAAGTAGCGCCCCTTGGGCCGGGGCGCTGCCCTGGCCCGCTGACCGTCGAGCCCTCCCCCCGTTTCTCCCGCCGCCTGCGTCCCTGCGGACTTCCCGTCCATGCCCCGTAACTTCAAGTCCACCGCCGACCTCATCCTGCCCGACCCCAAGTTCGGGTCCATGCTCGCGTCCAAGCTCATCAACAAGCTGATGCAGGACGGGAAGAAGAGCACGGCTCAGAAGATCTTCTACGAGGCCCTCGATCTGGCCCACAAGAAGCTCCCCGAGGTCGAAGAGCAGGAAGAGATCTTCAACAAGGCGGTCGAGAACGCTCGCCCCCTGGTCGAGGTTCGTTCCAAGCGCGTCGGTGGTGCCAACTACCAGGTCCCCCGTGAGGTGAAGCGCGCCCGGCAGCAGTCCCTCGCCATTCGCTGGCTGGTCGACAACAGCCGGAAGAAGAAGGGTCGCCCGATGGCCCAGCGCCTCGCCGAGGAGCTCGTCGACGCCTTCAAGGGCACCGGCGCATCGGTCACCTGGAAGGAAAACATCCACAAGATGGCCGAGGCCAACAAGGCCTACGCGCACTACGCGCGCTAGTCCGGCCCATCGCACGGCTGCCCAGGGTTCAGGCTCTGTCGCGTTGCTGGGCGTTTGAGCTGCACGCTCAAGAGGGGGGTGGCTTTGGCCGCCCCCCTCTCTTTTGTTTCCACCTGCCTTCGACCTATGCGATCCGACTCCGATACCACTCGCCCGCTGCATCACGTGCTCATCGTGCGCGACTTCCGCGAGTCGGCCGCCAAGTGCTCGTTGACGCCGCTGCGGGAGCTCGACGGCTATGACTTCGCCACCTACCGCCATGACAGGCGGGTGGCTGCCGGGGGCAGGATTCTGCTGCACCACGAAGCGCCGGAGTTGACCTTGGCGGACCGCGGCAGCGACATCTTGCTGCTCGATTCGTCCTGGCGCCGGCTGCCGAAGCTGATTCGGACCGTGGATGGAGAGCCGACTCGCCGTTCGCTGCCCCGTTTGGTCACCGCCTACCCGCGGGAGAGTCGCTACACCCCCAACCCCGAGGCGGGTCTAGCCTCGGTGGAGGCGCTCTACGCGGCCCTCGCTGTGATGGGCGATGTGCGTCCGGAGCTGCTGCGGGGGTACCACTGGAGGGAAGCTTTCCTGGCCGCGAATGGCTGGTTGCGAGAGCTGGTCGAAGCGGAGCAGTAGCGGGCTAGCGTGCGGGAGTAAGATCGCGCGTATGGATCCGGCCCGCCTGCGCAACATCGGCCTTGCCGCCCATATCGACGCTGGCAAGACGACCTTGACCGAGGCGATCTTGGTCGCTGCCGGGGTCGAGCGTCGCGCCGGGCGAGTCGATGACGGGACCACCGTGATGGACTTCCTGAACCAGGAGCGCGAGCGCGGCATCACCATCAGCGCCGCGGCGACTAGGGTGCTCTGGGACGATCACGGCCTGAATCTGATCGATACGCCTGGGCATGTGGATTTCACCCTTGAGGTGGAGCGCAGCATGCGTGTGCTCGACGGGGCAGTGCTCGTCGTCGATGCGCGAGCAGGGGTGCAGGCCCAGGGCGAGCGGGTGTTCCAGCAGATGCGGCGCCACGGCTTGCCGGCGATCGCGTTCGTGAACAAGTGTGATCGGGTGGGCGCGGATTTTCTGGAGGCGTTATCGAGCATCGAAGAGAGGCTTGGGGTGCGGCCACTTGCCCTTCAGATGCCCCTCGGCGCCGAGGGCGATCCCACCGGCTTTGTCGACCTGGTGACCGGCGTGCCCTGGAGCTGGTCGGATGACCGAGCCTTGGGCTCGGCGGTCGGTGCCGGGGTAGACGAGGCCTCCGTTCTGCGGCATGACCTTTTGGAGTTCCTATCCGAGCACGACGAGGCGATTCTTGAGGCCTTTCTTGAGGAGCGTGATCCGCCGGAAGGGGTCCTTTGGCCGGTCCTGCGACGGCTTTGCTTGGCGGGCGAGGTGATGCCGGTGTTCTGTGGGGTTGCCCTGCACGGCTACGGGGTTCGGGCGCTACTCGACGGGGTGGTGCACCTGTTGCCTTCACCTGCAGACCGGGCTGTCGAGGCGGAGGTGCACGGGGGCGGAGTGCCCGGGGCAGGGGAGCGCAGGCCGGTTCTGGCGGATCCTGTCGGGTCGCCCCTCGCGCTGGTGTTCAAGCACCAGCGCAGCGCTGGCGGGGGCCGGACCTTTCTGCGGATCTACCGAGGCAGGCTCGCGCCCGGGATGGAGCTGGAGGTTGTGCGCACGGGGGAGCGGGTTCAGCTAGGCCGTCTTGAGCGCGTGCACGCGGACCACGGTGAGGAGCTGCTGGAGGCGCACGCGGGCGACATCCTCGCGGCGGGAGGTCTGGGAAGTCTCGCGACTGGAGCCACGCTCGGCCCCCCAGGCGGGGAGCTCTTGCTCGAAAGCCTGGAGGTGCCCGAGCCCGTGATCGATCTGATGATCGAGCCGCAGGATGAGTCGGATCGGGCAGCCCTGGGGGATGCGCTGCTGGCGCTTGCGGCGGAGGACCCGTCGATCCGGGTCAAGGTCTCTCGTCACACGGGTCAGTGGCGCGTCCGCGGGATGGGGGAGCTGCATCTCGAGGTCGCGGTGGAGCGGCTGCGCGATGAGTACGGGCTGGCGCCCCGGGTGGGCCAGCCGGAGGTGCGCTACCTCGAGC
>CAYWNK010000450.1:0-3206 GCA_964459495.1 uncultured Planctomycetaceae bacterium
TAGGAGCCCAGTGCGGTAGTGCCGCTCGCTGGGATCTGAGCGGGGGGCTCCGGGTGACCGGAGTCTCTACCGCGACACCCTCCAACCCGACCCCCTGGCGCCCCGATCCCTCACCCGGCGCGCCGCTGACGGTCACTCATGGGGGCATCTGCCGCCGCTCACGGGCTTCAGTCATCATTGGGTTGGGGTCGGAGGCTCGCCTTGGGGGTCCATGCTCGGGCAGGCGCGCCCGAGTCTCGTTTTCATAATGCCCCGAAGTCTACATTTGTGTAGACTTCGGGGCATCATGAAAAGGGGTGACGACAGGGAGGTGATCCGGGGGCTCGAGGGCCCCCAGGGGGGCGTCTTTAGCACAGGGGACCTACGTTCGGCCCTAGCGGAAGCCCATCGTGCCGCTCTTTACCGCCGGATCGCCTCTTGGGTAGAGGATGGCACTCTGGTGCGCTGCACGCGCGGCCTCTACGTCACGGAGGGCTTTGATCCTCGGGTGCTTAGTCAGAGGCTTGCCCCCGATTCGGCCCTGAGTTTCGAGACGGTCCTGGCGGATGCACTCGTGATTGGTCCACGGCCGGACAGGCGCATCTCGGCGGTGCGGGCGGGGAAGTCCGGTCGCTACGAAGCTCGCGGGGTCGTCATCGAGCATCGCCACCAATCCGAGTCCTCGCGTTTCGGTGAGAGCGTCAAGGACGGCTTACGCAGCGTCGCGCCGGAGAAGGCCATCTTGGACGTGCTTGCGTTTCACTTGCGTGGACGCCGAGCCTTGTTCGACCTGAGGGCCGATGTCCACCTGGACGCCTTGGATCGCAGTCTTCTGGCCGAATATGTGAGCCGCTACGACAACCCGAAATTCGTTGCCTTTGCCCGCGAGGTCCTAGGACTGTCATGAGCCATTCAATCGAGAGGCCAGCGACGGCAGATGGACTCTTTCTCTGGGTCATGCACCGCTTCTCGGAGCGTTTCGAGCACGAGGCGATCCTGAAGGGCGGGATGGCCCTGCGCCTGTTCGAGTGCCCACGTTCGACGACGGATATCGACTATGTGTTTTCGCCGCGCTCTTCCAAAAAAGAGATCGAGGGAGCGGTGCGCGAAGTCCTGGAAGAGATCGAGGACGCAACGGTCAAGGTCACAATGCACTCCAAGATGCTGAGGGCCATCGTCGAGCTCGATCGGACGAGCATCCAGGTCGAGGTCAGCGTAGCCGAGGCTTGCCGCAGCGAGGCCATGGCGACCGCCGCCTTTGCCCGTGAGGTCGGGCAAGTCAGCCAAGTCGTGCGCGTGCAGGCCCGCGATGCGGCCCTTGCCCACAAGCTTGCCGCTTGGAACGAGCGACGCCTCCTGCGCGACCTCTACGACATCTACTTCCTGGTCTCCCGTGTAGGCGCCCATCCCGACCCCAGCGAACTCGCCGCCCGCCTCGCTCGGGTGCAGTCGCAGCTGCCGCACCTCAAGGCCGTCCGAAGCATGACCACCGCCGACCTAGCCGAGCAGCTCTCCGCAGCAGCCATGAGCCTCACCCAGGCCGACCTGGAGGCCGAGCTCGAAGCCCTCCTGCCCGCCGACGAACTCGCCGGTCTGGATGCCAGGATCCGGTCCGTCCTGGTCCGCTTGACTGAGAAGCTGACTGCCGGTTCTTCTGGCTAGCCGCGGGCGTTCCAATGCCAGGCCAGGCCCCGGTTCATCGACGGTGCTTGCCGGGATCGAGTCGTGGGCTGACGGCCACGCCAGCGCCTAGGCCCTCCGATGTGGGGGGATCTGACGTCAGTGGCCTGACCCCCGCGAACGAGGCCAGAGCCCATGGGAGTCACAATGCCCGAAATCGGGCAGGATGAAGCCAGAATGGCACCACGAAGGCACACCCCCGACCAGGTCCTCGCGAAGCTGCGAGATGCCGAGGTGATGATCACCAACGGCTGGACTCTCGCCGAAGTCGCGAAGAAGCTCGGGTCGGCAGGCCACCGACATCGCGTTGCATCTGAAACCCAAGAGAGAACTCAAGGACCATGCCCTATCGCTCCGACCCAACTCGCAGAAACCGGAACGCGGGGACGCCCAAGCAGGGTCACGGTCAGAACAATCGAGATCGCGTCCCGCGGCTGTGGAGAGACTCGCAGTGCGAATGGAGCCGGGGTCATCCGCACACCGTGGTGACGAGAAGCGTGTGGGGGAGAGCGATGCCTTTTCTTGTCGAGCGCACGTTGGAGGGGTGCGTTCACGCGTGCACGGTTGACGACCTCGCCACCTTGCTGAACTTGCTGCCCAAGCGGCACATCAACAACTACAAGGACATCGACGGAATCCAGGGCATTGTCCTGAGGCAGCCGACCCGCAAGGAGCAGTCCCTCAACCGGGTCTGGGCCCGGCTCGGATACGGAGTCGAAGTCGGAGGCGTCGTTGGCCCGGTGGTGTTCATCGAAGCCCAGCAGGTCCCGTGCGCCGTTCACTGGGACAAGAGCCTTGACCCCTCAAGCCAGCGGGAGCTCGACCGCCTCATCGCTGCGGCAGATCAAGTCGAGCACTCTCGGCGCGGCCACGATCTTCTCTTCGAGCTTGAGGGCGTCCGCCGGGTGCAGTTGTTTCATTCGCTGCCGCATGAGATCGGTCATTGGGCTGACATGTACGAACATGTCGAACGCCCGTCGCTGGACGACTTCGATCTATGGGAGCAACTGTGGGACCGATACTTCCAGCGCCCCCGTATCGAACGGGAGGAGTTCGCCCACCGTTATGCCGAGCAAGCCATCGCCGACCTGCGCATCCAGGGGGCAGTCCCATTCGACCGCAAGCTGAACGTCGAGGCTCTCCTTGCCGAAGGGCTGAGTCTCGACGACTTTCAGCCTGACCCTGAAGCCCGGTGAGCCTGCTTGCCGGCCGGCATTCCGCTTCACTGGACCGAGTTCCTGCAGATTCGTCAAAACCCGGGCTTGGACGGGGCTCTCGCAGCTAGAGCGCATTCCACCCGAACCCCATCGGAGCAGGGACCTGGCGCCAAGGTGAGGGTCTTCAAGCGCGGTTCTGCCACATGGCGAGGGGCCACGAAAAACGCCGTACAGCGCTGGGCTTGTACGGCGTGGAAGATGGTGACCCTATGGGGATTTGAACCCCAGTCGCCAGGATGAAAACCTGGTGTCCTAGGCCTGACTAGACGATAGGGCCACACGGGTTCGCGCGTCAGGCAACGCGCGAGGGAGGGAAGATAGGGAGGGGGG
>CAYWNK010000451.1:0-3135 GCA_964459495.1 uncultured Planctomycetaceae bacterium
GAACGGGCCCTAGGCGCCCGTAGACCCGGAATTATCGCTGTTTCGGGAGTGCCTATCCACCGCTGGGAAGGGAATCCGAGCCCAGCGCCAGGGTTTCGGCTGGAAACCGCCGCTACCCCCCTCGTAGCTCCCTTGGAGAGCCGTGGATCGCTACCCTTGGGGCTCCATGACCGACTCCCAGCACCCCCCCATCGCCCAGGCCCTCGGCCGCATCCCCTGTGGCCTCTACATCGTCACCACGGCGGGCGCCGACGGCCGGCCCCTCGGCTTCGTCGGATCCTTCGTCATGCAGCAGGGCTTCGCCCCTCCTACGCTCTCCGTCGCCATCGGTCAGGGTCGGGATCACCTGGCCCAGGTCCGGGCGACCGGCCGCTTCACAATCTCGGTGCTCGACAAGGACAGCTCGGGCGTCATGGGCGCCTTTTTCCGCAAACTGCCCGATGGGGAGACCCCCTTCGACTCGCTGGAGACGCTGACCACCGAGGGCGGCGGCACCGTGCTCAGCAACGCCCTCGCGTGGATGGACTGCCGCCTGACGGGGGAATTTGAGACCGGCGACCACGTGATCTGCTTCGGAGAGGTGGAATCCGCCTCCATGACCCGCGAGGGTGAGCCCCAGGTTCATCTGCGCGCGAACGGCCTCGGCTACTAGCGCTCCATCGGCCCCCGCTGCCGCGGGGCCCTTTTTGCCCCCCGGTAGCACGCCCTAGGGCGCGCCCCCCATGCCCGATCAACGCACAGCCCAAGCCGGCCGCTTCGGCACCTTCGGCGGCGTCTTCACGCCCTGCACGCTGACCATCCTCGGCGTGATCATGTTCCTGCGCTTCGGCCAGGTGGTCGGCAACGCCGGGGTGTGGGCGGCAGTCGGCATTGTGCTGCTGTCGAAGACGATCACGTCCCTGACGGCGTTCTCGGTGTCGGCCATCGCCACCAACACGAAGGTCAAGGGCGGCGGCGCGTACTTCATGATCAGCCGTTCGCTCGGCGTGGAGTTCGGCGGCTCGATCGGGATCGTGTTCTTCTTCGCACAGGCCATCTCGGTCGCCATGTACGTCATCGGTTTCACCGAAGCGTTCGTGGCCACCTACCCCTCGATGGCTCCGAACGCCCAGGCCCTGGCCAGCACCGTGAACCTCGGCGTGTTCACCTGCGTGTTCATCGGCGCGGGCTGGACGATCAAACTGCAGTACGGAATCCTCGCCGTACTGCTCTCCGCCATCGTGTCGTTCGTGATTGGAGGGCTTACCCATTTCGACGGCGCCATGCTCGCCAAGAACATGGGCACGGGCTTTGGCACGGGGCACAGTTTTTTCACCATGTTCGCGCTCTTCTTCCCGGCTGCCACCGGGATCATGGCTGGAGCGAACATGTCCGGGGATCTGAAAGACCCCGCCAAGTCCATCCCTACGGGCACTTTGGGCGCGATCCTGTTCACCGGCGCGGTGTACATCGGCATGGCCTTTCTACTGGCCGGCAGCTCGGACCGGACGGTTCTGCAGACCAACAACATGGTCGTGCGCGAGCTCTCGGCGATGCCCGTGATGATCACCGCGGGCATCTTTGCCGCCACGCTCTCCTCGGCGATCGGCTCGATGATGGGCGCGCCGCGCATTCTGCAGGCACTCGCTCGCGACCGCATCTTCAAGCGCCTGACCTTCTTCTCTACCGGCGCAGGGGTCAGCAACGAGCCCCGGCGCGCCGTCGTCGCGACCTTTGTCATCGCCCAGCTCGGCATCCTCGTCGGCGAACTCGACCTGATCGCCCCTATCATCACCATGTTCTTCATGGTGACCTACGGCTACCTGAACCTCGCGACGTTCTACGAGTCGTACACCCGCAACCCCTCCTACCGCCCGACCTTCCGCTACACGCACTGGACCCTCGCGCTGGTTGCCGCGCTTGCCTGTGCCGCCGTCATGTTCCTGATCGCGCCGCTTTGGGCGCTGGTCTCGGTCGTGCTGATGGCCGTGCTGCACTGGAGCATCTCCCGCCGCCAGATCAGCGCCACCTGGGGCGACGTACGCTCGGGCGCCGCCTTCGAGCGCGCCCGCAAGGAACTCCAACGCCTCGAGGACAACAGATACCACCCCAAGAACTGGCGCCCATCGATTCTCGCCTTCAGCGGCAGCGCCGGCGCGCGGACCCAGATGGCCGTCTTCGGCAACTGGCTCTGCGCCGGGCGCGGGATCTTGAGTCTGGGCCAGGTCATCACGGGGGAAGTCGGGGATTTGGTCGAGCGTCGCCAGGGCCAGGAGCGCGCCCTGCGAAAGTTCATCCGCGACGAGGAACTCGAGGCATTCCCGGCCGTCGTCGTCAGCCAGGATCGGCACACCGGCATCGAAGCCCTGGTCCAATGCCACGGACTGGGGGCCCTGCGTCCCAACACGGTCTTGGCCGGCTGGTCCAGCGATCCCGAGCAGGCTGAGGACTACCTCACGTCCTTGCGCCGCATCCGACTTCTGGGCAAGTCCATCCTCCTGCTGTCCGCCAAGGAGAGCTCTGAGGACCCCCGCAGCGTCCCCACGGGCACCGTCGACGTCTGGTGGCGCGGCAAGGACAATGGCCCCTTGATGGTCCTGCTGGCCCATATGCTGGTCCAAAACAACGCCTGGCGTGGGCGCCGGGTCCGCCTTCTGCGGGTTGTCAATTCCCCCGCAGCCCGAGAGGAGACCGAGCGGCACCTCAAGGGACTTCTCGCCACCGCCCGCATCCGCGCCGTCGTCGAGGTCATTGTCTCCGATGAGCCCATGCAGGCCATCCACACCACATCGGCCCAGGCCGCCATTGTCTTCCTTGGCTTCGCCGTCCCCGATGAAGGCCAAGACCCCAACACCTTCCTCGTCAGCACCGACCGGCTCCTCGGCGGGCTCCAGCGCGTGCTGTTGGTCCACTCGGCCGGCGACGCCCTGCTTGAGGTCTGAGCCCCCCCTAGCGCTTGCCGGATCCACGAGTTGCGCCTGGGCCAACTCCCCATCCTGTCCCCCCCCACGGCCGAGCTGCACCTCGGAATGGTGAGGCCATGGAGCCCGCCAACGAGCGCGGCCCCTTGCATCGCTCCCGATCAGGGAAGAACGATGCAAGGGGCCGCGAAGAAGACCCAATCAAACTAGCTAGAACGACTCAGTGAGAAGCCGA
>CAYWNK010000452.1:0-3115 GCA_964459495.1 uncultured Planctomycetaceae bacterium
CCCACGCCCCCCTCCCTCAAACCTCCTCAGCCAAGAAGAAACCCTCCCCCCCCAAGCCCTGATAAAGCGGCATCAACAAGTACCCATCAAACGGCGCCAAAATCGGACCATCCCAGTCCTGCCTGATCCGCTCTCCCTTCGCCCCCGCCTGGAACCCCCGGAATGGTTGCCCGCCAGGCCGGTCCATCGCAAACCCGCCCCCGGGAGCCGCGTAGTGCGCGTAATGCACCTCCAGCCTCCCCGGCAAGCCATCCGTCGCCTGCATCAAGAACGCGTCCGCTGGCCGGCGAGGCTCTGCGGCGCAATCCAGCTCCAGTAGCCCACAGATCACCCGCCAAAGGGCAGCCTCCAAGCAAATGGCCGTCCCCGGCGCAGAAGCCTGCCCCCCCTCCATCACAAGGCAGGGCACTCCTTCCACATGCAGCCAGCTGAGCAGCGCATTGTCGATGCGTTCCGACAGCCCCTTCACCTCGGGCAGTCCACAAGCCTCCAGCGCCTTCGCCGCCAAACCACTCGCACCGCCGGGCTGGGGGATGGCGAATGGCGCCCCCGGGCCTGAGGTGGAGTGCAGATCCAACACGATCAAGGGCTCCCCCGCAGCACGGGCGGCCTCAACCTCGGTGAGCAACGCCCCCCGGAGCTCCTGACGCTCGACCGCGGTGTCGTCATCTGGCTCGGGGCTGCCATCCCAGCCGCGGTTGAGATCGCGCTCAAGGTAGCGCTGCCCGCGTGCGTACGCGCGCCGATTGCCCAGCAAGGCCACCAAACTTCCGCCGAGCGGAGCGTCGCGCTCAGCTAGACCGTCGAGGATCGCCTGGACGGCGAAGACACCATCGGGCTCGTTGCCGTGGAGGGCAGCCACAACCACGATGCGGACACCCGGTCCGCCCACGCGGCCTAGGATTCGGTTCTGCAATTCGGACAAGGAGACAGGTCCACTCAACGGATTTTTCGGTTCTGGGCGTCTGCTTGCAGGCTGGCCTTGAGAAGGCGCCCACCCGCGATATTGAAGTCGTGTTCTGTGATGATGCCCACCAGACGGCCCTCTTTGACCACCGGCAGGCAGCCGATTCCGTTGTCCTGCATGCGCTTGATGGCATCCAGGGTCGAATCGTCAGGGCTGGCGGTCACCACGTCGGTCTTCATGACCTCGCGCACCGCCACGGGCTTGCTTCCCGGCTTGCCGTAGCCCCTGGCCAACAGGCGCAGAAGACTGCGCTGGGTCAACAGCCCGACCAGGCGCCCCTTCTCGTCCTCGACCGGCACCCGGTGCAGGTGCTCCCAATCCATCAGGCTGGCCGCCAGGTCGATCACGTCCTCGGGGTGCAGGGTGAACACGTCCTGCGTCATGATCTGCCCGACCGTACGGAAGCTCTTGCGCCAGTCCATGTCGCCGCCCAGGGTCGCCAAACGCCAGCGATGCACAGGTTCCCCGGTTCGCTGGCGGGCATGCGTCGCGGCGGTCAATGCCCGGTGGCGCTCGTCGCGGCTCACCTTCTTGTCCATTCCAGCTAGGGAATTCAAGGCCCACTGCGCCCCGGTCATTCCGCTGGTGACGCGCTCTTCGAATACGCCGAGGTAGCGATCGATGTCGCCTGAGTCGATTCGCTTCTCCTCAAGGCCAGCCCGCGCAAGGGGCAGGAGCTCATCGAGAATCAGTGTCCGGGCGTTCACTCCCCGGCCTTCCCGCCAGCGGAACTGAGCATCCAGCCCGTAGCGGGCGGCGGCGACGAAGTTGTTCTTCGCGTCGTCGAAGTCCATCACTTGCTTGACGTCGCCGAACTCCGAGCCGAAGCCGACCATCAGACCAAAGTAGAAGGCTGAACCCGCCATTTCGTCCAGGACAGTGGGTCCCGCGGGCAGCACGCGATTCTCGATGCGCAGGTGAGGCTTGCCCCCTGAGATCCCGTAGCACGGCCGGTTCCAGCGGTACACGGTGCCGTTGTGCAGGCAGAGCGCATCGAGTTTGGGGATCTCGCCACGGTCGAGAATATCCAGCGAGGATTCGCCGAGGTTGGTGGACAGCAAGACCCGGAACCGCGCGACGTCCTCGCGCAGAATCTCCATCACGCTTTTGTCCACCCAGCGCTCGCCGAAGGTCACGCGCTGGCGGCCGCCGCGTTTCTCCTGGCTCTCGTTGCGGGCGTCCAGGGACTGCTGGAACAGGGCAACCCGAGTCTCCTGCCAGAGTCGATGCTGGAGCAGGACGGGCGAATTGACGGCGGCCGCGAGCACCGGCGCGGTCACAGCCTGTGCCAAGTTGTAGAGCTCCGCAAACTCCGACGGTCCCACCTGGAAGTGCAGCTGGAAGCTCGTATTGCAGGCCTCCATCATCACGTTGTCGTGCACGACCTTGAGCTCGTCCAGGCCCTTGATGAGCGTTGGGAACTTGCCGCCGCGCATCTCGCTCATCACGTCGTTGAGCAGGTGATAGCGCGGATTCTCGACCATCGCCCCCATGTCCAGATCGGACTGGTGCAGGGTCGGGAGAATCCCGCAGAGCAGCAGCTGCGCCCCCTCCTGCTCGGCCGCGGTGCGGGCGGCGGCAACCATCGAGGTCATCTCGGCCTCCATCTTCGAGAGGCAGTCCCCCGTGAGGACCTGGGGGGACGCGTTGGCCTCGAGGTTGAAGCGCGCCAGCTCCGGGGTGTAGTTGCCCGGCTGGGTGGAGAGCCGCTGCAGGACCGCTGCGCTGACCCGAGCTGGCTTCCAATCTGAGTCAACGAGGAACATCTCCTGCTCAGCACCGATCCGCCGCATGTCGGATTCGATACGCCCCTCATCGATCATGCGCTCCAAGGCCTGCAGGTCGGCCAATAGGGCCTGCATGAATGCGCGCAGGTCGGCGCCTTCGGTGGACTTGACTTCTTGGTTTCCCATGTGGAGTTGGAGCTTGGGGGGAGACGGCTTCGCATCCGCAACCCTAGCATTCCAGCGCTGGCCGTCCCCGAACGGATCGTGGATCGGGACTTCGCCCCCAGCATTCCGGGCCAGGACGGGGTGTGGCCGTTACCCTACGGCCCCCCCAACCCCCTCTCGAATTCGCATGTTGACCCTGTTCACCGGCCTCGCGCTGCTGGCGCCGGCCTCCGGCGCTGTTTCCTCCCTCCCCGCC
>CAYWNK010000453.1:0-3114 GCA_964459495.1 uncultured Planctomycetaceae bacterium
CGCCCGCCCGGGCCCCGCCCCTTGTCGAACACCGTGACCTCGTCTCCCGCCTTGACCAGCGCACGACCGACCAGCAGGCCGCAAAAGCCAGCCCCCACCACCGCGCTGCGCGTCATTGGGCGACCGCCTCTAGCGTGGCATCCCAGAGCGCCTTGCGTGCGGCCAAGGACTGCGCCGCGCCAATCCATGCCTCGGCTTTACGGGACTCGTCGCCGCCATACAGCCGGTCCAGCAGCGCCGCCGCCCGGGGACCGTGATCTTCGCCATCGACCTCCACGTGCCGCTCGAGGTACGCGACAAGGGTGCCGCATCCAACGCCGCTCGAGCGTAGGTGCTGAGCAAGCGGCAGGAACATCCGCGGAATCACGTTCTCGCGACCGTGGAAGAAGACCGCCGCGCGCACGTGCACGGGGGCGTTTAGGAACCCCAAGGTCACCTGCCCAAAGGCCTTCGACGCGGGGCTGAGCCCGCTGGCGCGCAGCGCCCGGCTTGGCTCCTGTCCCTCCTCAAAGGCCTGGGCCAGCGCCCGGGCCGGACCGCTGTCCGCGCCCAGCTCATCCATCGCTTCGAGGTACCACTCAAAGTGCGACAGCACCCGTCCATCGGGGAGTTCCTCGGTCTCCTCATCGAGCACAATCTCGTGGAGGAACCGGGCGGCTGGACCGTCCGCCAGAGGAGCCCAGGCCCTGCGGCGCGGGATCAGCTCGTGTTCGAGGCTCTTGAGCAGCGACATGAAGTCGAGCACGCAGATCACGTGCCGCTCGACAAAGCTCCGCAGCCCGGCAAGGTCCCGCACGGCGGTGTAGATCGGATGCCTGGCAAGCTCCGCCTCAGCCGCCGCGATGTCTCCAGCCTTGGGAGCAAGTGGGGCCCTGGGAAGGAACACGGGAACTTCGGAAGCCATGCGATCGCTGTAGCGGGTCTAGGTGGTTGCTCGGGGGCCTGTCGCGGAGGCCGATAGGGGAATTTTGCCCTCCGTGGCCATCGACTCCAGGAAGGGGATGTCCCCATGATGAACCGATGCCCTCGCTCTTCCCAGTCGCAATCGCGCTGTCCCTGCTGACTTCCTGCTCCCTGCTCGAGCCCACCGACGCATCTGTCACACCCCAGCGCCCCACCGTTTCGTTCGACCCGAACACGACGGCGCACGGAACCTTCGAGATCGAGGGCGGCTTCGTGCGCAGCAGCGACGAGAACCAGTCCCTGCCACTGTCCTTGAAATACGGGGCTGGCCCCCAAACGGAGCTCTTCCTAGCCAACGCTCCCTTCGTGCGACTCGAGCGCCCGGGCGGCATCGAGCGTGGGCCTTCCGATCTCTCCGTAGGCGTGCGACATCGTGTCCTCGATTCCGATGGCGCGAGCCCCTCGGCTGCCGTCCAGGCCATCGTTCAACTCCCCACCGCAAGCCGCAGCGACGGCCTTTCGGACGGCGAAACCGACGCCTTCTTCGCCGGCACCGTGGACTTCGGCATCGCGGACGCCACCGCCACCGCCTTCTACAGCCTCGATCTCCTCGGCCAAGTGGACGGCAGCACCGAGGTCGGGCACACCGCCGCCTTTGCCCTCGCCCAACCCCCGAGCGGCAACTTCTCCCTCTTTGGCGAACTCGCCTTTAGCGTCGTCCCCGACCTCAGCACGGAGAGCTACTTGGCCACCATCGGTCTCGCCCACTCCACCGAGCCGACCACGGTTTTCGACATCGCGCTGGTCTTAGGCCTCAACGACGAGCCAGCCGATTGGCAGCTCGTCATCGGCCTCACCCGCAACCTCGGCCGTCCGCGGCGCTAGTCGATCGGAGAAACGAGTTCACCCCTTGCCGGATGACTTCTCGCCGCGGCGCTTGCGCTCGGCGGCAGCACGCTCGAGGGCATGCTTGGCGATGAAGGCATCCTCCATGTCGCCTCCCATCATTCCAGCCATGAAACCCACGTCTCGGGCATTGTTGGGGTCGGGCGCTTGGGTGGAAGTGTCCTTTCCCAACCAAGCGAGCAGGGCCAAGGCCCCGGCGATACAAGCGAGCGCGAGCAGTGCTTCCATTTCGAGCAGTATGCACAGTGCTCGCTGGTATTCACCCCGATGCCCTGGCCGCCGAGGATTCCGACTCGCCTGCTAGCAGCAGTCCCCGTCCGCGTCGCGCACGCGCCCAGCGGCCCGCTCCCCGACCCCGTGGCCCAGGAACGGCAGGAAGCGCACCATGTCCCCCAGCGCGTAGTTGCAGCCCACCGGCAGTTCGACCAGGCCGTCCCCTGTCGCGGCGCTGAGCAAATCCCCGGACCCGTTCCAGTCCACGGGCCGCACGCCGCCGGAGCCGAGGGAGGCCGGCAGGAACAGGTGCCGCTTGCCCCTGTGCTCTTTGGCAGCGGCGATCGGAAGGTCGAGCCACTGGGGCGACCAGCCCCCCTCGAACAGGCCCAGCATCCGGCTGAGGAAGAGGTGCGATGTTGCGAGCACACTGACCGGGTTGCCCGGAAGTCCTGCGAGCAACGTGCCCGAGGCGTGCTGGGACACGAGCAGCGGCTTGCCCGGCTGCACGGCGACCTTGTGGAAGACCTGCTGGAACCCGGCGCGCTCCGCGCAGCCTGGCACCAGGTCGTGCGTGCCCATGCTGACACCACCCACGGTCACGACCACCTCCGCCGATTCCTGGGCCGCGCGGAGGGCTGCCTCCAGGGCGGCAGGTTCGTCCAGGCAGTGCACCCGTTGGGCAGCCAGGCCCAGTCCCGCGCAGAGGGCCAGAAGGAGTGGCCCGTTGGAGTCGTGGATGCCCGCGGGACCACCCCCGCCGACCTCATCGCCGGTCGTCACGATCGCCACCCGCGGCGGAACGAACACCTCCGCTTCCTTGCATCCCGCCATCGCGACCGCCGAGAGCGTTGCCGGCCCCAAACGCGTGCCGGCCCTCAGGACCAGATCGCCCGCGCGAGCGTCCTCGCCCTGGCGCGCGATGTTGCGGCCTTGGACCAGCGCCTGCGCTTCAATCGTGACCTGGGCGCTGCCCCCATCGGTCCGCTCGATGGGCACAACCGTCGTACCCTGGGGACAGGGCGCTCCGGTCATGATGCGTACGCACTGGCCCGCGTCGAGCGATTCCCCGTAGTGCTGGCCGGCCAGCAC
>CAYWNK010000454.1:0-3089 GCA_964459495.1 uncultured Planctomycetaceae bacterium
GTTACGCGCTGGTTTCGCAAACCGAAGGCAGCGTCCCGATGGCGGGTGGAGGGGTGGGTACTATCTGCTTGGGCGGGCAGGTCTTTCGGACCGGTACCGCGAGTCAGTCCGTAGGGAACCGATTGCTTGTCCCTGTGGATATCCATGGGGGTGGGCAACCCTGGCCAGTCTTAGCAGGCGAAACCTGGAACTTTCAGCTCTGGTTCCGAGATATCGGGACAGGGACTCCGACGAGCAACATGACCGACGCTCTTACTCTCGCGTTCTTCTAGAGGGCGACTGGGCGGTGCCGTTCTAGGATGAGCGTAGACCCAAGTGAAGGCGGGGAAGGCAGGTTTGTTGCTTTCCCCGTCTTGTGGTTCATGTCTGAGTCCACGTGGCGGGCAAAGCGTGTCTGTCTGAGCGAGAGGTCGACCGCTGAAGCGATCGGTGCGTATAGGCACTGCCTGCGGCCGTGGCACCAGCAATCATCTCGGGTGTACCGTGTCTCAAAAATTAGAGGAGATATCTACGTCTGAATGTTCAGTATGACGGGATGAGTAGGCAGCCAATGAGGGTGAGCGATCAATGGCGAATGTTCAAACGCTCGACTGTAGAACTCTAGTAGAAAACTCTAAGTTATGTTCGAAGAAAAAACGTATCGAAGCGCTGGGCTCCTGCTTGCGCTTTCCGGTGGACTCGCAGCAACTGCTTCTGCCCAAGGTCTGATTTTCCAGTCTCAGAACAGTCTGAGCAACGCCGGTGATCGTCTGGGGCACGCTCTGGCGGGCATCCAGGACGTTTCGGGGAACGGCATGGCCGACATTGCCGCTGGCATGCCTGGCGGGTTCAACGCCCCCGGTCAAGTTCGGTTGCTTGAGGGGAACAGCGGCAACTCCGTGGGGATCCTGACGGGTCCGGCGAGTTCCACCAACTTCGGCTCGTCACTCGGCTGGGGGGAAGACGGCACCCTTCTCGTTGGGTCGAACGTGGATGCGTTCCGCTATCCCTACAATCCGGTGACGAACAGTTTCGGTGCGCCAATCACAGTTACCCCGATTGCCTCCAACGTTCCTATCGCGGCTCTGTCCCACGGATTCGTCGACTTTACTGGAGATGGCGTGTCTGACTATGCCCTCGGCCAGTCTGGTCTGGGCGGCCCCGGTGTTGTTGAGTTTCGGAATGGCGCGACCGACGCGATCCATGCGGTCGTCACGGTGGTCGGGAATGGACCCGGCGGCGGATCGAGCGTGGCAGACATTGTCTACCTGGGGAATGTAGATGGCCTGGGCGGCCCTGAGGTGGGCATCGCCCACTCCGGCGGCGTGGACATCTATACGATGATTCCGAGCCCCAGCGGCCAGAATCAGTACTCCATCAACCTATTCCGCAACTACTTGGGCGATACCTGCCGTGTCGCTCGACTTGGCGAGCTGGTTCCCGATGCCAACACGCAGAACCCCCGTTGCGGCGAGGAGTATGCGGTCACCGACACCGTCATTAGCCCCTCCAATCAGCAGCTCGGGCGCGTACAGATCTTCAACGGCCAAACCGGCGCTGTGGTGACTTCGCGCACGGACTTCATTGACAATTCCCGCTACGGTCACATGATCGCCTACGCTGGCGATCCGAACCTCGACGGAAGGCCTGAACTCTTGATTGCCCGGTCTTACAACGGAACGCAGCCTGGCCCGGCCAACGTTGTGCTGACACGCTTCTTTGGTCCTAGCTTCAACTTCTCGACGGCCCAGAACTTCCCGTCCGTAGGGGTCGGTAGCGACCTCGGAAGCGCCATGTTCTCGGTTGGCGACCTCGATGGAGACGGCCTGCGCGACGTCGTGATTGCTGCGCCCGGTCGCCTTGCAGATTCGGGAACGATCTACGCATACGGTTCACTCGCGGAAGACGAGGTCGTCGGTGATGCCTTCTGCGATTGCACGGTGGCTCCGGGTTGCACAGGGCCGAACCCCGTCTCGACTTCGCCGGCGGGCTGCGGCAACGACTCTGGGACCTATGCTCGTCTGCGCATGTTCTCTCCCCAGGTAACTCCCAGCGTCGCGGCTGATACCCTGACGGGTCGCGCCGACGGGCTGAACTCGAACGTTCTTACTATCCTCATGATTGGCACCGCCACCGGTAACAACCCGATCGGCAACGGCCGCTTCTGCCTTGGTGGTAGCATCCGTCGGATGGTCACCGGCTTGTCCGATACCTGCGGCAGCATGACCTATGGACCTGGTATGTTCGCTGGTCTTCCCTCCGTGATTACGGACCCCTGGGTCCAAGGCAACCCTGTGTACTTCCAGGCGTTCTACCGCGACTCCTGCAGCGGCGTCTCGGCCTTCAACTACACCAACGCGGTGAGCCTGACCCTGGCGCCCTGATCTCTTGCGCTATGTAGCGGTGGTGCGTCCATCGCTATGTGATGCGATGGCTATCTGTTCTGCAGGTAGCCATTCTTGTAGTTCGTTGAAAGCAAAGCCCTCGAGCGGTTGAGGTGTGGTTGAGTGGGGCTTCGTCCATTCGTGTGGGCAGCGGTGGTCGGATAGGGATCTAGACCGCCGCAGTGAAACAGGATGAGATCACGGAATCGAGCCTGGTTTCGGTAGTCACTCGCTCACCGCTTGAGAGCCTGCACTTTGCCAATGGCGCTCTCTGCGCCAGCGTTTGTGGTCCTCAGCACTATGGCGTTCTGGATCCCAAGCAGGTGCTTGCTGGTGTACCTGTCCGATGCAGCCACCTGGTTTCGACCAGGTGAAGCGCCCACGATCTGTGGATGAACGACACCACGGATACCAAGGCGGCTGTGCCGCCGCTGGGCATTGACGAACTCCTCGAAAATCTCGATGCGAGCGGGATGACGACCGCGGCCTTCGCGCGAGCGAATGGCATCCCCCCATGGAAGCTCTACAACACGCTTCGCAGTAGGGCGAAGAAGAGGCTGGCACTGGTGCCTGTGCTCGTCAAGCCGGACCACCCGGCAAGCAGCGGCCCACTCGAACTCACGCTGGCAAGTGGCCATCGACTATGCATCCCCGCGGACTTCGATGAGCAGGCACTGCGCCGGCTCATGGGCGTGCTTGCCGGATGCTGACATTTCCTCCTTCGCC
>CAYWNK010000455.1:0-3089 GCA_964459495.1 uncultured Planctomycetaceae bacterium
GCCCGTTGATCACCGGCACGTCGGCGGCCTGGGCGAGCTCGACCACGGTGCGATGGCGATACGTCCGGGCCACGATTCCGTGGGTCCAGCGCTCGAGGTTCTTGGCCATGTCACGCACGGACTCGCGCGCGCCCATGCGCGGCGAATTCGACAGGTCGAGGAACGTGGCGCTGCCGCCCAAGTCCTGCATGCCGATGTCGAAGGTGAAGCGCGTGCGCAGGCTCTCCTTCTCGAAGATCATGGCCAGGCGCTTGCCGGCCAAGAGTTGCGAGTGGCGCTGGGGCTCGGCCTTGAGGGCAGCGGCCGTGCGGAAGATCCGCTCGAGGTCGCTGGTGGCCAGGGGCGCAAGGGAGACTAGGTTGGGCTCGGGGAGGCCCCCGAAGGTCACGGGCTGCATGTGGATACGGTCTGGGTCAGGGTTGCTTCGAGGGCGCCCAGGGCATCCTCGATTTGGTCTTGGGTGATCACGTAGGGCGTCAGGAAGCGCACGACGTCGCCGGAGGCGGTGCAGGCGAGCACGCCGCGGTCGTAGAGGTCGTCGACGACAGCGCCGGCGCGGCCGGGGACGACGACGCCCTGCATGAGGCCGAGGCCACGTCGCTCGGTGGCGACTTCGGAGCCCGCGACGATTGCGTCGAGGCGCCGGTGAAGGTAAGCGCCCATGCGCCGGGCGTGGGTGGCGAGGCCCCCGTCGAGGAGCTCGGACAGCACGACCCGCGCAGCGCAGAGCGCCAGCGGTCCACCGCCGAAGGTCGAGCCGTGGTCGCCGGGCTGGAGGACGTCTTCTAGCTCGGACGTGACGAGGGTTGCGCCAATTGGCACCCCGGCGCCCAGGGGCTTGGCCAGGGTGACGATGTCGGGCTGGACGGCCGCCGCGTCGCCGGCGAGGAAGCGGCCGGTGCGGCCCCCGCCGCACTGCACCTCGTCGTGGATGAGCAGGGTGCCCGTGCTCGTGCAGGCAGCCCGGACCGCCCGCAGGTAGGTGGGCGACAAGCGGCGTAGGCCGCCTTCGCCCTGGATGGGCTCAAGGATCAGGGCGGCAGGCGATTCGGCCAGGGCCGCCTCGAGGGCCGGCACATTGCCGGGCTCCACGAAGGTGGTACTCAGCATCGGACCGAAGGGCTTGCGGTAACTCTCCGAAGCCGTGACCGATAGCGAGCCGAAGGTCCGTCCGTGGAAGCTGCCGTGCAGGGCGACGAACGAGGTGCGTTCGGGCTGACCGCGCAGGACTTGAGCCTTGCGGGCGAGCTTCAGCGCGCACTCATTGGCCTCTGAGCCTGAGTTCGAGAAGAATGCCGCGGCCATGCCGGTCGCCCTGGCGAGGAGCTTCGCGACGGCCTCGGTGTGGGGATGCCGGTAGAGATTGGACACGTGCAGCAGCTCGCCGGCCTGGGCCTGCAGCGCGGCCACCAGGCGCGGGTGCCCGTGCCCGAGGGCCGAGACGGCAATGCCGCCGATCATGTCGATCCAGCGCTTGCCGTTCGAGTCTTCGAGAATTGCACCCTCGCCGCGCACAAAGACGTTCTCGCGGCGCTTGTAGGTACGTAGGACGTGGCTATCCATGGATGGCTTCCCCGCTGTGAATCCGGGTGCCGCCGCCTGGGGCAAGGGCCCGGAGGATGCAGTCCTCGCGCTCGGCAGTCGACACCAGAATCCGAGCTTCCGGCCGTGCCCTAGCGGCGGCGAGGGCGGCGTCGAGTTTGGGCAGCATGCCGCCGCTGAGGGCGCCGGACTCCAAGAGCCGCGCATGCTGTTCGGGGGTGATGCAGTCGAGCTCCCTACCGTCCGCGTCGCGCACCGCGTTGACGTCGGAGAGCATCAGCAAGGCGTCGACCTTCATGGCTGCGGCGATAGGGCCGGCCGCGTGGTCGGCATTCACGTTGTAGAGGCGGCTGGCGTCGCCTGCCGCGCCGGAAGCCAGTGGGGCTAGGGAGGCCATGACCGGAACGCAGCCCATGCCGGCGAGGGCGAGGGGGAAGCTGGGGTCGATGTCGGTCAGTTCGCCAACAAAGCCGAGGCTTTGTCCCCGCACGAAGAGGGGCGCAGCGCTGTAGCTGCCGCCGTCCGTGCCACAGAGCCCAGCGGCGTTGACACCCTCGCGCTGCAGCGCGTGCACCAGGTCGCCACCTACGCCGCCGACGAGCACGGCCTGCACGATCTCCGCGGTCACTGCATCGGTGACCCGCAGCCCGTCGACGTAGTTGTCGGCGACGCCAAGCCGGCCGCACAGCAGGCGAATCTGCTCGCCACCGCCATGGACGATGAGGACTTCGTGCCCCGCCGCTTGGGCCGAGGCGACCGAGCGCGCGAACTGCAGCCTTCCGGATTCTTCGAGCAGCGGTGCGCCGCCCACCTTGACCAGGATCCTCATTGGATTCCCTCTAGCTCGCCCAATCCCAGCATCAGGTTCATGTTCTGCAGGGCCTGGCTAGCGGCGCCCTTGAGGAGGTTGTCGATGGCGCTGACGACGACCAGGCTGCCGTTGGCTTCTGCCACACCGATCTGGCAGGTCGCGGTGTTCTGGACCCCACGCAAGGCGGGGACGCCGCTGGCGAGGACCTGCACCAGTGGCTCTGCGGTGTAGGTGGCCTGCAGAGCAGCACGGGCGCTGTCTGCGGTCGCGCCGGGCCCAGGCGGTAGGTAAAGCGTCGTGAGGATGCCCCGGAAGCAGGGCAGCAGGTGGGGAACGAAGACGATGCGGTCCTCACCGGAGTGTTCTGCGATCTCGGGCGCGTGCCGGTGGGTGCCTACCCCGTAGGCGCGAAAGTTCTCGGCGACGTTGTGGTACAGCGTCGTCTCGCTGGGGCCCTTGCCCGCTCCAGACACGCCGCTCTTGGCGTCGGCGATGATCTGCCCCTGGGCGGCGACTTGACCTGCCTGCAGCAGGGGAATCAGAGGCAGCAGCACGGAGGTCGGGTAGCAGCCGGGGTTGGCGACCAGGCGCGCTCCCGCCACGGCCTCCCGCGCGTGCTCGGTCAGCCCATAGATCGCGGCGTCGGCGAGGTCGGGGGCCGGGTGGGTCATGCCGTAGGCGGCCTCCCAGGCGGGTAGATCCTTGAGGCGCAGGTCGGCTGAGAGATCGACCACTT
>CAYWNK010000456.1:0-3057 GCA_964459495.1 uncultured Planctomycetaceae bacterium
CCGCCAATCTCTACCCCATGCCGCGCACAGCCCGCCAACCCACCGCCAGCATCACGCTCCTGATCGCCGTCAGCATCGCCGCCTGCGCGGCCTGTTCCACCGACGCCAACCCAAGCGCCCCAGGGCAAGCCAGCCCCCAAGGACAGGCCGCCCCCGGCATCCCGGCCCCGGCGCCTCCGCCGCCGTTCAACGCCGAGCGCGCCTGGGCCGACCTCGTCCAAATCGTGACCCTCGGACCGCGGCCATCGCATTCCCCCGCGATGGACTCCCAGCGGGCCTTCCTCACAGCCGAACTCCAGGCCGCCGGCCTCGAACCCGTTACCGAAGCATTCACCAACCCCGTCCCTGTCACCGACCTGACGCCCGAGGGGACGCTCGACTTCGCCAACCTGTACGCCGACCTGTCGCCGTCGCACGAGACCAAGGAGACACCCCTGGTCATCGTTGGCAGCCACATGGACACCAAGCGCTTCGGCCCCGGCATCGAATTTCTCGGCGCCAACGACGGGGGCTCATCCACGGCCGTGCTGCTCGAGATTGCTCGCGCACTCGCCGCCGGACCCGAGCGGGCCGTCACCTATCGTTTTCTCTTCCTCGACGGTGAAGAAGCGGTGCGCCCATTCTGGGCAGACCCCGACCACACCTATGGCTCAAAGCACCATGCCAAAGAGATCACCAAGCGCCCCATTTCGCGCCGCCTGAAAGCGTTCGTGCTGCTCGACCTGGTGGGCGACAAGGACCTGGTCCTGACCAAGGACGAGTACTCCACCCCCTGGCTCCGGGATCTCTTTGCGAAGGCCGGCAAACAAGCCGGACACGGCGATCTGTTTTGGACATCGCGGTCGATTCCGATCAAGGACGACCACCTGAGCTTCAAAGCGATCGGCATCCCCGTCGTCGATCTGATCGACTTCGAGTATGGACCGAACAACGCCTATTGGCACACGCCCGAAGACACCCTCGACAAGTGCTCGATGGAAAGCCTGAGCAAGATCGGCGAGGCCACCCTAGCCGGCCTCGTGGAGCTGGAAAAACGGCTCGTCCAGTAGCCGCCCACAGCCCAAGAACCGAGCGCCGAGCGCCCTACTTGGGCTGCAGGGTCCCCAGCCCAAGCGTGCAGTAGGCGGTCCGCCAACGGGGGCCGCTGAGTGACAACATCGGCGCATCCGAACCGCTGACCTCAAGGACGATTCGCAGGCGCCGCTGGCCGTGCCCCTCGAGCCCCGCCAGCGCGCTGCGGGGCGTGGCCACCTGGAACACCCCATCCTCGGTGGCGGCAGCCAGGGCCACCAGCCGAGCACCTCCGAGAGCAATGGCAGGGGGCGGACCCGGGGTTTCGATAGCTGCTTCCCCATGGTTGCGTACCACAACCTCCACCATCCAACGCCCCTCCCCCAGAGAGCGTTGCGCACGTGCATCAAGCTCAAGCCGCGGACGCTCGGCGTCGACCCGCGTGAGCATGCGGCCGAGCCCCCCCGAGCAGCGCTGCACCGGCATCCCCCAGTCCTGCATGACCAGCCGCTCTAAGCTCCCCGGGCCGGGACCTTCGGCATCCCAACCCGCGGCCTTCCGGCCGCTCTCCGGTCCCACGAGCACCATGCCCGCAAGAGCACTCTGCCCGCCTAGGTAGCGTCCCAGCGCAGCGGCTTCCGGCGTCGAATAGGGGTAGGGCCCCGTGCGGACTGCCGTGCACCAAGGATCCCAACCTGCCGGAAAGTCCCCCTCCGGCCAGGCGCGCCCCGGGGATTCCGCCCCATCGAGGCGGTCGGGGTCGGGGCTCAAGATCCACAGTCGATCCTGCAGGGGCGGCGCCGCATCGGCGGCATCCGCCCCGCCCAGCACCAATGCTCGCAGCTCCGTTTCCAAAGCAACCCACTGCTGCTCGATCCAATCCCCATGCGAGAGGTCTGCCACCACCGCGAGCAGAGGCCCCCCAGCCTCTCCGGGGCGCACGGTCACCTGCAGCGCCAGAAGCTCACGGCCCCCCGCACTGACTCCGTAGGAGACCAGCGCCGCGTGATCGGGATGCAGCTCGGCCAGGCGCCGCAACTGCTCCGTCGCCCGCTCCGAAGGCGATGCCACACGGGTCGTTTCCTCCACAGGCTCGGCTGCCTTCTGAGTCCCGAACGCACTTCCAGCAAACGCCAACCCCAGCATCCATCCCATCACGGCTGCATCCTCCGCTCGATCGTCGGCGCCCCGGGGGCGCCGGTGGTCAACACAAAGGTCGCCGCCTCTGGGGCGGAAACCAGCCACTCCAGTCGCGCCGGCCCACCGCCACGCAATCCGGGTAGATCGGTGCGCTCTGGGCCTGCGAGGCACAGCGCGCCCGCAGGCAATTCGAGGCGCAGCCAAGGCTCGCTGGTTTGATCCCCCCCCGTCCAGCGGCCCGCACAGTCGGCCGCGAGCGGCAGCCGCCCGTGGCTTCGTACCTCGATCACCAGCCTGCACAGGTCACGGTCCCGAGAAGCCTCGACCACCGCGAGCTCGAGCCGCGGTAGCTCCTTCACCAGGTCCCCCACAAATTCGGCAGCCGGCGCGACCACCCCGGCGAGGTTGGCTTCGGGCGGGTTGTAGCGCGTACGCTCCCGCCAGCCCCCCACCCAGGCGCGCACGCCGTCCCCGGTGTCCACTGCCCGCCACTCCACGAAACCAAAGCCGCCTAGCGTCTCATCGAGCCAGCCCGCCCAGCGCAGGTCATTCAAGCTAGGGGCGCGGTCCGCAGCCCAGCTCACCTCCGTTGGACGCTCCATCGTCGGCGCGGCGGGCTGCCAGAGACGCAGCTCGAATGCGGGCAGTTCTCCGACCGTGTAGCACCACTCCAGGAACGGACTGGATGACGCCTCGACGCCACCGTGACCCGAGCGCTCCCCAAAGCCCCGGGCAAGCCCGGCAAAGCCATCCAGATCGCTGGGTAGACAGACCGCCGGCCTGCCCACCGCAGCCCCGGTGCCCCCCAGCACCACGACGGCTGCGCTGTCCCGAGCAAGCAACGCATCGGCAAGCGGGCGCCCCGTGCTCTCCCAGGCCTGTCCCCCGAACTCCGCCCCGCCAGGG
>CAYWNK010000457.1:0-3017 GCA_964459495.1 uncultured Planctomycetaceae bacterium
CGAGATTCGCCTTAGTCTCGTGGGCTCGGAGATGTGTATAAGAGACAGCTACGACACCTGGGGCGACCAGCTCCGGGATGGCCCCCTCAAGGAATCCGCTCGGAGCCTGCTGAGCATGGCTCTCCAAAACGATGACGCCGCCCGCGTGGTCGAGATGTTCGAGATCCTGAAGGAAAAGGACGAGACCTACTTTGTGCCGTTCGACGAAGTCCTCGCCATCGGCGCAGCGTACCGCTCGCTCGGAGAGTTCGAGCGCGCCCTGCTCATCTTCCGAGCCACGATCGAGGAGACCTTCGGCGCCGACCTCAAGGTGGCAGGGGCGTTGACCGATCTTGGCCAAACCGCCCGCTCGCTGAGCGTGCTCGAGTCCCTTTGGCGCAGCTTTCCCGACACCCCCCAGGTGATCGATGCCTACCTGGCGCTTTCCGACCAGCTGCTCGCAGCCGCCCCCGGCGCCGCCCGGGACCAGAGCCTGGTCGACGCGGGCTGGGACCGGGGCGACCTGACGCGGGCAGCGCTCATCCACCAGCGCCGCTTCCTTGCGCTGTACCCCCAGGACCCCCGCGCACCCGAGGCGGCGCTGGCCATGGTCGGAGCCTTCCTCGAGCTCGAGGACTTCGAGCGCACCGCCAGCCTGTCCGGCGAGTTCGCCAGCGTGTTCGCCAAGCCGCGCCACGCCGACTCCTTCGCCTACACCCAGGCGGTGGCTCAGTGGTATCTAGGCGAAGACGACAAGGCCCTCGCCCAGCTTGAACGCATCGCTGCCGCGGAGTACGCGGGGGATGGAGGCGCCCGGGTGCCCTCAGAAAACCGCGACCTTGCCCTCTATATTTTGGGCCAGATCCACCACGCCCGGCGCGACTCCGATCGGGCTGAGGAGTACTACGAGCGCGTCGATGAGATCTTCTCGGACGCGGCAGAGGCCCTCGTCAGCCTGCGCGAACGACGCCTTGAACTCGCCGAGCTGACCACCATCTCCCCCGGCAAGCCCGCTGAGGTGGAGATCACCTGGCGCAACGTCGAAGAGGCCACCGTGCTCGTGTACTCGGTCGACCTAATGACCCTCTACCTGCGAGAGAAGGACCTTTCCCGCGTGGCCTCCGTCAACCTGGCGGGCATCGCCCACACCCTCGAGACAACCGTCGAGCTGGGCGGTGGCCGGGACCTGCGGGAGCGCACCAAGCGAACCTCCTTGGCCCTCCCGGGCCCTGGCGCGTACCTGGTCCTTGCCCGCGCCGGCGAGACCTTCGCCTCGGGCCTCGTCCTCGTCAGCGACCTCGAGCTCGATGTGGTCGAGGACGTCCGTTCCGGTCGGGTCCGGGTCGAAGCCCAATCCCGCGACGGCAGCGGCTTCCTGCGCGGCGTCGATGTCCGCGTCGTGGGCTCGGCGGGCGGCGAGGTAACCCGCGGTCAGACCGACCCACGCGGTCTCTTCGTGGCCGACGGTGTCATCGGCCGTGCCACGGTGATCGCCCGCCTGGGCGAGGACCAGTACGCCTTCCACCGCGGCAAGATCGCCCTAGCCGAGGAGCCCTCGGGCACCGCACCATCGGTCCAGTTCGGTCGGGACAAGAACTCCTACCTGCAGAACGTCCTCGAATCCAACCAGTTCCAGATCCAGCAGCGCGCACTCAACTTCAGCAACGAGCTGAATCGCGATCGCAAGGGCGTCCAGGTGCAGCAGGTGAAGTAGGGCTCCCCCCCTGTTGGTCTCCCCTAGCCTCCGCCTCGACCGCCTTCACGCCCTCAGGGGCGTCGCCACCTCGGCGGCGCTCCTGCTCCTGGTGCTCGTTGCGCCGGCCTGCCGCCGCAAGTCGGTCAACGTGACCTACTACGGCGTCGCCCAGCGCATCGAGCACGAGGAGCTCGTCTGGATCGAAGTTGTGCCCACCGTGCTTGGCAAGCCCTGGCCAACCGCGACCGTGGCCGCTTCTGGCGACGACTTGTCGATGCCCTGGGTTGGCGAGCTGGACCAGGTGCACGCCAACGGAGCCCAGGTTCAAACGGAGCGTGGGCAGCTTCCAACCCGCTACTTCCTGGCTCCTGCCGGAATCGAGTTGGCACTCGCCGCATTCGATGCCAGGTGGGGACTGGCGGAGAGGAACTGGGTGGTTCCACCGGCGGACCAATCCCGGGGGCGCCTCGACAACAGGCCCCACCAGGTCCGAGTCCCCCTTTCCAGGGCTGCGGCCCCTCCAGAGATGGGCACCGTCGAGTGGGTTCATCGCTCCGGTTGGTCTGCAGAAGCCATCCGAGAACGCTCCCCGGAGTTCCGTGACAAGCGCCTCTTCGAACTGCGCTCCCCGCAGTTTGGTCTCCTCCTGGCCGAGTACCTCGTCGCCGAAGCACCGGGGACCCAGCACATCACTAAGACCTGGCACCTTCCAGCGGGAGACTATCGCCTGCTCGTCACGGCCCCGCCCAGGTTCTTCACATGTGGAACCGGATCCCCCGCCTCCCATCGGTTCCTCACCCACCAACAGGCTGTCCGCCTCAAGCCTGCTGAGCACCGCCGCCTTGCCACCGAAGACGTCCCCGGCAGCCCGCTCTCCTTCGAGCCCACCTGGAAGCCCGGCGAATCGAAAGGCCCCAGTCCCAAGCCGCCGGCCCGCAGTCCCCACCGGGGCATGCTCGCATTCCTCCACCCGGCCTACGGTCAGCCCGGCCTGCGGGTCAAACTACGCTCCACTGACGGCGACTTCCCCATCGCCACAACGCTCGTCATGAGTGGTTTCGGTCGCGACTTGACAGGCTTCTACCCCTCCACCCCCATAGGTGTAGTCGCCCGGTCCAGGCGGGCCTTTCCAGCAGGAGCCTACGAGCTCGTCGTCTCTGGCAACGAAGTCCAGGACACTACGATCCGGGTCGAGATCCCTGCCGGCGATGTCCGGTGCAAGGCGCCGGCAAGCTCGAAGCATCAGGTCGCCTGGTTGCGCGGGCGACGCTAGCGGGTGGCAAGGGGGAGGGTTGCGTGGGTTGGAAACCCCAAGCCCCTTCAGTCGCCCAGCACCCCCTGC
>CAYWNK010000458.1:0-3006 GCA_964459495.1 uncultured Planctomycetaceae bacterium
GTCACGGGGAGAGCATAGTTCAAGCCGGGGGGGGCCACGGTCCCTTTCTCGGAGTGGCGGTCCCGGGGGGGCTCCGGCGTAAGATGCCGCGATGATTCATGGCCCCGCCTTCCCCGAGCAGCCCGTCCTAGCTCGCGTCTGGCGTGGGGACCACGTCGAATCCCAGCACCGCGGCTCCTGGGCCCTCGTCGACGGGACCGGCGAGGTCCTGGAGGGGGCGGGCAACTGGAACGCGCCGATCTACACGCGCAGCGCGGTCAAGGTGCTCCAGGCCCTGCCCCTGGTGGAAACCGGGGCGGCCGACCGCTTCGGCCTAGGCCCCGATGAGCTCGCCCTGGCCTTGGCCTCCCACAACGGCGAGGACCTGCACACCGCTGGCGCGGCGAAGATGCTCGGGCGGCTGGACCTGGACGAGGGCAGCCTGCTCTGCGGCGCCCACTACCCCGACGACCCCATCGTGCGCGCTCGGCTCGGGGCGGCCGGCGAGAAGCCCGGCCCCCTGCACAACAACTGCTCGGGCAAGCATGCGGGGTTCTTGACCCTGGCCAAGCACCTGGGCGCGGACATCGCTGGGTACCTGGACCCGACCGGTCCGGTGCAGCTCGCCGTTCGTACCGCCGTCGGTGAGGTGGCCAGCATCGAGCCCACCGCCCTCGAATTCGCCATCGACGGCTGCAGCGCTCCCACCTGGCGGATGCCCCTGTCCAGTTTGGGTCGCGCCTTCGCCGCAGTCACGACGCCCGCGCCGCTGGGCGCCGGCCGGGCCGCCGCCTGCGAGCGGCTCACCGCCGCGGCCGCCGAGTTTCCTGCCCACGTTGCCGGCAACCACCGGCGCCTGTGCACCGCGCTGCTGCGCGCCTCCGACGGGCGGCTCTTCCCCAAGATCGGAGCCGAAGGGGTCTACGTGGTTGGGCAGCGCGGAGCGAACCGGGCCCTTGTGGCCAAGATCGACGATGGCGGAAACCGCGCGCTGCACGCCCTGGTGACCGCCTTGCTCGAGCGCTTCGGCTGGCTCGGTTCCGGCCCGCTGGAATCCCTGCACGTCTTCCGCGGCAAGCCCCTCCACAACCGCGCCGGCCTCGAGGTCGGGCGCATCGAAGTCTGCCTTCCATGACCGACACCCAACCCAAATCCACCCCGGCGACCTCCACTCCGGTCGCGCCGCCCTGCTTGCCCGACGCCGCCCACAAGGGTCAAGCGGGACGCATTCTATGCCTGTGCGGCAGCCTCGAGATGCCCGGTGCAGCGGTTCTTTCCGTGCGCGCTGCCCAGCGGGCGGGGGCGGGCCTTGTCACGCTGGCCGTGTTCGCGAAGGAGCTGATCCAAATGGTGTCGGCCCATTCGCCGGAGACGCTTTACCTGGACCTCTCACGCACCCAGGACCTGTTTGCGGGCCGGCTGCCCAAGGCCTTCGCCGAAGCGCGCACCAACGCGCGGCTCATCGGTCCAGGCATGGGGGCGAGCGGGCGCACGCGGGAGCTCGTTCGGCGGGTCGTCGAGGACGAGTTCCCGGGGCCCGTGGTCCTGGACGCCGACGCCCTCAACGTGCTGGCTGGTGCGCCCGAGGTCGTGCAAGCGAGCAAGGGGCAGTTGATCCTGACCCCGCACCCGGGCGAGGCCGCGCGCTTGCTCGAGCGTCAAATTCCGGAGGACGATGAGGGGCGCATTGGGGTCGCGCGGGAGCTGGCCGAAAGCAGCGGGGCGATCTGCGTCCTCAAGGGACGGCACAGCATTGTGACCGACGGGTCCAGCGTCTACTTGAATCGCACCGGTGGGCCGGCGATGGCGACGGCGGGCACCGGCGATGTGCTGGCAGGCATCGTGGCGTCCTACGCAGCACGCTCTGCGCGCATGACGGCCGAAGGCGAGTGCCCCGCGGACTTCGGCCTGTTCGGCGCGGTCTGTGCAGCGGTGCACGTGCACGGTCGGGCGGGCGATCTGGCGGCGGAGAAGCTCGGGCAGGCGGGCGTGGTGGCCAGTGACCTGATCGATTGCCTGCCCCAGGCCCAGCTGGAGCACGCCCTTCGCTGCGCGGGCGGAAAAGGGTCGGACGGTTGATCGCGGCGCTTGCACTGGCCGCGGGGTTGGCGACCTCGCTTTCCGATCCCCAGGCCAGGGAACAGGTTCAGCTGGGAAGCCAGCAGCCGGGGGAAGGCACTCGGAATGGACGCTCAGCCCTCCAGCGTGAGTGGGCCGTGCGCTCGATGGCCCTGGACCCGCAGCGCTACGCCGGCGACCTGCAGCGGATGCTCGTCAGCGCCGAGTGGACCGAGGTCTACGACGCTCTGGATGCGCTCACCCGCTCGGCGGCGGGGGCGCGCTTCGCAGCGGAGTCGCTCGATGTCGACGGCTTCTTGAATCACGCGCATCCGAGCGTGCGCGCGGCGGGGTGGGGGCTGCTCCTCTCCACCGACGCAGCGGGCGTGACCGTGAGTGGGGCAGTCGCTCCGGTGGGCAACGTCAGCGCTGCCGAGATGCACGGCTGGACGGCGTGGATCGCGCTCGGTGTGGGCACTCCCCGGGCGAGTTGGTCTGCGAAGCGGGCTACGTTCCTGGGCGCTTGGCTCAGCGTAGAGCCGGGGGAGGCCGGGACCTCCAGCGGCACGACCAGCCATGCGGCGCTGCTCGAGCCCGTCGACGCGCTCAGCACCCTGGGCCCGGGGGCTGGCGCGGTGCAGGCCGCCTGGATCGCCCCCGGCGGCGTGCTCCATCCGGAGCGCCTGGAGCGCTTCCTCGGTCCCTGGCTGCGCCATCCCTCCGGGGATCAGCTTGTTCAGGCTCTGGGGACGGTCGAGCTCCCGGCCGGGATGGACGGGGTCGAGCGGCGTGTGCACGGCGGATTGCTTGCCGGCTTTGGCCTGGCGCTCGGGGACGCCGAGCGGGCCGGGGACTACGCCGCTGCGATCCCCCCCGGCGCTCACCTGGGTCGGGGCGGGAGGGCATCGCGCACGCGGGCCAAGCGGGAGACTTTCGTCAACGGCGTGGCGCGCCTCGCCGGTGCGGAAG
>CAYWNK010000459.1:0-2998 GCA_964459495.1 uncultured Planctomycetaceae bacterium
TTGCTCATTCGCTCAGCCCCTCCAGGTGCTTCAGGTACGGGAGGCGCGGGCAGGTTTCGGCGTGGCCGCCAGATGCGAACTGCTCTTCTGCATCACAATCGCCACAGATTCGCGGGCCATCGCCAGCCGAAACCTCGAAGTCCGTGTTTTCAAACCAGGCCCGCAGGCACTCCAGCTCCGTCGCGCCCTGCATGCCGGTCGCGGCCTGGACCATGGCGAGAAGGCCTGGCTCTGCCTTAGGTTCGGGCTCGCCGTGGGTCTGGACCTCACCGTAAGTGATCGGATGCCGGTAAGGGTGCGGGGAGGCTGGCTTCCCACAGGTGGTGCAGATCTGCTGATTGGTTTTGCTCATCGTGTCTCCCTATTGATGACAGCCGCACGCTGCACATGCTCAGGCCGTTCACTGAACCGCTTGGCGTTTGCTCGGATGGTCGCCCAGAGGCTTCCCGGCTGAACCTCGAAGGCAGACTTGAGCCTCTCCTCGCGCTGCGCAGCCAGCCTCACCCCAAGGCGCTTCACGAATTGCCTTTGCCCGCACCGCTCCAGGGTCTGCTTGACCCGCCTGCGTTCGTCTTCGGTCATGCCGCCCCCCGATCCCGAGCATTCCGAACTCGCACGAGAGCCCCTGCCTTGTCGAGCGGCGTGTCACCCCCCTCGACGTAACGCTTGGAGACTTGCAGCTCGACGATCAGAGCGTCATCCACCCACAGCACACCATCGAGCGCGTCCTGGATCGCTTTCGCCAGGTTGTCACAGTCGGGCTTGACCGCTGGGAACACCGGAGCCGATCGCTTGACCTTGGTGGCGTTGCGCCCCGTGCCGTAGTGGCTCTTCGGCCTGGGGAGAATCAGAGACAGGTCCAGGCAGATCGCCGTGGAGATCGGCACCATCTTTGCCCCCGCCATGAACGCCTGAGCCTCGGAGGCCACCGCCTCCCGCCAGGCATGCACCGGATGCTTCCGATCCACATAGGCCCGAGCAAACCCGCCGCGCGTCGAGACCTTGGGCCTCGGCTGCGGGATGGGCTTGCCGGGGACAAAGAACTCGATCACTTGCAGCCCCCTGACATCCCCCACGCGACTAGCGCGGTTGCCAGGAAGCCCAGCGATAGCTTGAAGCCGTGGCTCCTGTCCAGCCTGGGCTTGATCCTCGCGCGAGGCACTACGGGCAGCGGTCGAAGTCGGGGCTTCATAGCGACAGCCGCCCTCCGACCGAGTAGGACCCCGGCGCGCAGTTGGCACCTACGGAATGGCCAGGCACCGGGCGAGCTCCAGGGCCATCCCTGCGACTTGGAGCGCACCCCCCAGCGAAGGCGGCCACGCAAAGGATCAGCCCAGCTGCCACCACAATGGCGATAACCCAGTCAGCGACGCTCAAAACGACCTTGCCCTTAGGCGACTCGCTGAACTCATCCCACATGCGCTGGGAATACGCCAAGCGCTCGCTAAAGGGTGCGCCCCTCTCAGGTTTCTCACTCATGTCGGTCTCGCTCTAGCAGGAAGCCGGTAGTTGGCCGGCGGGTCTCACAGCTTGGGGGTTGGGAATGGCCCGGTCAAGGATTCGGGTTTAGCTGGGTCTTCGGGCGGGGAATCGCCATCTGGACTAGCTCGCCGAGCTTGATGACCTCGGAGGTCTTGTGCTTGCCGGTCTCCCAGAGTTCGTCAACGATTGGCCCGGCGACCTTGGCTATCCGATGGAGGGCCGCCCGGGCCTCGTCGCGCTCGCGCTCAGCCTTGGCGAGCTTGTCGCGCAGATCGTCGATCACGTCTCTAACCCTGTCTTCTTGCATTTCTCGCATCTCTATTTCATGCCAATCCATCACCCCTCCCCCTCGTCGCTCTGCAGTTCTCGCCTGATCGTGCAGCTCGGGCAAGTGCACGGACCTGCGCCGAAGGTGCGGTTCATCGTGGACACCGAGCATCTGCCGACCAATCGCGCGATCAGTCCCTCGAGCTTCGCAGTGCGGCGTTTGAGGTCCCGCACATCGCGGACTAGATCGCCAACCTCCTGATCCTTAATCTCCATCCATACATCCATCAGGAATCCCCCTCGTCGCTCTCCGGGACCTCGACAAGCTTGACGCGGACGGGTCGCCATCCCTTGTTCATGATCTTGGCGATCACTTTGTTGTCGATGTTGGAGTGCACGCCGAGCCCTAAGTGGAGCCTCCACGCCCCCAAAGGCGTGTGTGCCAAGGTGTAATCGTCCGGCTCTCCGTCGAAGAGCTTCATAGCCCATCGCTCCCCCGGCCTCTGGTCACTCGGCATTGGCGGCCTCCATGTTGCTCACGCCGGACTGGTGGTATCCGCCGGCAGGTTTCAGCGTAGCGTTCGGGTCGATCGACTGGTCCGGGATCTCGATGGGATTGGGCGGGTAGATTCCAAACCAAATCTGGCGGTGATGTGGCGCGGGCTCAAACGGCCACGTCCAACCCTTCGGCCTTTGAGGCTCTCGCAGGGCGTCGATCTGCCTGATTCCTTCGGTGCGCTTGGCCTCCTTCTTCAGCCGCTCATTCTCCAGGTGAAGGCGCTTGAGTTCAGCGTAGAGCTTATCGGCCTCGGTGGGCTTGCTGTCGATGATGCCCTGAAGGTGCCTCGGCAACTCGTTGCTCAGGTAGGGCTTTGACGTGCTCTGGAGCCAGTCGTAGAGCGCCTGCGCGTGCGCCTTGATCTCTTCGTGCGTCGGTTTGGTGTAGTCCATAGTTCTCACTCCTCAGGCTTCGCGCCCTCTAGCGCTAGTTCATCAATCAATCTCTGCGCCAATGCGCGCGTCTTGTCAGCGATGCCGTCGCCGTGCTTTGCGTCGATCTCATCCGCGTTAGCAATCCAATCCTCCAGCGTGTGGGCCTCGCAGCCGATCTGTAGGATGCGCCAGGCTTTACTGATGCTTCCGCGATATCCCGTGCCTGTCTCGACATCCTCGCCGTAGCCGTCGCCGTAGCCGGAGCCGTAGCCGTAGCCGTAGCCGTCGCCGTAGCCGTCGCCGTAGCCGTAGCCGT
>CAYWNK010000460.1:0-2989 GCA_964459495.1 uncultured Planctomycetaceae bacterium
GGCGAGGACCTCCGCCCCCCAGCGGCGGAGTCCGTCTCCGCAGCCCAAGCCCCGAAGCAGGACGGCGAAGATCACGTAGACCGCGCCATACAGCCCGAGTCGAAACAGGAGTTCCTCGTAGGCCGCCCCCCCGAAGAGCAGCAGCGCGGGCCCAAGGCCTGGCCGATCCCCCGGCTCCAGCCCCAGGGGCGGCAGGGGAGGCAGCATGTCGCCGGTGGCGCCGATCACAAAGATGAGGGCTGGACCCAGGATCACCGCGGCCACGAGACCCTCCGCTGCCGTGCGAAGCAACAACGGCACGAGGCCCCAGTGGCGGCGCAGGCAGTAGCCTGCCGCCGCTAGGGTTAGGCCTGCCAGGAGCAGCATCCGGGCGTAGCCTGCGTTGGGCCCAAATGGGCGGAGCACCGCGAACAGCGCCAGCTCCGAGGTGTTGTGCCAATCGCCGCCGGTCATCGCGACGCCGATCTCGTAGGAGATCAGCAGCGGCAGCATCGCGAGCCAGCCCCAGGCCGCCCCCCGGATCAGGTCCCCGACGTCAGGGTCCTCGCCGCCCTCCCAGGGGGCGGACCAGCCTCCGTCCTCGTCCTCTTCTTCTTCGTCCTCGTATTCCCAGTCGTCGGTCACGCGGCTGGCTCCGGCACCTCGGCCACGTGCAGGCAGGCGATGCCGCCGGTCATGCGCTCGAAGCGCGCGTTGGCGAGCCCCTCCTGCTCCATCTCTCCCGCTAGCTCTTCGGGGCTGGGCCAGGCGAGCACGGTGGCCGGCAGGTACTCGTAGGCGCCGCGGTCCCCGGAGACCATGCCGCCAATGCGCGGCAGAATGCGGGTGAAGTAGGCCTTGTACGCGCCCCCGAAGATTCGCCCTTTGGGCGTGGTGAACTCGAGGATCAGCACCTTGCCGCCCGGCCGAACGATGCGCGCCATCTCGGCCATGCAGGCGCGCCGGTCCGCGACATTGCGAATGCCGAAGGCAACGGAGGCAGCGTCCATGCTGTCGGTGGCCAGCGGCATGCGCAGCGCGTCGCCCTGGACGAAAACGCTGGTCTCGTGCTGCGGCTTGCGCTTCGCGGGAGCCCTCGCGACCATCGGAAGCGTGAAGTCCGCCCCCACGACGCGGGCCCCGCGGCTAGCGAAGAGCAGCGCCAGGTCCCCCGTCCCGCAGCACAGGTCCGCCACGCGCGCCCCCTCGAGCTCGCCCGCCTGGGCCAGCACGCGCTTGCGCCAGCGCTGATCGATCCCCATGGAGAGGGTTCGATTCAGTAGGTCGTAGCGGCCCGCGATGCGGGCAAACATGGATTCAACAGCCTGCGGGTCGGGCATAGTTCGATGGGCCTCCGCGGAGCATAGCCCGTGGGCCGCCCGCTCCATCTCCCGAACCCGAGTTCCGGGGACGCTTCGCGGTCGCCCCCCCAGGGTGTGGAGCTTCGGCGCTCGCGGATCCAGCCCAATCCAGCCCCCCACGGGCGGTTGCCGGCGCAGGCGTGGAAGTCCTTGCCGGCACACATCGGGCCGGGGCGGGCTCCCTTTCGGAAGCCCGCCCCGGCGGATCGTGCGGAAGCGGCCCCCGGCGACCGAAGATCACCGGGGCATCGCCGCGCTGCACTACTGGCGGTAGTAATCCGACAGCAGGACCACGTTGGGTGCGGGGATCGACTGCACACCGGGCTGGAACACGTTGGTATCCACCAGGGGCACACCGGCCGCAGCCACCTCGAACACGTCGATGACACCCGAGCCACCGCTGGCATTGGGAACAGCGACGAACAGGTAGGCCGGTTCGTTGGTGTTCTGTGCGACACCGAGGCCGCCGAAGGTGCCCGTCGCGCCCGTCCGAATCAGGTTCTTCGAGTTGACCGGCGCGGGAGCGCCTGCCGAGAAGTCCGTGACAGGGTTGGGATAGACACCGGTGTTGCGGAGATTGTCAAACGCGAGATCCACGGGGACTCCCGAGAGCTTTTCATTTCCGAAGGACACCTGGACTGCCAGCTGCAGGGAGCGGAACTGAGGGTTGGCGTTGCCGCCCCCCAGGGCCAGCTGGCCACCCGCCGCGCTCTCCACAAAGAGCAAGGACACAGCACCTTCGCCGGCCGGCCCAGCCTGGCCGGAGACCTGATCGATCGGGCCCTCATGCACAATCCAGGCTGCAACCTGGAGATTGATGGGGTCCGGCTGGATCGCCTTCGGGTTCAGGAACTGAGACGGAGCAATGCCGATGATGTCGTCGAAGCCCCAGCCATTGACCCCGTTGGGGCCCGACTCGAACATCGCGATCGTGCCAGAGCGGTTGACCACGTAGGCGTAGTAGACGTTCCTCGTGAACGCGTACTGAGCCATGCGGGGGAACACACACACCTCGAAGGGCTGGCTGAGCTGCGAGCTGATCACTCGACGCACCTCCAGGCTGAACGCCGAGATGATCGAAAGGGAGCTGTCGCCCTCGTTGCAGACAAGGATGTCCTCGTTGCCGGGCTGCCATGCGATCCCGCGCGGACCATCCCCCACCACGACGCTCTGCACGACCTGGTGGAAGGTGGACGAGTTCGGGTCGATGTCGATGAAGGAGACCGTGTTGGCCGCCTGGTTGGACACCGCCAGGAAATCGAGGTTGGTGCCCATGGCCAGAGACGTCGGGTCGGGCACAGGAATGCGCTCGACCACGGTCATCCGGTTGGAGTTGAAGACGCTGACCTCGCGACGCTGACGATCGACCGTGTAGAGGAAGTGGCCGATCTGCTGACGCATCGAGAAGGTGTTGCAGGACGACAGCATGATCTGTCCCTGCGAAGGCCCGTTGAAGAACGCGTTCTGCTCCATGCTGAGCAGGCCACTGGGCGGAATCGGAGGATCCGTGTTCGGCGTGCCAAAGGGATCGCCCGGTGCCAGCAGGTTGGGCAGCGCCGGGTTCACGTTCATCACGAAGTTGCCGGTACTGTGGTCCACCGAGGTCGGCTCCTGGGCGTTCAGGAACGGCGACACGCACAGGGGCGGGA
>CAYWNK010000461.1:0-2912 GCA_964459495.1 uncultured Planctomycetaceae bacterium
GGGAAGCCGGCTGGCGAGGGAGCCTATACGTGGTGGTCAACGCTTTGTTTCGATGGGGCCGCTGGTGAATTTCGTATCCCCGGCTGCGCGACTGTCGAAGTGGGCCTAGTGCGGCTGAAGGAGCTCTTCCAGGGCTTGACCCCAGGCGCGGTAGCCCGGGGGCGCGAGGTGGACGCAGTCCCGGGCCATACGCTCGCGGTTGGCGTGACCGTTCTCAAGCAAGAACAGGGCCCCGAAGTCGTGGTAGCTGACCCCTTTGTGGCGCTCGGCGAGCGGGGCTAAGAGTGCATTCACCGCAGCGACCTGGGCGCGCTCGGGGTGGTCGGGCTCGGCGCCCCGTGGGAGCAGTCCGAGGAGCAAGACCTTGGCCTGGGGAGCTTTGCGCTTCAGGCTGTCCAGGATCGCTTCGACCCCGGCGGCGATTTCCGGGGCGGAGTTGTGACGCAGGTTGGTGGTGCCGACCAGCAGAACGATGGAGTCGGGCTGGGCTCCTGCGAGGGCGCCGTGTTCGAGGCGCCAAAGAACATGCTGGGTGCGGTCGCCGCTGATGCCGTAGTTGGCGGCCCCCAGCGGAGCGAGGAATTCGTCGAATGCTTCCCGTCCCCCTCCGCCCACCGCGCGGGCAGGGTCGCCGAAGCCCTGGGTGATGGAGTCGCCGAACAGCGCGACGCGCACATCGCGCTCGGCTGCGATCGCTCGGGACTGATCGTGCTGATCCAGCCAGTCGGTGCCGTTTCTCCAGCCGTGCGCGGCTTGGTTTGCCGTGGGGCGAGACACGGGAATCACGGTGGAGGAGCTGCCGTAGTCTAGACCGCTGGCGCTGTTCGAGCAGGACGCCTCCCAGGCCCCAAAGGCGGATTCGAGGGCGGCGGTTTCCGCGGTCCGCTCGGCGGCCAAGTCGGTCTCCTCAAAGGGATCGGTCGCGAGGTCGTAGAGCTCGGCTGGATTGTCCCCCGCTTGAATCCACTTGAGCTTGCTGCTCACCAGCGCACGCCGGTTTTTGTACCGAAAGCCCATCGGGACCCGCCGCACGAGGGGCTCCCCGCGGAGCGCGCCCAGTAGATTCATGCCATCGCTCGGGCGCTCGGGCAGTCGTGCGAGTTCCCCGCACGCCGCGAGGACAGTAGCCATCCAGTCCGAAGTCGAAGCCGGATCGTCGCAACGAGCTCCCGCGGGCAGGCCCTTGGGCCAGGTCACGAACGCGGGCACGCGTACGCCCCCCTCGTAGAGGCTGCGCTTGCGGCCGCGCAAGCCTGCGGTCGAACCGTTGTCCGCGTTTGCCTTGGCTCCTTCGGGCCCATTGTCGCTGCAGAACGCGATCACGGTGTCTTCGGCGATGTCTAGGGCCTCCAGGCGCGCGCGCAGGCGGCCGACCTGGGCATCCAGATCGTGGATACTGCCGCGGTAGGCCTGGGCCCCGGGGCTTTGATCCGCGTAGTGTTGAAGCGCAGCGGGGCTGGCGACCACCGGAAGGTGGGGGGCGTGGAACCAGACGACGGCCAGGAACGGCGCGCTGCCGCCGGCGGCTTGATCGACAAAGTCGAGCGCGCGATCGACGATCACGCGGGAGTCATCGCCGGCGAGGTTGTCCAGAACCTCGCGGCCTTGCTCGTCCCAGTAGCGCGTGCCGTAGGGCTCGCCGGTGTCGGGGTGCACCATCGGGTCGTAGGTTGGGACCTTGGCCTCGGTGGCAAAGACGGTATCGAAGCCATGCTCCTGGGGGGGGGTGTAGTGTTCGAGGTGGGCTTCGCGGCCGCCGCGGTTCGAATCCTTGACCCTGCGGGTCAGTGTGCCCAGGTGCCACTTCCCGAAGAAGCCGGTCGCGTATCCCGCGTCGCGGAGGCCTTCGGCGATGGTGATTTCGGCGTGCGGCAGGTGCCCCTCGTTGGCGCCCGTCACGCCCATGCGGGAGGGGTGGCGACCGGTGAGGAAGCTGGCCCGCGTCGGGCTGCAAACAGGAGCTGCCGCGTAGAAGTGGCTCAGGACGACGCCGTCGCCAGCCAGTCGATCCAGGTGCGGGGTGTCCTTGGCCGCGCCCCCCAGGAAACCCACATCGCCGTAGCCCATGTCGTCCGCCATGATCAGGATCACGTTGGGCCGCGTCGCCTGGGGCTGGGGGCTGGACTGCGGAGCGGGGAACCAGGTCGAGCAGGCGACAAACAGTGCAAACATGGCGCGATTCTAACCCGGATCGATTCCGCGGATTGACCCTGTGGAATCGCGGTGTGGGCTCGGTTTGCAGCTCCGTCGCGCATGCCTCGGATCGATGCCGGCAGTAGGGGATTCGAGGGCCATCCGTTGCGGCGGCTCCTTGCACGGGATTTCCGCTATCGTCACACGCAGCCTCGGTCCCGGCGGAGCCCCTCGGTCCCACACCACAGTTCCCATGCAGCGAATCGCGTTCCTAGCTTGCTCGCTCCCACTTTTCCTCGGCGTTCTCGGGAGCTCGGCCCCGGGACGGAGCTCTGTTCAGGGAGCGCTTGCGGCGCGCCAGGTCGCAGCGCCCGCGGCCGACATTCTGAGCGGCATGCTGCGGCTGCCCGATCCGGCGGCCGGGGCCGTCCGTTCTCGGGCGGCTCTGCTGCCGGTGGGCTGGACGGAGGACGATGCTGGACTCTGGGTCTTTTCCACCGAGATTCCCCTGGGAAGCGGACCCCTCGGCCTGGCGCTTGTGGGGCCGGGGGCGGACGGCTGGAGCGTGCGGCTGCAGGGCCTTGGGCTGAGCATGGACCTGGGCGAAGCTGCGCTGGCCGGCGCCGCGGTTGAACGTCGGGTCCAGTGGCTCGAGAACGAACTCGCCGGCTGGTCGGTGCAGCGTTTCGACCTTGCGAACATTCCGGCGGGGACCTGGACGGTGAGCCTGCGCGCGCCCCAAGCGGGCTTGGGACTTGCCCCGAGCCCAGGCTTTCTGG
>CAYWNK010000462.1:0-2890 GCA_964459495.1 uncultured Planctomycetaceae bacterium
GGTGAAGAAGGGGTCCAGGGCCCGTGCCACAGCTTCAGGATCCATCCCCTCCCCCGCGTCCTTGACCGCGAGATCCAGGCGCCCCCCCTCCAGGGAAACCGCGAGATGCACGATCTTGTCGGGCGGCGAGGCGTCAAGGGCGTTTGACAGCAGGTTGCGCAGCGCCATGGCCACGGCTTCAACTGGCAGGAGCAGCTGTGCACTCCGGGCGGCCTCGGTGATCTCGAACCTCACCCGCTCAGCCCCCGGCAGCTCCTCCAGCGTCTCCTCCACCAGGTCCTGGGCTTCCAGCTCCAACGGCGCCTCGCCGGCCCGATCCCCCGACTCCATGTGCATGCGGTCCAGGATCCGGCGGCAACGTGCGACCTCTCCGCGCACCAGCTTCAGGTCATCGACCACCCGCGGCAGCCCGCCCTGGGACTCGATCGAGCGCTCCAGCTCCTTGGCCACCACCGCGATCGTCGAAAGCGGCGTCGCGAGCTCGTGGGCTGCGCCCGCGGCGAGGGTGCCGAGCGCCTCGAGGCGCTCGGCCCGGGCCTGGCGTTCGCGTTCATCCGCCAGCCGATCCGAGCTGTCCGCGAGGGCTCGCGAAACCAGGTTCACGAACGCGACCGTAATCGACGCCGTCATGACCAGGCTCACGAGCTTGCCGTAGCGCTGAAGGCTCTCCGACGCCTCGAGCTCGGGCAGCGGCATACTCCATAGGTGCAGCCCCAGCACACAGGCAAAGGCCAGCAGGATTCCCACGATCGTCATGCCCGTCGGCAGCAGCACCGCGCCCAACACGAGGTGCACGAAAAAGAACTCCGTGAACGGATTCGAGAGGCCGCCGGTGAGTCCGAGCAGCAGCGCGAGACACAGCGTGTCGAGCACCATGACCAATGCCTGAATACGCTGGGCAACCGCCGTGGGAGCTCCCGCCGCCCGCAGACGGCCATACCAGCGCACCAGGCCAAGGTTGCTGACCAGCTCAAACAGGAGCACCGCGAACAGCGGCCGGAGCGGGAGGTGAATCCCCAGCGCGTAGCGCACGATGAGAATGGTGCCTAGCTGGCCCGCGATCGCGGCCCAGCGCAGCTGAATCAGCCACGACAGGTGGGATCGATCGGGCGCGGAGAGGTCCGGCGTGAGGGGGGTTCCCGCTCTGGGCGCCGGCGACGGGGCGGAAGCGACGGAGTTCATGTGGGGGGCGGCACGAGATGACAAGCGGCGCGCTGACCCAGACCGGCCTCGCGCAGCTGCGGAGCCTGGGTTCGGCAGCGCTCTTCCGCAAGGGAGCAGCGCGGATGAAAGGCGCAGCCGCTGGGGGGCGCAGCGGCCGATGGCACCTCGCCGCCCAGAACCTCAGCCGCCACGCGCGCCCCCGGATCCAATCGGGGCACCGCCGATAGCAAGGCCCGGGTGTAGGGGTGCTGCGGGGCCCGGAAGATCTGATCCGCCGGTCCCTGCTCCACGATTCGGCCCAGGTAGAGCACCGCCACGCGGTCGGCCAGGTGCCGAACGACGGCCAGGTCGTGGCTGAGGAACAGGTAGGCCAGGCCCAGCTCGCGTTTGAGCCGAGCGAGCAGCTCCAGGATCTGCGCGCGCACCGAAACATCGAGGGCGCTCAGGGCCTCGTCGCACACCAGCAACTTCGGTTCGACGCTGAGCGCCCTGGCGATCGCCACGCGCTGGAGCTGCCCACCGGAAAGCTGATGGGGATAGCGCGACGCCACCTCCGGTTCCAAGCCCACCATCCCCAGCAGCTCGGAGCAGCGGGCCGCCTCTCCCCCCAACGCTCGTCGGTGAACCCGCAGCGCCTCCTCGATCCCCACCCCTACACGCATCCGCGGGTTGAGGCTGAGCTCTGGGTCCTGGAAGAGGATCTGCAGGTCCCGGCGCAGCGCCCGCAGGCGCCCAGGCCCCAGCTGAAACAGGTCCACGGGATCCGCGCCCGGCGCAGGCCAATAGAGGCCCTGGCCCGCGCTTGGCTCCACCAGTCGCAGCAGGCAGCGCCCGACCGTCGACTTGCCGCAGCCCGACTCCCCGACCAGCGCCACCGTTTCGCCCCGGCCGATCCGCAGGTCGAGCTCCTCGACCGCGCGAACCTCAGCCGCGCCACTGCGCCGACGTGCCCCCCGGAGGGGATAGCGTTTCGAGAGGCCCAGCAGCTCGATGAGGGGCTCGGCCCCGGTCATGCTTCCCCCCCGTCTAGCGGAAAGTGACAGGCAACGCTCCGCTGACCAGTCGCGGGCTTCACGCTCCCGCTGTCCGCGGCCCCGAGCACTGGATCCTCGTCCGTACAGCGCCCCTCGGCCCGCCCGCAGCGCTGCGCAAAGCGGCAACCAGTCGGCAGTTCGTAGGGACTCGGCAGGGCACCTGGAATCGGCACCAGCGGCCGCAGCGCCTCCAGGTCCGGCACGCAGTCCAGCAGCCCGCGCGTGTAGGGATGGCGCGGCGAGCCGAAGACCTCTGCGGTCGGGCCCGCCTCCACGATTCGCCCCGCGTAGAGCACCGCCACGCGCTGCGCCCGCTCGGCCACCAGCGCCAGGTCGTGGGTGATCAGCAGCACACCCATTCCCGCCTGCGCCTGCAGCTCCTCGATCAAGTCCAGGATCTGCGCCTGGGTCGTGACGTCCAAGGCCGTGGTCGGCTCGTCGGCGATGAGCACCGCGGGGTTGCAGGCCACCGCCATCGCCAACACCACCCGCTGGCACATGCCCCCCGAGAGCTCGTGGGGATAGCTACGCGCCCGCTCGCCCGCCCCGGGCAGACCGACCCGCTGCAGCAAGCCAGCGGCATGCCGTGCGGCCTGTCCCGCGTCCATGCCCAGGTGCAGGCGCGCCACCTCCGCCACCTGCTCGCCGATCGGCAGGGTCGGGTTCAGCGCCGACCGCGCGTCCTGAAACAC
>CAYWNK010000463.1:0-2886 GCA_964459495.1 uncultured Planctomycetaceae bacterium
GGTCGAATCAGCCGTGCCTCGCCTGCGCGGGGTTTTCGGCCGGGCCTCTAGGGCAAGAAGGTGATCCCGAGCGCGCTGGAGGCATTGGAGCCAGCGCCGGCTGAAGCGGAGTCCCGGTACCAAAACTGGAAGTAGGCGCTGGATCCTGGGCTGACCGCGCCGGGGCCGCTGGCGAAGGGCGGCGAGCCAAGGTCGAGAGGGAGATTCAGCAACCCGCCCGCGCCCACCTGGGCAGCGGGCAGAACCCGGTACAGGGTCCCCGCCACGCACAGGTTGCCGTCGCCCAGGGTCGTCGCCGACTGCTGACCGGCGCCGTAGAACAGCAGCCCGAACTCGCCAACGGGCCCGTGGGTCACGATCAGCTCGAGATCGTTGCGCGCAAGCGAGACCGAACCCGTCATCGTCAGCTGCGCGCCGATTCCCTGACCCGGAGCGCTGGGCGCGCAGAAGAACTCGGCCTCGCCAACCTCAGCGTCGAGCACCCCGTCCACGTAATGAATCAAGCGGCGCAGAGTCGCCTTCGAGGCTCGCTTGCAGGTCAGCAGGTTGTTCAACGCGCCCACATGCACGTGACCGCCAGCTACGCACCAATCCGGCAGCACAGGGTCGGCGTGGATCGACTGGTACCACACGCCGTGATAGGCGATGAACTCCGAAAGGAAGCCACCGCCGTTGCCCGTGAAGTTGACGTAGGGATCCACGTTGAGATCCATGAGCTCGACGAAGTCCACGATCTCTTGCACCGGCAGGGTGGATATCCGCACGTGGCCAGGGGCGACGGAAGCATCCGGCGGGCTGGGCGTCGGCTGCAGGGGCGGGGTGTAGTCGGGGATCCAGCTGTTGAGATTGCGCTGGTTGTATTCGACCTCCCAGGAATCATCCGTCAGCCCGCGACTAAACGTCATGACGGCAACAGGATCGTGGCCGTCTGCGATCGGCCAGAAGTCCTCGGACGTGTCCTGGTAGTCCACCTCCAGATCTCCGACCCCCTGGCCGGTGCCGTTCGGGAACTCGGGGAAGTACGCGTACACGTCGTACCCGCGACCTTCCCAGTTTGATCCGATCCAGCCGGCAGGGTTCTGCACGGGATCGGTGCTGAACGCGCGCAGCATGTTGTTGGTTTGTGGCCAATACCCGGTGAGCAGGATCGCGGGTCGAGTCCCCTGTTCGCTCTGGCGCCCGTGTTGCCCAGGCGCCTCCTCGACCAGGTTGGGCTGGGGCTCGGCGAGCTGCTTGACGCGCACGCGCGGAGCGGGTCCCACCTGGGCCCCGGCAAGGGAACTGGTGACGAGGATCGTGAGCGGAAGGTAGCGCATAGGTCTTGGGAGCAGGGGTTCGCGAGTCGAGCCATTAGGTTAGCAGTACGTTCCGATTCCGGAGTGAAGCGCCGCCAAAGTGCCAGGACTGCATCTTGGGCCGAGGTTCTCCAAGGGTCGTCCGAGCTGCCCCCTGGAGTTGGCGCCCGCTCGGGTATATGTATCCCCATGAAGCTGACCCAAGCCCTGGCCACGCTGGCCATCCCCGCCCTCCTTGCGACCGTGACCGCCCTCACCGGGTGCCAGGCCGAGGACACTTCGGGAAGCCACGCCCAAGACCTGACCGAGGCCGATCTGGGCACTCCGCCCAACCCTGACGCCCCGGTGCCCGATCCAGTCGAGATCCCGGTGGAGGCGGGTCTCGCCAAGGCCTACTTCGCCAGCGGATGCTTCTGGTGCGTCGAGGCCGTCTACGAGAGCGTGAGGGGCGTCGACGAGTCGATCTCCGGCTACGCCGGCGGCCACACCGAAAACCCCACCTACGAGCTCAGCAACACCGGGAAAACCGGTCACGCCGAGGCGGTCGAAATCCACTACGACCCCAGCGTGGTGAGCTTTGCCACCCTCGTCGACGTGTACTTCGGATCCCAGAACGTCACCCAGGTCAACGGACAGGGGCCGGACAAGGGATCCCAGTACCGCTCGATCCTCTTCTACCAGAACGATGAGCAGAAGCAGATCATCGAGACCAAGATTGCCGAGCTCGAGCAGACTCTCGACGGTGGAAAGGTCGCGGCCGAGGTGATGTCCTTCGAGAAGTTCTGGGTCGGCGAGGACTACCACCAGAACTACGAGCGCCTGCACCCCAACAACAGCTACATCCAGGGGATCTCGATCCCGCGCCTGCGCAAGTTCCAGGCGAAGTTCCCCGAGCTCCTGAAGTCCTCCGCGCACTAGCGAAGCGGCCTCAGGGCTCGAGCTCGAGCTCCTCGGCGCCGGCATCCGCCGTGCGCCAGGCCCGCAGCTCTGTCCCGCGCGCGGCGTCCAGACCTACGATCATCGAGACCCATCCCTCCCAGACGCCGCGTAGATCGGCGCGGGATGGCTCGGCCGGGCCAGCGGGATGGCTGTGCCAAATGCCGACGACTTCGAGCCCTGCACGCTCCGCTGCCACCGACGCGGCGACGATGTCTTCGGGGTGCAGCTCGAAGGCCGACGCCTGATCGGCCTCGGCGATGTTGCGGCCGAGCATGACTCGCCGTGTGCGCAGGCGTGCGCCCTGCCGCTCGCCGACCAGCACCCCGCAGGCCTCGGCGGGCAGGGCCTCAGCGCTCCAACGCAACAGATCGCGCCGAAGCTCGGCCGGCAGGCTCACGCAAGCGACCGGCTTCAGCAAACCAGGGCCACACAACAGCGAAGGCTGCCTTCCTGTTCATGCGATCCCAGTCGGTGCCCGCTCCCCATGGGCTCGGGACCGCCGATGGACCCGCCCCGGATCCCGTGGCAATCTGCGATCCACCGGGCGCTGGCCTGGTCGCAAGGCGCCCGCCAGCCGTCCTCAAGGGGGGCCTGGAGCGCATCGCCTCGAACGACCCGCGCTCCGGCCGCCTGCTCCCCATCGGCTGCACCG
>CAYWNK010000464.1:0-2860 GCA_964459495.1 uncultured Planctomycetaceae bacterium
GAATAGCGGCTGGGGAGGCACATCGATTCCCTCATCGGCCGTCGCGACCGGATTCTTGGGTGGGTGATAGGGGGCACATGGGGAGCGGGAGCTAGGATGGGAAGGTGACCGATCCCTGGGCTCCTACGGCGACCGCCCGTCTCGACGGGCAGGGGGCCGCGCTCCGCGAGCGCTTCGAAGACTGTTACGGGCCTGGGGCCCCAGCGCGACTCTATTTCGCCCCGGGTCGTGTCAACCTTTTCGGTGGGCACCTGGACTACAACGGGGGCCCGGTCATGCCCATGGCGATCGACCGGGGGACCCTGGTGGCCCTGAGGCCGCGCAACGACCGCCGGGTGCGCTTGGCCTCCCAGCTGGATTCCGAGGGTGTGGAGGTCGAGCTCGATCGGCCCCCCGACCGCGCCCTGGGGCGCTGGGTGGATTACCCCTTGGGGGTCCTGCGGCAGATCGTGGCCCGCGCCCCGGTCCGCGGGGCGGACGGGGTGGGGATCCAGGGCCTGGTGGGTCTCGACATTCTCTTCGGGGGCGATCTCCCCATCGGAGCGGGTCTCTCGTCCTCGGCGTCCCTCTGCGTGGCCACCGCACTTGCGCTGGACAGCGCCTGGAACGTTGGGCTCTCGGGGGCTGAGCGCGTGGACTGCGCCCTTGCGGCCGAGCGCGAGTTTGTCGGCGTGCAGTGCGGGATTATGGACCCCTACGCGGTGGGGCTCGCCCGTCCGGGCCACCTGCTTTGGTTGGACTGCCGCGACGTCACCTGGGAGCACCTTCCCCTGGATATGACCGAGTTGGTGGTCGCAGTGGCCGACACGGGCGTGCGGCGGGAGTTGGCGGCTGGTGCGTTCAACGAGCGGGTAGCCCAGTGCGCCGAGGCCTTCGAGGTCCTGCGTTCCTTTGCCCCCGGATCGACCTGCCTGCGCGACGTTCCCCGGGACGTGGTCCTCGAAAATCTGAACCGCCTTTCGCCCGTGGTGGCCAAGCGCGCCAAGCACGTGTCCTCCGAAGTGCTGCGCGCCTTCGACGCCAGGGAGGCGATCCTCGCCGGCGACCTGCGCCGCGCCGGCGCTGGCATGACCGCCACCCACCGCTCGTTCATCAGCGACTACGAGTGCTCCTCCGAGGAGCTCGACTTTTTTGTCGACGCGGCGCTCGAGCACCCAGCCTGCTTTGGTTCACGCCTCACCGGAGCTGGCTTCGGTGGCTGCACGGTGATGATGCTCGCCTCGGATGGGGCCCAGGAAGCGATTCAGCATCTCGGCGACCGGGTCGAAGCGGCCTACGGCAAGCGGCCCAAGATCGAGAGCTTTGCGGGCGACGAGGGGCCGCGCGAGATCCTGCTGTAGTCGGTAGGAACACCAAGGCGCCAGAACGGGAACCGTTCTGGCGCCTTGTTGGCTTTCTGGATCCGAGGCGCGGGCCCCAGCCCTACCGGCTGGATTTACTGGTCCTCGCCGGCGGCGGGCTCACTCTTTGCGCTCGGCGCGCTGGGCCCCGGCAGCGGCACTGCGACCGGTGCCGGAGCGGCATCGGTCTTGGCGCCAAACTGCACCGCACGGGCCGCGTTGAGCAGGACTTGGCCGGCTTCGGACTCGGCCACATCCTTGCTGTAGGGGCTCTCGAGCAGGTCGACACAGGCTGCGGGGCGCGCACCGAAGAGGTAGTTGGCGGCTAGCACCAGTCGTGCGTCGGGGTCCGTGAAGTGGTCCTCAAGGTAGCGTTCCAGCACGGCCAGCTGCCGGTCAAAGGCCGCAGGTTCGGTGTAGAAGGAATGCTTGTCCACGACGTTGGTCGCAATCTCAGGATCGAGCTGCAGCGCGCGGCGCAGGCTGTAGGCCGCGTAGTGATAGTCGCCCGTAGCAAAGAGCGCGTCAGCGAGGATGAGGAACAGGATTCCCTCGGTCGGGGAGTACTCGACCGCCTTGGCGTAGTAGTGGACGGCGTCGCCGTAGCGCGCTTCGCGGAAGGCGCGGTCGCCGATCGCTAGGTAATAGTCGGCGGCGCGACCGAGACCGTCGAGGGTCGGGCCCTCAGGCCGGCCGGGGACATTCGCCACGGCGCCGGAGTCGACCGCTTCGCCCTCTTCCACGTAGACCACCTCAGGCTCGGACTCGACGTAGACGACCTGGGGGTCGGCGTAGGAGCCTTGGTAGCCGGTGTAGATGATCGACGAGGAGTACGGCAGGAAGGGCCCGTAGTAGTAGTAGCTCGGGCGGAAGTTGTTGCCCCAGGTGCCGCCGTTGTACCAGTAGGAGTGCCACCAGTAGCTCGAGCAGAAGAAGGAGGGACCCCAGAACCAGCCGCAGTTGTTGCCGCCCCAGTAGTTCCAGAAGTTGCCGCCAAAGCCGTAGTTGAAGCTGTTGAAGGCGTTGTTGTGGTAGCCACCCTGGAAGCCGCCGTTGTAGCTGCCCGAACCCGGGCCGATCGCAGGGAGGCCACTTTGGGCGCGGCGCTTGGACAGGGCACCTAGGTAGTCCTGGCGGGCGGCCTGAATGCGGCTGTTGTGGCGAGCGTCGCGGACAGCTTGGGCGCGTCCTGTGTTGCTCGCCTGCTTGGTGGCGCGGGCGGCGGCGATCCGGCCGGCCGCTGCGGACTGGGTACGGTCCTGGCGGGCAGCGTTGATGCGCGCACTGTTCGCGTTGGCGCCGCGGGTGGAACCCGCCTGGCCATTGGAGCCCCGGTAGCGATCCAGAATGTCGGCGCGGGTCACGGTCCTGGCGCGGGAGCGGGCGCTGCGCTGGGCGAGCTGCTCCCGGGCGCGGGCGGTCTCCGTCGGCGTGGCTCGGTCGCGGGAGACAACCCCACCGGAGCGGCCATCGCCGGGCCGTAGGCCGCCGGGGCGCGGTGCGCCGACGTCGCCGGTGGC
>CAYWNK010000465.1:0-2857 GCA_964459495.1 uncultured Planctomycetaceae bacterium
CCTCAGGGGATCCCGTTTCTTGGGCTCGGCTGGAGCTTGCTTGTCCCCCGGGCCGAAAAGAGCCTTGTCACCGGGATCCCCAATCCCAAGTGATTCCCTCTTTGAGTAAAATCTACGTTAGTAGCCGGGCTCGCACCCGGCCATGCGCCGTGGCCCCTGGTGGGGCGTCGGTCAGGAGCGTAAAACGGAACCTATGCCGATATGGGCGTTCCGGCGCCCCTTTCCCCGCTCCATCGCCCGTGGGGCCGGCCCTCTCCCTGCCGGGGGGGTCGACGGGTGGTCGTGCGGGTTCCACGCCTGAATGCCACTCCAACGCTGTTCCTCATGATCTGCGCGCTCACGCTTCGCGCGGCCGCTGCCCTGCTAGGCCTCGCCCTCGAGACACCCGCCCCGGTGATCTCCGCATCCGCACCTGCCCTGGGTTCCGCTCCGGTGGCTAGCGCCCCCGCTCCCGAGGCCAAACCCCATTCCGTGGACGCTTGGCCGGCTCTCATCCCGAGCGTCCTCCTGCTTGGCGCGGTGGATGGGTCCTGGTTCCGTGAGCAATCTGGGGCGGTGGATGACGGGCGCGGCACCCCCTACAAGGTCGACAAGGACGACGCGATCTGCGGGCTCTCCGAGCCGCGGCAGCTGACCAATCCGGCCAAGGTCGACTACCAGGCCCTCCTGGATGAGACCGGGGAGATCAAGGAGCTCAAGCGCAACAAGATCGACCCCTCGTCGGCGAAGGGCATCGAATTGACCACGAAAGCACGTACCCGTGTGCGGGATGCCTGCGAGGTGGTGCGCACCAACAAGAGCCACTGCTCGATTTGGAAGAAGATTGCCCGGCGCGATCGGGTGGCGATTTCCGACGTGACCGATGCGGTCAAGGTCGAGATCAGCGGTAGCGGCCAGTTCTAAGGCCGGGCCCGGAGCCGGCAGGCCCGGGTGCTTCGGCTGGGCCGTCCGTGCTGGCCCCTGATGGCCCATCGAGGGGGGGAGGTCCTGTGCCGCAGTCGGGTTGGACCCGAAGATTCGGCCTAGGCAGCGTTCTTCAGGGGCCGACGGGTCGCTAGGTTGCAGCTGTGAGTCCCACCGTTTCCGCACCTCGTTCGCGCCTGAATGCCGTGGTAGCGGGCGTCTTGGCCGTTCTGGCGGCCTGCGAGACGCCCCGGCCGACCACGCCGAAGGAACGCAACAAGCTGGTGAACCGGGAGCTGATGACTCGGCTCATCGAGGGTGGGACGATGCAGCCCCTCGACGACTTCGAGGAGGACGCGTTCCTCGCCGAGATCGAGCGTCGCTACCGGGGTGATGACCTCGCACTAGACGTGCCCGGGATTCCTGCTGTAGAAGCGCCCACCGAGCCCGTCGACTACACGGAGCCGCCGATCAACCCGTACTTGGAGTTTGGCTCCCAAATCTTCGTGTACGAGTCGGGGATGGTGATGAAGCCCTACACCTTCCCGGCGGGCATGGGCAAGCATGTGCTGGAGCTGCTGCGCACCTACGGTGAGTTCGAACTGCACGGTGTGGGGAGCAACGGGCAGGGGCTGCCCGACGGTTCGGTACCGCAAGCGCCCGGCTCGGTGCTGCTCGACCTGCGCGAGGGGTGGTCGGTGGAGGCATGGTCAGACCCGCGCGGAGGCAAGGATGGCATCCTCCAGGCACCGACTTCGGTGGTCCTTGGGGATCTGCTGATCGTGACAGCTGATCCCTCGTCCCTGCTTGAGGTCGAGCACTTCATCAACATCTTCATCGAGGATGTCAAGCAGATCGAGATCGAGGCCAAGATCGTGGAGGTTACGACCTCCGACAGCCTTGACCTTGGCATTCGCCGCGTGGCGGACGGCACGCCGATCTTCGGCCTGCCGAATCCCGGTAGCCTGGTGAATCAGATCGACTTCTCCCTGCCCAACACCGTCGAGACCGGTGGTGTCGGCAACGCACTGTTCGGGCTCGGGGCGGTGTTCGACGGGGTTTCGTTCAACGCCGTGCTCGAAGCGGTTGCCCAGTCAGAGAACGTCTCGATCATTTCGCACCCCAAGGTCGCGGTTCGCGAGGGGGCGCGGGCGGACATCGTCAATACGACCGAGATTCCCTTCTTCAATATCTCGGCGATCAACGCGAACGGCAACTTCACTACGGCGCTGACGTTCAAGCCCGTCGGCGTGCAGATGTACGTGATCCCACGGGTGATCGGAAACGACACCGTGATCCTGACGATCGACATCGAGGCTTCCCAGGAAACCGGCACCGCGGTGACCTTCACCCAGGGCGATGGGGATGACGCGGCCCAGGTCCAGGTGCCGCGCATCTCCCAGCGGGCGGCGCGCACCATTGTCCGCCTCGAGCCCGGTCAGGCGGTCATCATCGGTGGGCTGATCACCAGCCGGACCCTGGAGCGGGAGCGCAAGGTGCCCATCCTGGGTGACATTCCCCTCCTCGGGGGGCTCTTTCGCAGCCGATTCAGCGTCAGTGAGCAGTCGAACGTGCTGTTCTTTATCCGGCCTCGGATCCTCGAGGGCTCGGATTTGAACAACCAGTTCGACACGTAAGCCGTCGCGGGGGAAGATGGGGCCGGCCCGGTCGTCCAGGGCCACCACTACGCCATGAAGCTCCTCGCCCACAGCAACGCCAACCGCGCTAGCGCTACCCACGATGGGGCTGGCATGCCCCAGCGCGGGGCTGCCCTCCTCCTGGCCCTGATGGTGCTGATCGTGATCCTGATGATCACGTACCAGATCACCAGGAGCACAGGCACCGATCAGATCGAGACCAACCGCACCCTGGTCTTTTCGACCATGGACTACGCGATCGAGTCCGCTTTTCAGCAGGTGGAGGAGGATCTGCTCGCCGACGCGGAGTCCGGTGG
>CAYWNK010000466.1:0-2834 GCA_964459495.1 uncultured Planctomycetaceae bacterium
CTCCCAACCCGGCCCCAGTGCCAGTTGTAGGGAGGGCGGCGCTGCCCTTAGGCGCCGAGGGCCTCCGCAACGGTCGCCTGGGCGGCCGCCAGGGCCTCAGCGGCCTTGGCGGGGTCCATTCCCTGCCCCTGGGCGACTTCCGGCCGCCCACCGCCGCCACCACCGAGGACGCCGGCCAGCTTTTTGGCTAGGGCGCCAGCGGCCAGCCCCTTGGCCTGGGCTTCCCCCGAGCAGACGACCAGGAAGGGCACCTTGCCCTTGTCGCGGCCAAGGATCACCGCGCACAGATCGCCTCCCAGGCCCTGAAGTCGCTCACCCAGGTCGCGCAGGCCTGCGCCGTCCACCTTGGGCAGATCCAGCTCCACATGCCGCACTCCCCCGGTCTCCACGAGGCCGGACTTCACCTGCTCGAACAGCGCGCCGGTGTCCCCGGAGGCCGCCTGCTTTTGCTTCTTCTTGGCCTCCTTGAGCTGAGCCTGCAGGGCACCAACCCGTTCGGGGACATCCTCGGGCTTGGTCTTGAGCTCCGTGGCCAGGCCGGCCAGCAGCCTGCGCTGCTCGCCGAGGTAAGCCAGGGCTCCCTCACGGGTCAGGCCTTCGATCCTCCGGACCCCCGCCTGGATGGCGCGCTCCGACAAGACCACAAAGGGACCGATCTCACCGGAGTTCGCCACGTGCGTGCCGCCGCAAAGCTCCATGGACCAGCCGCCCACATCGAGCACCCGAACCGTGTCGCCGTACTTCTCGCCGAAGAGGGCCATCACGCCCCGCTCCTTGGCTGCATCGAAGCTCTCCACGGTGGTCTCGACCGTGTGGTTGTTCAGCACCGCGGCGTTCACGAGGCGCTCGACTTCAGCGATCTCATCAGGCGTCATCCCTTTGGGGTGGCTGAAGTCAAATCGCAGCCGGTCAGGCCCAACGTAGGACCCCTGCTGGGTGACATGGGGCCCGAGCACCTCGCGCAAGGCCTTGTGTAGTAGGTGGGTCGCGGTGTGGTTGGCGCGCACCCCCATGCGCCGCCCTCCGTCCACGTGCCCCACGACGTCGGCGCCTTCCGCAACCACCCCTTCGGCATGGCCCAGGTGCACCGCCACATCGCCGACCCTCTTGGTGTCCTCGACGCGGAAGCGGAACTGGCCGCTTTGCGCCTCGATCAAGCCGCTGTCGCCCACCTGGCCGCCGCCTTCCGGGTAGAAGGGCGAGGCGTCTAGCACGAGCCGATCGGGCGCCCCGTCCGAGCCGCCCAGGAAACGCACGACCTTACCCTTCCCCTCGACACACGCTCCCGCTTCATCGTGGTAGCAGCCCTCTGTCGCGGACAGGCCGGTGAGCTGCTCGGCGGAGAGCAGCTGCTGGAACCGGCCCTCGGAGCGGCTCGCGTCCGAGTGCTTCGCACGCGCGGCTTCCCAACCCGCAAGGTCCACCTCGAAGCCGCGCTCCCGGGCCATCAGCTCCACCAAATCCTGGGGGAATCCGTAGGTCGCATAGAGCTCATAGGACTGGGAACCGTCGAGCGTCGCGCCTTCGCTCAGCCCCTTGGTGAGTTTCTCGAACTGCAGCAGGCCACGATCCAGTGTCTTGCGGAACGACTCCTCCTCGCTCTTGACCACCAGCCGCACGTGCTCAAGCCGGGCTGGAATCTCGGGGTAGGCGTCGCCGAGAACCTCGGCCACCGTGTCGACCAGCTCGAACAGGAAGGGCTCGCGCCGGTCGAGCACCTGCAGCCCGTAGCGGCTCGCCCGACGAATCAGCCGCCGCAGAACATAGCCGCGCCCCTCATTGCTGGGCAGCGCTCCGTCAGCCAACGAAACGGCCACGGCCCGGACGTGGTCCGCGCATACGCGGAACGCCACGTCCACCTCGGCCTCGCCCGATCCATAGCGTTTCTCGCACAAGCCCTCCAGGCGCCGGAAGATCGGCTGGAACAGGTCGGTGTCGTAGTTGCTGAGCTTGCCCTGAAGCACCGCGAGCACGCGCTCGAAACCCATGCCGGTATCGACGGACTTTGCGGGCAATTCGACCAGGGAACCGTCGTCCTGGCGGTTGAACTGCATGAACACGAGGTTCCACAGCTCGATGAAGCGCTCGTTGCCCGCATTCACCCCGATCGCGATGTCTCGCCCGTCCTCTGGGTTGGAGTCGAGGCCACCGCGGTCGATGTGAATCTCCGTGCAGGGGCCGCAGGGACCGGTGTCCCCCATCTCCCAAAAGTTGTCCGTCTTGTCGAAGCGCAGGACGTGGCTCGGGTCGATGTCGGTGGTCTCCTTCCAGAGCCGCTCGGCCTCCTCATCGGGGGCCAGCCCGTCGGCTTCATCGCCCGCGAACACCGTCACCCAAAGGCGGTCCTTGGGAAGACCCCAGACCTCGGTCAGCAGCTTCCACGCCCATCCGATCGTCTCGGCCTTGAAGTAGTCCCCGAAGGACCAATTGCCGAGCATCTCGAAGAAGGTGTGGTGGTAGGTATCCACCCCCACCTCTTCCAGGTCGTTGTGTTTGCCCTGGACCCGAATGCACTTCTGTGAGTCGGTGGCCCGGGTGTAATCGCGCGTGCCAGTGCCCAGGAAGACGTCCTTGAACTGGTTCATCCCCGCATTGGTAAACAGCAGCGTGGGATCGTCCTGGGGGAACACCGGCGCCGAAGGCACCACCCGGTGGGCCTGGGCCTCGAAGAAGTCCAAAAAGCCCTGTCGGACGGCGGAAGCGGTAGGGATGCGTGTGTCGCTGGCAGTCATGTTGGATGAGATCGCAAGGGATGCGGGCGGCATCTTAGCCCGGGGGCCCTGGGAGGTTTGGCGGGAATCGGTCCGAAGCGGCCGCCCTGAGCGGGCCTGGAC
>CAYWNK010000467.1:0-2833 GCA_964459495.1 uncultured Planctomycetaceae bacterium
CCGGAGGACATGTCCATCGGCCTGCGGCTCTATGTCTCCCTGGCCCTAGTGTCCAGCGTGGCTACCCTGGGCCTGATCCCGGCGGGGCTGTTTGCCCTGGCCCACGCGACCTTCCTGCGGACGCGCCACCGGGGGGCCGAGCCCTCGGAATCCTCCGGCCGAACCTGGGTGCTGGGAGCGGTCCAGGCCTTCATCGGAGCCTTCTTTTTGGCGGCCCTGTACACGGACACCGTGATCTACAAGCTGCTGCGCTACCACGCGAACAGCGCGGTGCTGAACGTGGCGCTCACCGAAGGCTCAGGGGACGCGGTTCACCTGGAGCCGAAGATCTGGACCACGTCAACCGTCGTGGTCGTGGGGCTGAGCCTGGCGCAGTTCTTTTTCTGGCGCTGGCGGCTACGGCATGCCCACCGGGTCGAGAGCGGAGGTCGCCGGATGCCGCTCCTGCTCCAGCCGCGCGTCGTGGTGCTCGCGGGACTGCTGCCGCTCGTCGGCATTGAGAAGTCGGTCTACGCGATGGCCAGCCTGAACGACGATCGCGAGCTGCTCTACGCCTCCAGGCCGCTACCCGGGCCCAAGCCGCGCATGGGTCGTTTGCCGGAGTGGATCCATGGCGTGGAGCCGGCTCCCGAAGTGATGCCGCGTCAGGCGCGACTGTCCTACCCGCTGCGCAAGCCGGAGCTCGCGCCGCTGGAGCCGGGAGGGCAGCGCCCGAACGTGCTGATGATCGTGCTCGATTCGTGGCGCCGTGATGCGTTCAGCGCACAAGCCACCCCGCGGCTGCACGAGTACGCGGGGGGAGCGCGCGTCTTCGAGGAACATGTTTCGGGGGGCAACGGTACGCGCTACGGCCTCTTCTCCCTGCTCTACGGTCTGCACGGTTCGTATTGGTTCCGTGTGCTCGAGGAACAGCGGACGCCCGCGCTGATCGACACCTTGGGCGAGCATGGCTACGACCTGCGGGTTTGGTCGGCGGCTTCGATGAACTTCCCAGAGTTCCGCGCCACCGCCTGGGCAGGCTTGCCGCCCGACGCCGTGATCGACGGCTTTCTCGACGAAAAAGGAGAGCCGCGCACGCGGCGTTCGGACCAGAAAGACGAGCTGGTGGCCGAGGCTTTCGGCAGCTGGCTTCGCGCGCGAGGTGAGGCCAGCGACGAGCGACCCTTCTTTGGGTTCGTGCTGCTGGATTCGCCCCACCAGCCCTACTTCAATCCAGGCGGCCCTCACCAACCGGCCCTCGACAATCTCTCTTACCTGGAGCTCGGTCTCACCCCCGAAGGGCCCGAGCTCGAGGACCTCAAGCAGCGCGTCTACAACAGCTACCAGAACTCGGTGCTGCACGCGGACGCGGTGGCCGGCGGCATCCTCGACCTGCTGGCCGAAGCCGGGGAGCTCGAGAACACGATCGTTGTCGTGACCGGCGATCACGGCGAGGAGTTCCAGGAGAGCGGCTTCTGGGGCCACACGTCGAACTTCACGCCCGAGCAGATCGACGTTCCGCTCTACCTGCGCGGCCCCGGCATCGAAGCGGGGGTCGAGAATCGTCCGACCTCGCACCTCGACGTTTCGAACAGCCTTTTGGAGCTGCTCGGCGCGAACCCTGCGGAGAGCGGCTACTACAGCTTGGGTGAGTCCCTGCTCGCTCCACCAGCGGATCGCAGCCTCGTGGTGGGCGCGTGGGCGCACCTCGGTGTATTGACGAAGTCGGGCATCATTCAGCTTCCGCTCGAGGTTGGCGCCGAGGAGATCTGGGTCTTTGATGAGGACTGGCAGCCCCTGCTGGATGTTCCCGCGCGACTGACTGCCGAGAACGACGCGCTGCAGCGCACGGCCCGCGAATGTCGGCGCTTTCTCACCCTCGAGTAGCGCGTCTCGCCCTCGCACTATGCGTGGCGCTCATCGGAGCGAGTGTGCGCATTGCCTACCAGCTGCGCATCGCGCCAACCGGATCGCCCGCCGCGGACGGTGACTGGCACACCTTTGATGGGGACAGTCTCTACCACGCCCGGCGCGTCGCCCGGGCGATCGAGGAAGGCGGGGTCGCGCAGCGCGACCAGCGACTTGGCTGGCCCGAGTTCCGGGTGGAGGGCGCTCCGATCCCCTGGCCGCCGGTCTACGACGCAGCGCTTGCCCATGTCGCGGGTCCCTTTGTTTCCGGCCGCGACGGGTCGCACGCCTTTGTCCTCCGCTTCGTCTGCAGCGTTCCCGTATTCTTCGGTGCCCTGGCCGCGGCCGTCGCGGCCTGGGCGACCGCGCGCCTGGCGGGCCTTGGTGCGGGATTCGCCGCGGGCCTGCTGCTGGCGTTCTCCTTTGCTTCTGTACGCTATTCCTATTGGGGAATGGGGGATCATCACGCTGCGGTCAGCGCGCTGTTGGTTCTCCTGGCGGCCGGCCTGGGCCGGGCGCTCGAACCCGCCCAGCTGAAGAGCGTCGCGGGCAGCCTGCGGCGCGGGCTGTTGCTCGGCGCGCTCGCGGCTGCGCTGCTGGGGACCTGGGTGGCGGCGCTGCCCCAGGTCCTGGTGCTCAGCACCTGGACGGTGGCGCTGGTGGTGTGCGGGCGCCAGCAGCGCGGCGGTCCCGTGGCGCTGGGGATTGGACTGCACCTCTCCCTGGTGGTGTTGCTGGGACTCTTGGCCCGCTCGAGCCCCTGGCCGGCCGATGAGCTGCTAGCGCTCTCTTGGCTGCATTCCCTTGTGTTTCTACCCGGTGCCCTGGCCCTCGGGGCCGCCGGCCTCACGGGGCCCGGTGCGCGGGCGCGCTGGGCCGGGGCGCTCCTCTTTGGAGCGGGAGCGCTGGCGCTGGGTTCCTGGGCCGGATGGGGGGTGGATGGGAT
>CAYWNK010000468.1:0-2823 GCA_964459495.1 uncultured Planctomycetaceae bacterium
CCGCTGGCCAATAGGCCCACGACAAGGACCGCGATTCCCGCGAGGGCCGCCAGCCCGAGCGCCCCCAGATAGCGCGAGAGCCCCACGGCTTCCGCCAGCACCGCGCCGTCCCCTTCGGAATAGACGCGCGTCATCATGGCCAGGGTGGCCACGCAGGCCCCGACGCCCGCGGCGGCAAATGCGCGCCGCCCCAGGACTCCCATGCGCCCGACCTCGTAGACACAGCCGAGCGACAGCACGAGGCCCGTCACCACAGCGATCCACGGCCCTTGGGGCAGGTAGGTGGACCAGAGGATCAACCCGACCACGGAGGCGATCGAAACGCCCACGATCGTCCGTCGCCAGATGCGGGCGGCACGGCTGGGCGCCGGCTGAATGGGCGCGCGAACCGGGACCTGTTGGGAGGGAGAATTCACGGACATGGTTGGGTCTTCACGCGGTTTCGCGAGCCGTGGCGCCGTCGCCCGAAGACGGAAGCCCACCGTACTTGCGTTTGCGCTGGGCATAGGCCCGCAGGGCCTCCAGCAGCTGGGGCTCGCGGAAGTCCGGCCAGCAGTCCTCGGTGACGTAAAGCTCGGCGTAGCTGATCTGCCACAGCAAGAAGTTCGAAATGCGCATCTCCCCCGCCGTGCGGATCACCAGGTCGGGATCGGGCGTCAGCGGATCGTAGAGGTAGCTGCGCAGGGTCTCCTCGTCCGCCTGCGCAGGGTCGACCTTGCCCGCCGCCACGTCCCGCCCATAGGCCTGCATGGCGTCTGCGATCTCGGAACGACTGCCGTAGGAAAGGGCCAGGCGCAGCACCATCCCTCCGTTTCCGGCGGTCAGCTCCTCGGTCTTACGCAGCTGACGCAGGGCCCCCGCTGGCAGGTCGTCGAGCCGCCCGATGCACGAGAGCCGCACCCCATTGTCCATGAGGGTCTTGCGCTCCTGGCGCAGGAACACGCGCAAGAGCCGCATCAGGTAGGTCACCTCGCGGCCGGGCCGCTTCCAGTTCTCCACCGAAAACGCGTAGAGCGTGAGACTTCCCATTCCCATCCGGGCACAGGAGGTTGTGATCTCACGCACAGACTGCACGCCTGCACGATGGCCCTGAACCCGGTGCATGCCGCGTTCGGTGGCCCAGCGACCGTTGCCGTCCATGATCACGGCGACGTGTTCGGGGAAAGCCCCGCCGACGTCCGGGCGCTGAACCTCGGGCATGGCTATGCCGGCCCCCGGTCGATGATCGCGCTGCGCTCAGGTCCCACCGAGACCATCCGCACACGCACGCCCACCAGCTTCTCCAGCTCGAGCACGTAGCTCTTTGCGCTGGCGGGTAGATCGTCAAAGGAGCGCACCCCGCTGATGTCCTCGGTCCAGCCGGGGAACGCGCGGTACTCGATCTCCGCGCCCTCAACCCCCGGCAGGTGCGAGGGCCAGCGCTCGTAGCGCTCGCCGCCAATGTTGTAGGCCACTCCGACCTGCAGCTCCTTCAGACCCGAAAGCACGTCGAGCTTGGTCGCCACCCAGCCATCCGCGCCGCCGAGCTCCAGCGTGTAGCGCACCGCCACCGCGTCGAACCAGCCAGCTCGGCGCGGGCGCCCCGTGGTCGTGCCGAATTCGCGGCCAGCCGTGCGCAGGGCCTCGCCCTCCGCGCCGTGAAGCTCGGTCGGGAAGGGTCCTTCGCCCACGCGTGTGCAATAGGCCTTGGCGATTCCCAACGCCGAGTCGATCGCCCGTGGGGGGAAGCCGGCGCCGCCAGCGATGCCGCCGACCCCGGTGCTCGACGAGGTGACGAAGGGGTAGGTGCCGTGATCGATGTCGAGCAGCACCCCCTGGGCCCCCTCGAACAGAATCTTCTTGCCAGCGCGCCAAGCGTCGCGGACCTCCTGGCCGGTGTCGCCAACGAAAGGCCGCAGAGCCTCGCCCAGCCCGCTGTAGCGGTCGAACTGCTCGGCCAGGTCGAGCGGCTCTTCACCATGGACCTGCTCGATCAGCGCGTTCTTCTCAGCAAGCACGGCGCCGAGCCGTTCGCGGCAGCGCTCGGGATCCAGAAGATCGCAAACCCGCAGCCCGATGCGCGCCACCTTGTCCCCATAGCAGGGACCGATGCCTCGCCCGGTGGTGCCGATCCGGCCCTCGCCTTTCCAGCGCTCCGCGAGCCCATCGATGCGTTTGTGGTGCTCGAAGATCACGTGCGCCCCAGCAGACAGCCGGAGGTTCTTGCCGCTGACCTCGACGCCCCGGGCGCGCAGTCCGTCGATCTCCTCGAGGAACTTGAGAGGGTCGAGCGCCACGCCGCAGCCGACGACATTGACTTTGTCCGCGTGCAGGATTCCCGAGGGGATCAGGTGCAGGGCGTAGGACTCCTCCCCCACCACCACGGTATGGCCGGCGTTGGCGCCGCCTTGGTAGCGCACCACGAGGTCGACGTCGGCGCTGAGCAGGTCGATCACCTTTCCCTTTCCTTCGTCACCCCACTGGGCACCGAAGACGCTGAGAGCAGGCATGGATAGGATCTTGTCGAGACTAGGGGGATGGTCGGTGGAAGTCGGCGAGCCTGGCTGGCCGAGCTGTGAATTCTCTTCGCCCTGGCCAAGCGGCCACAAGCATATTCCAGAGGGCCTCGTTCGGAGCCGCTTGCGAGCCGCTGAATCCGCCCGGCTCGCCCGAACTCACCGCCGGAATCGCTGCTGGAAGGGTCAGGCAGCTAAGAGCGTGGCGGGCCGTAGCCGCCCCCGCCGGGCGTGCGTACCTCGACCTCGTCCCCGGGACCGAGATCCAAGCTCGCCTGGCCAGCGACCGGCGCGTCCTCGAGCGCCCCTCGGGCGCGCCACGCAGCCC
>CAYWNK010000469.1:0-2794 GCA_964459495.1 uncultured Planctomycetaceae bacterium
AGCGACACCAGTGTCCCCTCGGGCGATCGCACCGTGGGAGGGTCCCGGGCCACCGATGCCCCGGCCAAGACTCCGCCGCGGGTCGATACGTTGCTGTCACTCCTGGGCGACGATTCACCCCAGGTCGAAGCCAGCGTGCGCGCTGCCTTTCAGCGCCTGGGGAAGTCGGCCCGCCCCGCCCTAGAACGCGCCGCGCGCAGCGGACGACCCGAACTGCGCGGCAGAGCTCGCCAGATGCTCCTCGAACGCGAGCGTTCCCTCGCCGTTCGGCGCCTCGTGCGCTACGCCTCACGGCCCAAGCACGACCTTGAGACCGCCCTGCTGATGCTCGACGGGCACCACAGCCCCGGAGCCGACCTGCGGGCCTACCGCAAGGTCCTCGACACCTTCGGCGATCGGCTGCGCGATCAGGTGGGCAGCGTCCCCCTCGGCCGCCGGCGCGTGCAGACGATGGTCGACTACGTGGCCGGTGAACTGGATTTCACAGGCGCGGCGGACGACTACCATCACCCCGACAACATCTGCCTCCACCGCACGATCGACCGCCGTCGCGGAATGCCCCTGACCCTCGCGGCCGTGTACGCGTCGATCGGTCGACGGGCGGGGCTGCAGGTCGACCTCCTGCCCTTCCCCGGACACGTGCTCGTCCTTGTTCGCGAGGGCGGAGACCGTATCGTCCTCGATCCCTTCGGCGGCGGTGCGTTCCTCTCCGAGGAAAAGTGCCTCGCCTACCTCGCCGTCCATCGCCTGCCCCACCGGCAGGAGTTTTTGGAACCCGCATCCCCAACCGCGATGTTCCTTCGTCAGGTGCTGAACCTGATTCAGTCCTGCAAGCTGCGCCATCGCAATCAGGACGCCAGCTCCCTCGAACAGGTCCTCCACGTGCTATCCCACCACGGCGCAGTTGCGCGCCGCGCGCCCAAGGCGAAGCGTTGAACGACGAGCCGATCCCCGACGCCTGGCCCCCCGAGTCCGGTGATGCCTCTCCCGCTCCGCCCTCCACGGGTGGACGCGTACAAGACGTCCCGATGTTCCCCCTCCCGGGGATCTTCCTGTACCCCCGGCAGGTCATGCCGCTGAATGTCTTCGAGCCACGCTACCGGCGGATGATCGAGGACAGCCTCGACGGGCCCGGTCGACTGGTCATCGGAACGATCCTAGAGCAGGCCATCGATCGCCTGTATGACGAGGACAACCCGCCCGATGTCCTGCCCGTCGCCGGGATAGGAGAGATCGCCCGGCATGAACGCACGGCCGACGGACGCTTCCACATCTGGCTCGTTGGCCTAGCCCGGGTCGCGATCGAGGAGCTCCCCACGGAAACGCCCTACCGGCGTGTTCGCGCGACTCCGCTGCTGGAGACCGAGCCGGACGCTGAGGAAGCCGCCAAGCTGCGCGATCCCCTGGAGCGTGCGATCCTCTCCCGGAATGAGCGCCTGCTGAACCTACCGGACGATATGCCGACGGCAATGCTCGTGGACCTGCTGGCCCCCCACATCAGCGCCCCCCAAATCGAGCTGGAGCGGGTCTTTGCCGAGCCCGACCTTGTGCTTCGCGCCCGCTTGGCCCTGCGCGCCCACGCGGCCTATCCCAAAGACGCCGAGGAAGACTGAGCCAGCGGGCCCGGCGACGAGCTGAACCTATTCGGGCGGACGGGTCACATGAAAGGCGACGCTTGCTATCGCCGTCAGCCGGATGCTCCTGGTCAGCTCGATCCCTGTCGCCATCTGCACGCTGCCCGACACCGACTTCGACCTCACCGGCATGGCCTCGCCCATGGGCGCGCCCATGACATCGCCAGACCCCTCGCTACCTGGTATGGAGAGCGTGCAGCTCTCCACCCCCGCAAGGCAAACGCCGAGGGCTGCGGCAGCAGCCTCGGCCCCCCGACGCGCTTTGGCCGCAGCACGGGCCAGGAGCTCCTCCTCCAGCCCGTCCCCCATATCGAATTTCCAGGTCGTTCCCAGGTGCTCTGTGTGGCTCAGACCCGTCGCCACCTGCAGCACACCGACCAGCTTATCTGGATCCACGCGGCTCAGCACCAGATGGAACCGGGCGGTGGAGCCCCTGCCGAAGAGCCCCTTACCCTCGGCCACGACCGCGCTTTGGATCTCCGCTTTGGATGGATCGACACCTAGCTCTCGGAGCTGCGCGAGCAGCTCCGCAATCTCGTCGATCGCCCGCGATGCCTCGGACGAACGAACCGCCGAGTTGGAGGTGACCTGCAGGCTCACCTCCACGTGGGATGCGGGTACATCCTGGGAAACCGAGGCTTCTAGCCGCAGGAGGTCCGGTCGGGGAGACTCGGCATCGATGTTGATCATGCCACTACTCTGTGAGTTGCAGCCCCATTTGACCAGCTCCCCAAGCACCAACCGCCCATGGCCTACAACGAAGCCCTCGTCGATCGCATTCGACAGCGCATCGAAGCCCCCTACCGGGTAGTCGAGCGCAAGATGATGGGGGCACTGGTCTTCATGGTGAACGACAAGATGTGCATCGGCGTCGATATCGACAAGGCGACACGAATGGACCGACTCATGACTCGGGTCGGCAAGTTGTCCTACGCGGAACTGCTCGGCCACCGCGGCAGTCGAGCCATGGACTTCACGGGAAAGGTCCTGCGAGGGTTCGTCTACGTCGACCCCGATTTTTTCGAGGCGGACGCCCTGCTGCAACCGCTGCTGCCCCCCTCTTCTTCCCAAACCACGAGCAAGATGTTGCCGTTGGGCAGTGCGGCCACGTCGTGGTGGGGCCTTAGGGTGGGGGTCGGAAGGGTGCACTGCCATTCGAC
>CAYWNK010000470.1:0-2761 GCA_964459495.1 uncultured Planctomycetaceae bacterium
ATGCGACCGGTCTCTCGCAGGGTGATCGAGCCGATGGCGAGAATGCGCAGCGCGCCACCCGCGCCGCCGCCGCCGGATCCCTTCTCGTCGCCGGTTCCGAGGAAGGGGGTCAGCGGAAAGCTTGAACTCCGCACGGCGTCTCCGCCGCCGCCTCCTCCCCTGCCGCCCAAGAGGCCGTCCGCCTCGCCGAGTACAAACTCGCCGCTCGCCGTGACCAGGCTGCCAAAGAAGTCGTTTTGGTCGGAGTCGTCGACGAATGGGCGAGGTCCCGGGACGCCACCCATCGGCCGGTCCACCTGGGAGACAGCCCCGAGTCCCGTGGCGGTGCCTCCTGCACCGGACTCGGCGTCCATGCCGATCAGGGTCTGGCAGTGCCGGTCGGGATTGCTGGGGTCTCCGTCGTGGTCATAGAAGATGTCGACACCGAGCTGCCCGCCGCCACCGCCGGCCCCCCGGCGGTCGTCCTGCAACGGCAGGCCGAAGCCCGCTTCACCGCCTTGGCCGCCCTGTCCCGGTGCGTTGTTCGGGCCGAACCCTGTCCCACCCCTGGGCGTGGACTGGGCGATGAATCCCGAGCCGGTCCCGCCGGTTCCACCGCCCGCGTTGCCGGCGGAGCCCACCTCGGGCATGTTCGCCGTGTTCAGCGCTCCGACCCCGTTGTTGTTGCTGCCGCGCACGCTGATTTCGCCGGCGATGTCCACGTCCCCCGAGGCCAGGATCGTGGCGGGGTTGGGTCCAAGGAACGTCAGCGTAGCCCCCGGGCCGATGATCAGGTCGTTGACGTCGAGCACCCCGTCGAACACGTCCTGGGTGAATGCGGGAGTGCCGCCGGGCCCGCCGGTGATCTGGGCGAAGCTCGTATTGACAATCACCTCCTGGCCCGCCGTCAGCACGAAGTCGAAGTCTCCGCCGACCCCTCCAGTGCCCTCGAAATCAAAGCTCGCCTGGAGCAGGCCATCGCCCCAATCAGCCCTGGGCAGGCCATTGATCGAAGCTTCGTCCTCTCGGCTCCCCGGCATCTGCGCACTCGCTGCAAAGCGCTCGAGAATTTCGTCGGCACCCCGGTCCTCGCCCGTGCTGGAGCGGGTGGGGAAGCGTCCCGCACGGTCGCTGGGGCCGACCGTCAATTCGCCCGTCAAATCGGAGAGGCCCGGGCGTACGAGGATGCGCAGTTCGGCGTCCTGGGGCAGGACGCCCTGTGGCTCGATTCGGGCGATTGCACCCGTTTCTGCGCAGTTTGCGACGAGCGTGACTTCGCTGACGAGTGGCTGCCAGTCCTCGGCTGGGCCGTGGGGACGCCACTCGATCCCCAGGGTGTTCGAGTTCAGGTTGAGGTCGCCGGGGGCAAGCGCTTGGTCGAAGAACACGACGGCGACGACTCGGGTTTCCCCAAGGCTGTAGAGATTGAGGGGAGCCTGCACGCCAGCGGCCAGGGCGCCACGTTGATCCCCGTCGAGCTGAAAGTACTCGCGCTGGTCGGGGTCGCCCCCGATCTCCAGATACGTCGCCGCGAGGTCGTCTAGCGCGACACCTGCGCCGCCGCGGACCCGCACCGCTGGAGGTCCGGGGCGGGTGTCGACAAACAGGTCCCCAAGGGAGGTCCCAGGTGTGGTGAAGAAGGGCACGGCGCCGCTTGTTTCCAGGGGCCTGCCGGCGACGTCCAGCACCGTGACCTGGCTGCCGGGCCCTGCCAGAATCTGCAGCTCATAGCTGGAGCCGGGCTGCAGGCCAGAGTCGGAGAGGTCCTCTCGGGTTGGGCAGTTGGGCTGGAATACGATGGTCGTGCGATCCTGCTCGCCGTCTCCGTCGAGGCCATAGCGGAACCCTCCGTTCGCCGTAACGCCGTCACTGCGGACCACGGCGACGGAGTTGGCCGAGAGGCTGTCGAGGTCGACTTCGCTGTTGAAGCGCAGTTCGATCGGCCGGTTCAGCTCCCAGACAGCGCCCGGCTCCAGGTTCGTGGAGAGGAGGGCGAAGTCGTCCTCGGCCCTGGAGGAGGAAGGGCCGTTGTCGCCGCTGCAGGCGGCCAGCCAAAGGGTGGCGCAGGCCATAGCCCACGGTGCGCGCACGGTCGGTTGGGGGCGGAATCGCATGGCTCGGTGGTTTCCCTGGGGAAGTGGCGGGCGCGAGATGGTGCCAGCCGGCCTGGATGGGTTTGCATACCTGGTCCGCTCCTGCCTTTGCGCTACGCTGCGAGCTCGCGCGGTGGAGGAGGGCACGCCTGGGATGGCGAGGGGTTTGGGTCGCTCAACAACTTGCGTGCCGCAGGGGGCCAAGGGGCCTGCGGGGCAGCTTGCTTGTGCCCGAGGCAAGGGTCTCGAGCGCAAGCGCTAGGGGTTCGCGCCCGATGCGCACAGGCGATCCGAGGTTCTGGTGTGAAGCCGCACGATTCGTGGGGGCTACACTGGCGCGCATGCTGCGCCGGATCTCGACCAAATGGCTGCTCGCGGTCCTCGTCTCGATCGCCGTGCCCTTTGTGGGCTACAGCCTGTACGTCAATCAGAAGGTCACCGACCGACTGGCCAGGGATGTCGTGCGCTTCTCCTTGATCAGTCAGGCGGCGGACCTGGCCACTCGGGTCGACGGCAAGGTGGCCGAGCGCCTGGGGGATGCGGCGATGTTGGCCGAGTCACCCGTGGTGGACTGGTTTGTCGGCAACGAGGACGGTGCCCGGACCGACTTCCAGGACTCCGTGCCGCAGCTCTTCGATGGGCAGGTGTCCCAGTACGTGGATGACAGCTACGTGTTCGCGCTCGATACG
>CAYWNK010000471.1:0-2730 GCA_964459495.1 uncultured Planctomycetaceae bacterium
GAGCGGGACCCGGGGGGGGGACTCCACCTTCAGGGAGGTGGAGGAGCAGGCTCCTAGGACCAGCGCGGCCGTGAGGCCGAAGCTGCGCTGAAGGGGTGCTTTCGAATTCGGTCGTTGGTTTCGCATCGGCGGGAGGAGAGGGAGGATCGATTGCGAGTCGCGAAGCATGGTACTGGTCTCATCTTGGGAGAGTCGACGCCGAGGTCATTTCCAGCTGTCCAAGTTTGGTGGGGCGAGTAAGGCATGCATAGAAAGCGGCCAGGGGCCGTGCCTGGCCCCCCGCTGGGGTCCACAATGCTGGCGATGAGCCTTTTTCCGACCCAGCTCAGGGCCCCCTGGTGTGCCCTGTCCCTGACGGTTGCCCTGGCGGCAGCCGCAGGCCCGGCCCCCGCAGGCCCGGCCCCGGTACACCCTGTCCAGGTAAACCCTGCCCAGGACTCGGCCGAACTCGCTGACCTGGCAGAGCCAGCCGGAGCAGTGCTGGCAGGGGCCACCGACGGGGACTGGCCGATCTTCCGCGGCGACTCCGAGCTCTCCGGTGTGGCCAAGGGGGAACTCGCTGCAGAACTCGATCTGCTCTGGACCTTTTCGGCGGATGGGGCGATCACGTCCTCACCGGTGGTGGTCGGCGATCGGCTGTGGTTCGGGTCGGACGACGGCAAGATCTATTGTCTCGACCGCCAAAGCGGCGCGGAGCACTGGGCGTTCGAGACCGCCGACATGATCGAGGCCCCGCCACTCTTCGTCGACGGCATGGTCTACGTGGGCTCCAACGATGGCTGGCTGTACGCCCTCGATGGGGCGAGCGGAGAGCTGCGCTGGAAGGGGGAGACCCGGGACAAGATTCTGGGCGGCGCCAACTACCTGCGGGATGGGGACAGCTTGCGGATCATCGTCGGCTCCTATGACGCCAACCTCTACGCCTACGACAGCGCGACCGGCGAGCTCCAATGGACCTACGAGACCGACAACTACGTGAACGGGACGCCTGCCGTTCACGCGGGCCGCGCGATCTTCGGCGGATGCGACGCGATGCTCCACGTCGTCGACCTCGTCACGGGCGAGCGTAAGGCTGGACTGGAGCTGGGCGATGAGTGTCACGTGGCCGGCTCGGCCGCGTTCGTCGACGGGCGCGCGTACTTCGGACACTACGGCAACCAGTTCGTGTGCGTGGACGTCGACGCCGGCAAGACGGCGTGGACCTACGATTCGGCCCGCCATCCGTTCTTCTCGTCCCCTTCGATCACCGCCGATCGCGTGGTGTTCGGCGGCCGCGACCGGCACATGCACTGCGTCGCCCGAGAGGATGGCAAGCCGCTGTGGACCTTTCGTACCAAGCGTAAGATCGACAGCTCACCGGTCGTGTGCGGCGATAAAGTGGTGTTTGGATCCGGTGACGGTCGCGTGTACCTGCTGGAGCTCGCGAGCGGCGAGCAAGTCTGGAGCTACGACGTGGGCAAGGCGATCTTGTCGTCCCCTGCGGTGGTTGGCGGCCGGGTGTACCTCGGCGCGAACGATGGGGGCCTGTACTGCTTCGGGCCGGCCGCGAATGGACAGGACGCATCCAAGGAATCGGATCGATGAGCGAGTCGGCTACGAAGACGACCGTCGGGAATTACTTCATCTCGAATTACCCGCCGTACTCGTTCTGGAACGGGGATGACCTGGCGGGCTTGCCGGGGCTGCTGGACGCTGCTCCTGAGGGCGACCGGCCGCTGGGGGTTTACGTGCATATTCCCTTCTGCCGCAAGCGCTGCGACTTTTGCTACTTCAAGGTCTACACCGACAAGAACGGCAAGGAGGTGCGGCGCTACCTCGATGCCGTGGGGGCAGAAGCGGAGGCCTACGTGCAGCGGCCCTACCTGGCCAAGCGCCAGCCGGGCTTCGTGTACTTCGGGGGCGGCACACCTTCGTACCTGTCGAGCGAGCAGCTCGAGCAGCTGTTTCGTTCCCTGCGCAAGAGTTTCGATTGGAGCGCAGTGGAGGAGGTCACCTTCGAGTGCGAGCCCGGGACGCTGTCCAAGGCCAAGATCCAGACGCTGCGCGATCTGGGCGTCACGCGCCTTTCCCTGGGCGTGGAGAACTTTGATCCCGAGATCCTCGAGCGCAACAACCGCGCGCACCGGGAAGAGGAAATCGGGCGCACCTACGCCTTCGCGCGCGAGGTGGGCTTCCCCCAAATCAACATCGACCTGATTGCGGGCATGGTGGGCGAGACCGACGCTGGCTGGGCGGAGTGCATCCGCCGCGCACGCGAGCTTGAACCCGACAGTGTGACCATTTACCAGATGGAGGTGCCCTACAACACCACGCTGTACGCGCGCATGAAGGACGACGGCTCCCAGGAGGCGCCCGTGGCCGACTGGCAGACCAAGCGCCGATGGGTGTCCGAGGCCTTCGCCGCCCTAGGCGAGGACGGCTTCCGGCAGTCCAGCGCCTACACCGCCTACCGCGGCGACGGGACCAGCTTTCTCTACCGGGACTCCCTCTGGCACGGCGCGGACATGCTGGGCCTCGGTGTGTCGGCGTTCTCCCATCTTGGTGGGCTGCACTTCCAGAACGAACACGCCTACGAGCCCTACGTGAGCCGGGTCGAGGGCGGTGAGCTGCCCGCGGCGCGCGGCTACCAGCTCGAAGCCGAGGAACGGCTGATTCGCGAATGGGTGCTGCAGCTCAAGACCGGCCGGGTCGAGTGCGCGGCCTTTGCTGCCAAGTTCGGGGTCGACCCCG
>CAYWNK010000472.1:0-2727 GCA_964459495.1 uncultured Planctomycetaceae bacterium
GTCTCACGTGTGTGTCCCGCCTGTGTTGTTTTAGGCCGGTGGGACATCTAGCTTTTCACGCATGCCCATTCTCGCCCTCCTTCGCTCCACCGAAGGGGTCTTTGCCGACCCCGACTGGACCAGCCTCGGCATCGTTGCTGCCATGGTTGGGGCGTTCCTGATCGCGAACGCCACGCTATTCGAGCATCCGCGACGGCTGGTTGCGCGCTACTTCGGCCGCAGCTCGGGCCGTCTGCAGTCGGTGCGCGAGTACGTCTACAACCGGGTCCAGACAACTCTGGGCTTTGGCTTTCTGCTGCTCGGCTTTGGCATGCAGCTCCTGGGCCACTTCCGCTCCCGGCCGGCCGGCGAACCGCCCCTGAACATGGCGTGGGTTGGACTGATCGTTGTGGTCGCGGTCGTCGCCCTGTTCACCGCCTGGTGGTGGTCGCTTTGGGCGTTCCGTCGCTACGTGCGCGAGTACTTCCAACACAACACGATCAGCCTTGAGCGCGAGGGCGCCGTGGCCCGCGAGATCGGTGAGCTCTTCGGCGTCGATTCCCAGGAAGACGACACGGTGGAGACCTACGTTTCGCGCCTGCGCAACAAGGCGGACCTGCCCCTGGCCAATCAGCAGCCGGCCGGCCTGCGGCTCTCGGCGCGCGGCGGCCAGCACCTGGATCTCGACGAAGCCGAGGGCGGCGAGTTCGAGTTTTAGGTCCAGGAAGGGAGTTACGACCAGGGAGGCACTTCCGTGCCTCCATGCAGCTAGGGGCGGGCTTCGCGGGTGGACCGGCGAGCTCGCTCCGGCGTTTCCGGCGGCTTTCTCGGCAGCTCCGACATTTGCGATGCAATCGGACTGGGTCGTAGCCGGTATCAGTCGGTGTGGGAGCGCGAGCGATATGGGATGCGTGGGCCGGAGAGCTGCTGCGCTGGGTCTATCCCTCCACGTGCCGCTTGTGCCGCGCAGGGCTTCCCAGACCGGGTGAGCTCGCGTGCGCGGCCCATCGCTTGCCGAAGGGGCCGGGTGGTCCGCGCTGCCGGCGCTGCGCCGCATCCCTCGCCCCGATGCTGCCCGACGGGACGGTCTGCGCCCCGTGTCGAGGGCGCAGGGGAAGGGCCTTGATCCGTCGCACGATCTGCTTGGGCGACTACCGGGAGCACGGGGCTCTCCGGGATTGGGTGCTGGCGTGCAAGCACGGCGGGCGCCGCGATCTGGGCTTGCCCCTGGGCGCAGCCTTGGGCGAGAGGTGCGCCGCGGAGACGGACGGGCCTCGCCCAGGGGAGATCCTCGTGCCCGTGCCGCTGCACCCATGGCGGCACTTCGAGCGGGGCTACGATCAGGCTCTGGAAGTCGCGCTGGGCCTGGGGGGGGCGCGCGGACTGGAGGTGCGTCAGCTGTTGGAGCGCACGCGTTCCACGCCGCCCCAGGGGGCGCTTAGCAGCCCCCCGCGAGAGCGCAACGTGGCCGGTGCTTTCCGAGCCGTGCCACTGCGGGCGGGACGGCTGGTGGGCCGCGGGGCTTGGATCGTCGACGACGTCGCCACATCGGGGGCCACGGCGGAGGCCGCGGCGGCGGCTTTGCGGCGTGCGGGGCTCCGGCCGCGCGGTCTTGTGGTGCTGGCGGTGGCCCGCTCGGTCGGTGGACGCCAGACTGAACCCCATGACGACGCTCTTCATCGAGCCCTTCGGGGGCCTGGCCGGGGACATGCTGCTCGCGGCGCTCCTTGACCTGGACGATCCGCGCTTCACCGTGGATCACCTGCAACGGCTGGCGGACGAGCTGGTGCCGGGTGAGGCGCGCCTCATTCGCACGGCGGTGACCCGCGGCGGTCTGGCGGGCACGCACCTGGAGGTGGCGACGCCCGAGAGCGCGGCGCCGCCCCATCGCCACTACCGCCATCTGGCCGAGAAGGTCGAGGCCGCCGAGTCCTTGGGCGAACCCGCCCGCCGTCGAATCCTGGCGGCGCTCTGGGCGCTCGCGGTGGCCGAGGGCAAGGTGCACAAGTGCGCGCCCGAGGCCGTGCACTTCCACGAGGTGGGGGCGGTGGACACGCTGATCGACATGGGCGGGGCCGCGCTAGCGCTCGAGCTCCTGGGGGTGACGCGCATCGTGGCGAGCGCACCACTGCTGGGCTCGGGCACGGTGCGCTGTGCCCATGGGGTCATGCCCGTGCCGGCGCCCGCGACCGAAGCCCTCATGGAGGGGCTGCCCACGTTGACCGGCGGGGAAGGCGAGCGCTTGACGCCGACTGCCGCGGCGATGCTGGCCACATGGGTCGATGCCTTCGAGCCCTCCGGGCCCTTTCGGAGCCAGGTGTCCGGCTACGGAGCGGGGACGCGGGATCCCAAGGTTGGGCCGCCCAATCTGACGCGGGTGCGCCTGGGGGAAGGTCTTGAGGGGGCGAGTGGCTGCAGCGCCGAACCGGTTTGGCGCATGGACGTGAACCTGGACGACATGACGGCCGAAGAGATCGGCGATGCGGTCCAGCGCCTGCGGGCCGCAGGGGCGCTTGAGGTCTGGAGTCAGCCGGTGTTCATGAAGAAGGACCGACCCGGCACGCTGGTGTCCCTGCTCGCACGCGCGTCCCTGCGCCCAGCCTTGGAGACGGTGACCTTCGAGTGGACGACCACCCTGGGCGTGCGCTGGTCGCGGGTCGAGCGCAGCGAGTGCGGCCGTCGCACGCTCGACGTCCAGGTCGGCGGGCACGCCGTGCGTGTCAAGCTGCGCGAGCGCCCCGGCCCAGC
>CAYWNK010000473.1:0-2725 GCA_964459495.1 uncultured Planctomycetaceae bacterium
GTTCTGACTCCCGATCCGAGGTCTCCGCCACGAACCAATCCACCGACGCTCAACCCACGCCCAAAGAATCATCTACCTACGGCGCCAAGCGAACCCGCTTCCACTCAGCACCCGTCTCCGCCGACCGCGAGTACACAAGCCGGTCATGGAGGCGGCTCGCGCGTCCCTGCCAGAACTCGATGCGCTCAGGGACCAGGCGCAATCCGCCCCATTCCGGCGGACGCGGGATCCGCTCCTCGCCCTCAAAGCGCTCGCGCTGCGCCACGAGGTTCTGTTCGAGAACCTCACGACTCTCGATGATCTGGCTCTGGGGTGAGGCCCATGCGCCGAGGCGGCTCTCGCGGGGGCGGCTGGCGAAGTAGTCGTCGGACTCCGCAGTGCTGGCGCGTTGGACGCGGCCCTCGACGCGGACTTGGCGCTCCTGGGGCTGCCAGAAGAAGACCGCGGCGGCGCGGCCGTCGTCGGCGAGCTCGGTGGCTTTGCGGCCCGCGTAGTTGGTGAAGAAGAGCAGGCCCTGCTCGCTGATGCCGCGGCAGAGGACGATACGGGCACTCGGGTTGCCGTCGGCATCGACCGTGGCCAGGGTCATGGCCTGGGGCTCGGGGACGCCTTCGGACACGGCCTGCTCCATCCAGGCCTGAAGCTCGGACACCGGGTCCATGGACAGGTCGTCCTCGTGGAGAGAACCCGAGTCGTAACTCTGGCGGATGTTCCGAATGGCGGAGTGGTCGGTCATGCTGGAGAGTTGAGCAGGGCAGAGACGTGCTGGCTGGCGCTTGAGGCCAGTCCCTCGAGGTCATAGCCCCCCTCCAGGATCGAGACTAGCCGGCCACTGGCTGAACTGGCAGTCGCTTGAAGGAGGCCAGACGTGAATCGAGCGTAGGTCTCCGCGCTGACCTCGGTGGCAGAAAGCGGGTCGCGGACATGCGCATCGAAGCCAGCGGAGACCAGCACAAGCTCAGGCGCGAAGGCCTCGAGGGCGGGGAGGACGCTGTCTTCGAACGCGGCGAGCCACTCCTTGTCGCCCGTGCCCGGCTCCAGGGGGCAGTTGAGCGTTGCCCCTTCGCCTTCCCCGTCTCCACGTTCCGCGGCGAGGCCCGTGCCGGGGTAGTGGGGGAACTGGTGCAGGCTCGCGTAGAGCACGCTGCCGTCGGCCTCGAAGAGGTGCTGGGTGCCGTTGCCGTGGTGGACGTCCCAGTCGACGATCGCGACGCGCTCGAGGCCGTGGGCGCGCTGGGCGTGGCGGGCGGCGAGGGCGACGTGATTGTAGAAGCAGAAGCCCATGGCCAGGGACTCTTCGGCGTGGTGGCCCGGGGGACGCGTCGCGAGGAAGGCCCGCTGCCAGCGGCCATCGACCACACGGTCCACGGCCTCGAGGGCTGCACCAGCTGCCAGGCGCGCGACATGCTCGGAACGAGCGCCCAGGTTGGCGTCCGGGCTGTCTACCCAGGACTGTCCGCCCTCGGCGGCGCGCTTGACGCGCTGGTGGAAGGGGGCGGGGTGGATGCGCTCAAGCTCGGCGTCGGTCGCGGCGCGTGGGGGAGCGGAGGCGTCGAGCTCGGCGAGCAGTCCGTCGCTCTCCAGGGTGGCGAGCACCGCTCGCACGCGCTCGGGGCATTCGGGATGCCCGGAGCCCGTATCGTGCTCGGTGAACACGTCGCCATGGATCAGGCCGGTGGTGGGCATGGTGCAGTTAGTCCTTCTGTTCAAGCTGGAAGACATCGCCGTACTTGGACTTCAGCATGCCCTTGAAGGCCGGGTCTTTGGCGAAGGCTCGACGTTCCTCGAAGGACATGCGGGACTGGCGAATGTAGTCGGCGGCGTCCTTGTACTTCTTCATGCGCGATAGGCAGCGGGCGAGGCCGCGATAGACCTTGTCGTCGTGCCTGCCGGTCGAGGCGAAGCGCAGTGCGTCGCTATAGTCGGAGACCGCGTCGCTCCAATACCCGATGCGTTCGTAGATGTCGCCGCGCTCGGCGTAGGAAGAAGCCCACTCCGGCTGGCGCTCAACGCGTTCGTCGTACGGCTCGAGCAGCTCCCGGCGGGCGGCGCGATCCTTGTGCCGCGCCAGCATGGCCAGTGCGGCCTCCGAAACATCGATTCGGGTTCCTGCGGCCAAGCTCTCGGCGAGCTTGCGGGAGCCGCGAGAGAGCTTGAGACCCTCGGACTCGCGCAGCAGGTCGAGGAGCCGGATTCGGTCGGAGGTGCTCACCTCCTTCCGCACGGTGAGGGCCATGAGCGCATCGACCGTGTCGTCGTCGCCGAGGGGCTCGGGCACGGCCCGAAAGAACTGAACGATCGGCCTGACGAGATCTTTGGCACGTTGGGTGCGGAGGAGCTCGGCCGCCGCGCGGGCCTCGTCGGCGGCCGCCTCGGCGCCTTGCAGCGCCGAGCCGTGCTGCCGCGCGCGCGCCTGCAGCGCCGCCACCTGCCGCCGCAGCGCCTCGGCGCGCGCCTGCGCGGCCGCCGCCTCGGCGCGCGCCTCGCGCAAGCCGTCGCCCGCCGCCTGCTGCGCCTGCTGCGCGAGGTCAGCCTCTGCGTCCTTCTCAGCCAGTGTCGCCTGCAGGCTGCGCACTTCGGCCGACAGCGCAGTCGCCGCGGCGCGCGCCGCCTGCTCCCCCTTGGCCAGCGCCTGCCCCTGCCCTTCGAGCGCGTCGTAGCCAGACAGCACCTCGGCGACTTCGGTGCGCAACGCCTCCAGCGCGGCGTCGCGCTCCGCCGCGAC
>CAYWNK010000474.1:0-2683 GCA_964459495.1 uncultured Planctomycetaceae bacterium
ACCCAAAGGACCTGAATCGGCCTCCCCCTCAGCCCTACCAGGGCCCCCTCCGTTTGGCCCGCGGACAGTTCGCACAGCTCCCCATCGCTCGGACCGTGTCCGCCAGGCTAGGCTTTCCCCATGCACCAGCGACTCCTGCTTCTGCTCAGCTGCCTCCTGGCCGCCTGCGCCTCCCGTCCGGTCCAGGAAACGGCCCCCGATGGCACGGACGTCATCCTGGCGATCCACGGCGGTGCGGGCACGATTCGCCGCAGCAAGCTGACCCCCGAGCAGGACCGGGCCTACCGCGAGGCGATCGAGAATGCTCTCCGCACAGGCTTCGCCATCCTGGAGGAGGGCGGCAGCGCGCTGGATGCGGTCACCGAGTCCCTACAGCCCCTCGAGGATTCGCCCCTGTTCAACGCCGGGCGCGGCGCGGTTCTCACCGCCGAGCGCCGCTGTGAGTTGGACGCCTGCGTGATGGACGGCGCCACTGGCATGGCCGGCGCTGTGGCTGGGGTCACCCGCGTGCGCCATCCGGTACTCGCCGCCAGGGCCGTCATGGAGGACACGCCCCATGTCCTACTCGCCGGGCCTGGAGCCGACGCCTTCCTCATGGGTACCGGGCTCGAACGGATGGACAACAGCTGGTTCCAGACCCAGCGCCGCATCGACCAGCTCGATGAAAACCTGGCCGACGCCAAGCACGGCACCGTGGGCGCCGTTGCCCTGGACCGCAACCGGCACCTCGCCGCGGCGACGTCCACCGGCGGCATGACGGCCAAGCGCTACGGCCGGGTGGGCGATTCCCCCATCGTTGGCGCGGGCACCTATGCCTCCGATGCGACTTGCGCCGTCTCCGCCACGGGCTGGGGGGAGTACTTCCTGCGTGGTGTCCTAGCCTATGAGGTCGCCGCCCGCATGCGATACGGGGGCCAAAGCCTCGCGGCTGCGGCCCACGGCGCCATCCACGGCACTCTCACCGAAGCCGGCGGCACCGGCGGCCTGATCTCCCTGGACGCCCAGGGCAACGTATCTTTGCCCTTCAATACGGAAGGCATGTACCGCGGCTGGATCGACTCCAGCGGGCGCATCACGGTGCAAATCTACGACGACGAATGAACATGCAGAATCACAGCACTTCCCTCAGCCGCGCCGCGCGGGCCCTCGTGGTGGGTTTCGCTTTCGCAGCGGGTCTTGGCGCATGCCAGCAGGACGGCGCGATCACAGTATCCGAGGTTGACCGCCCCGAGACCGAGGCCAAGGCAGACGCCATGCCCAAGGCCCAGCCCATCGACATGGGCGAGCTGCAGGCGGGTGCTGCCCCTTCCGCGGGCCAGCTAAAAAGCCCCTACGGCGGTGATGAAGAGCCCGTGCCAAGCGGCTCTTCCGGCGGCGGCAGCTTCGGCCTCGACCCCTCCCAGGCCATGAAGCTCAAGCCCCTCGACGAGCTCGGCGACGAGGCCAAGCGTGAGGGCGTGATCTCATTCAGCCGCCTATCCCTGGCCGGCACAGACATCGAAGCTCTGCTCGACCACATTTTCGAAGAGGTCGCTCCGCCCTACACCTACCCCAAGGAGGTCGCCGACCTGGACGGCAAGGACGTCAAGCTCGTCGGCTACATGATCCCTCTGACCTGGGAAGAGCGCGAGGTCACCGAGTTCATGCTGGTTCGCGACCTGGCCTCCTGCTGCTTCGGCGGCATCCCCCGGCCGGACGAGTGGGCTTTCATCGCAATGGCCGAGGGCAAGACCTGCGAGTACTTCCCCTACGTACCGGTGGTGGTCAGCGGGCCCTTCAAGGTCTTCCCCCTGGACGCCAAAGCCAAGACCGAGTCCGGCACGGACGAAAACGCCCCGGCCACCGGGCCCGAGGACCCCTTGGACGTGGAGGCGGTTTTCAGCATCGTGGCCACGGACGTCGAGCGCTACTAGAGCCCCTGGGGCTGCCCGGAGGCCCGTTTCGGGGGCAGCGGCTGCCGCTCGGGGGCAGCGGCTGCCGCTCGGGGGAAGCAGGAGGCCCAGGACCCCCAAGCCCGCGCAGAACTGGGCCAGAACTCGCGCCAGGGGCTAGACAGGGGCCAGCCGGCCCCCTACCTTCTGCGGCTCGATCCGCGCGGACCCCCTCCGCGCTCCCCTCAGGAGAGTTCAAATGTCCCGCACCTGTCAGGTCACCGGCCGTGGCACCCAATTCGGCGGCAGCATCGCGCGCCGGGGTCTTCCCAAGAAAGCCGGCGGCGTCGGTCTGCGCACCACCGGCAAGTCCAAGCGCACGTTCAAGGTCAACGTGCAAAAGAAGCGCCTCTGGGTGCCGGAGCTCGGCGAGTACGTGCGCGTGCGCCTATCCACCCGTGCCCTTAAGGACGTCAACCGCAAGGGCGCGTTCCAGGTGCTGGTCAACGCCGGCATCATCAAGGCCAGCCAGGCCGGCAAGAAGAACAAAGAGGCCAAGGAAGCCTAGGACCGTAGACCAAGGGCCGGGATCCCCGGAATGGTCCGCGCGGCGACCGCAAGTCGTCCCAATGGCGCGATCTAAAGCGGGCACCGGTCTCCTGACGCGAGCTGTACCAACGCTCTCCGGCCCCAGGCCGTATAGTCCACACCATCGACCTCCTCGATCAACCGCGATCGAGGAGGTCGGTCGATTTCTGAGGCCCAAGCGGCCCCAGGACCTGTTTGGTTTTCAGCCCCCACCCACTCGACCC
>CAYWNK010000475.1:0-2672 GCA_964459495.1 uncultured Planctomycetaceae bacterium
CCATGGGCCTCACGGTATCGTGCCCACAGGCCCCTTGCCCCCTCTCCATGCTGCACCCGACCCACCTAGCGCTGCTCGCCGCGCTTCTCCCCGCATCCACTCTTGGCCAGGACCTCTTCGTCCGCGGCACCAGCTCCCTCATCCTGCCGGGCCCCAGCCCCGAAGCCCCACGCTCGAGCCTGTCGCTCGAGGGCATTGCCGACGATCTCCACCAGCTGTCCGACGGCACCCTCTTGCTCCGCATCGACGAGCAGGCTGCGGCCCTCATCGTCCCCTCGCTCGACCAGCGGGTCTGGTCCTGGACCTGCCCCGAGACGCGCAGGCTCACCGGCCTTGCGCCCCTCGGCGCTACCCTCGCCGACGGTGTTCTGCTCGGTCTCACGCGGCCCCTGCAGGCGATCGAGATCGATGCGCTGGGGCGTGAACAACGCATCACCGAACTGGGCGAGTCCGATGGAGAAATGCACCATCTCATGACCAGTGGACGTGGAACCTACCTGGTTTGCATCGGCGGCCAGGCCATGGAGGTCGAGCCGGGGACCGGCACCGCCCGCTGGACCTACACCCTGCCCGAACCGGCCGGGCAGGTCCTTTCCGCCACCCCCCTAGATCAGGGGCAGAGCCTACTCGGCACCGGCCGGGGCGTGTTTCACCTCCTCGATGGTCGCGGGGCCCTAGTCCGCACCATCGGCTCAGGCGACCTGGGCGGGATCCCGCTCGGCGCCCTCACCGGCCTGCAGATGCTGGCCGATGGCTCGATCGCCGTGCTCAACCGGAGCGCCGGTGAGGGGCAACCTGTCGCCTTCGCCTTTGACCCCGCGAGCGGTGAGGTTCACTGGAAACGCACCCAGGCCGAGCTTGGGGGCAAGCGGACGCAAGCGCTCTTCGTCGCCGGTCAAGAGGCCGAGGCCGAGCTGCTCAAGCGCGCACGGGGCGTGCACCGGGCCACCCTGACCCTGGATACCCACAAGGACATCTCGGACCAGCTCGCCGCCCCGGCCCCCGACGGGCTCGAAGGCGACGCCTTGGAGGCCTTCGGTCTCGCCAATGACCCCACCCGTTGGGGCTACTCCCAGGTCGATTTTCCGAAGATGCTCGCCGGCGGTCTCGATGTGGCGTTCTACATCGTCTACGCGGGCCAAGGCAGTCTCGACGAGGAAGGCTTCGGTATCGCCGCAGACACGGCAAACGCCAAGTTCGATGCCATCCACCGCATGTGTGACCGGTTCCCCGATCACATCGAGCTCGCCACCTCGGCAGACGACGTCGAGCGCATCGCCGCGACCGGCAAACTGGTGGCTTGCATCGGGATCGAGAATGGCTACGTCATGGGGACCGACATCGGGCGCATCGCCGAGTTTCACCGGCGTGGGGCGCGCTACATGAGCCTGACCCACAACCGTCACAGCCAGCTGGGCGATTCCTACACGCCCGATGAGCCCCTGCACGGTGGCCTCTCCGAGCTTGGCCGCCAGGCGGTGGTCGAACTCAATCGCGTCGGCATCCTGGTCGACGTTAGCCACTCGTCCAAGGACACCATGATGCAGGCGACAGCACTCTCCAGCGCGCCGGTCATCGCTTCCCACTCCGGCTCGCGCGCGAAGCGCGATCACGGGCGCAATCTCGACGACGAGCAGCTGCGTGCCCTGGCGAAAAACGGCGGGGTCATCCAGTGCGTCGCCTTTTCCAGCTACGTAACCGACACGGGCCTGCGCGACGCTGCCGTGCGTACGGCCCGCGAGGAACTCGGCCTTGGGCGCCGGTTTGGCGCGGGCGCAGCCGACACCAGCCCCGAGGCCCAGGCGAAACGGCGTCAGCTGCGGGACCGCGTGGCGGAGATCGAAGCCGAGTACCCGCCTTCCAACGTGTCGGACTTTGTCGACCACATCGACCACGCTGTCGAGGTCGCAGGCATCGACCACGTGGCCATCAGCTCGGACTTCGATGGAGGAGGTGGCGTGGTCGGCTGGAACAACGCAGCGGAGACCTTTGCAGTCACCCTAGAGCTCTGCCGCCGCGGCTACTCCGACGGGGACATCGCCAAACTCTGGTCCGGCAACACCCTGCGGATCTGGCGCGAGGTGGAGCAGGTAGCTCGAAGGAAGCAGGAAGCAGCGGGCAAGTAGGATCCACGAGGCGGAAACCAAGCCAAGCGCCCGCAGCCCGTTTCCGTGGCTGCGGGCGCTTGGCGTTCCAACATGGGATGGAATCTGTGGCCGACTACTGGCGCGGCCGATAGCCGCCCCTGCCACGCCGGGGACCCCGACGACGGTAGCCGCCACGACGCGGGCCGCCGGTGCTGGAACCGGGGTAGTCCGTGCCCTGGAAACCGGTGTCGCGCCAGCCATCACCGCCGCCCCCGCCTTCCCGGCCACCGTCCCTGTAGCTGCCAGCCGGCTGCCTGTTTCCGCCGCCCTGGTAGCCTCCGCCGCGGTAGCCGCCGCGCGAGGGACGTCCGCCGCTGCGCGCCCCACGGTAGCCGCCGCCACCCTGGTAGCCGCCACCGCCGCCCCGGTACCCGCCGCCGCCGCCCCGGTAGCCGCCGCCGCCGCCCCGGCCGCCGCCGCCGCCGCCCTGGCAGCCGCCGCCACCGCCCTGGCACCCGCCGCCACCGCCTTCACCGCCGCCGCGGCAGCCGCCGCCCCCCGGACCGCCTCCCCAGGCGCACCCGC
>CAYWNK010000476.1:0-2670 GCA_964459495.1 uncultured Planctomycetaceae bacterium
GGCCGACGGGGTCTGGGAGATCCCCGGGCACGTGACCATCTTCGGGCACCACCTGACGCTGCTGTTCCTCGTGAACGACGTCTTCATGGTGTTCTTCTTCGGGATCGCGGCGAAGGAAATCACCGAGGCGGCGCTGCCGGGCGGCAGCCTCAGCCCCTTCAAGAAGGCCGTCAATCCCCTGATTTCGACGATCGGCGGCGTGGCCGGGCCTGTCGCGGCGTTCTTCGGCCTGCTGTATCTGGCAGGGAGCATGGGCTACTACGAGGTGGGCGGCGAGCAGTGGCCCGCTCTGCTGCGCGGCTGGGGCATTCCGACCGCGACGGACATCGCCTTGGCCTGGTTGGTCAGCCGTGCCGTGTTCGGCGCCGGCCATCCCGCGATCAACTTCCTGCTGCTGCTGGCGGTCGCGGACGACGCGATCGGGCTGGCGATCATCGCCATCTTCTACGGGGACCCCGCCAACCCGGCGGACCCCAAGTGGTTGAGTCTGGTGCTGGCGGGCATGGCTGTGGCCTATGCCCTGCGCAAGATGAACGTCCAGTCTTGGCTGCCCTACATTTTCCTTGCAGGACCCCTCGCCTGGTCCGGCCTGATCCTGGCGCACCTGCATCCCGCGCTGGCGCTCGTGCCGATCGTCCCCTTCCTACCGGGTCCGAAGCGCGACACCGGTCTCTTCCACAAGAAGGACGAGGTCGACGTGATGGGGGAGGCGACGGCCGACGATCTGGAGATCGACCACTCGCCGCTGCACAACTTTGAGCACAACATGAAGCTGCCCGTGGATTTCGGGCTCTTCTTCTTCGCCATGGCCAACGCGGGCGTGCAGTTTTCCGGAATTGGAGCCATGTCCTGGATCATCCTCGGAGCCCTGGTCATCGGAAAGACCGTGGGCATCACGCTCTTTGGCCTGCTGGCGATGGCCATTGGCTTCCCGCTGCCCAACGGCATGTCGATCAAGGACCTGATCATGGCGGGCTTCATCGCCGCGCTAGGCCTCACGGTGGCGCTGTTTGTCGCTGGAGCCGCTTTCCCCGCCGAGATGGGCGATCTACAGGGGCAGGCCAAAATGGGTGCCCTCTTCTCCGGCGGCGTCGGGATCCTAGCCGTGGTGCTTGGGAAGATGCTGGGCTTTGGCAAGCCCAAACCTGCGTAAACGCGCCTGCATAGCGCCGGGCGAACCGGCGCCGTGTTCGATGGGGGCGCAGCGAGTCAAGGCTCGCTGCGCCCCCTGCGCTTGCCAGGTTCGTTAGACTGCGCGGCCATGCTGCTCACCGAGTTGTTCGCCGTCGAAGACGTGCTGGTCGAGTTTGACCCCGCCGACAAATGGCAGGCGATTCGCGCCCTGGTCCATCACCTGGCGGAGCGCGGTCAGCTGCCCGAGGGGCGGGAAGAAGAGGTCCTGGAGGCGGTCTTGGACCGGGAGCGCTCCATGTCGACGGGGATGGAGAACGGGGTGGCGATCCCCCATGCGGCCATCGAGGGCTTGGACGAGGTCGTGGCCTGCCTAGGAATCGTGCGGCGTCAGGATGGCCTGGCCTTCGAGAGCATCGATGGGCGCCCTGCGCGGATGATCGTGCTCCTGGTGATTCCACGGGCCCACAAGCTGCTGCACATTCGGACGCTCGCCGACGTGGCCCGTGTGCTCTCCAAGGAAGAGGTGCGCGCGGAGCTGCTCATGGCTGAGACCTCGGCCGTGGCCCACGCGGCCTTGGATTGACGGCGGGCCGCTTGGGCTTCGCGCTCGTGCTCTTGGCCGCCGCCCTCGCGGGGGCAGCCGGCCTGGCCCTGGAGGCGCTGGCCCTCGGCTGCCTCGGGTTGGTGTTCGGGCAAGGGGATGGAGCCCTTTGGGGCCTGGGAACCTGGCTGGCGGCCTGGGCCGGCGCGGCCTGGCTATCCGGCCGCATGCTGGGAGCGGGCATGCGCACACTGGTCGCTCTGGGGCTGGCCTCGGCCCTGGCCGGGCCAGCTTCGATCCAGGGATTGCTGTCCCTCGCCGGCGGAGCTCCCACGGCCTTGGCTGGACCCCTGGGCATTGCGCTGGTTGCGCTGCCTGCGGCCCTGCAGGGGGCCCTGCTTCCGCAGCTCCTGCGGAGGCTCCGCGCGGCGGCCAAGCCTGGCAGCGGCGGGGAGCTGGGGCAGCCGAGCGGCGGGCTAGACAGCTCGGCCGCCTGGCTGTTGGGGGCCAACCTGGCCGGTGGCGTGGCGGGCGTCGCGCTGCTCGGCCACCAGCTGGTGGGGGCCGCGGGCCGGCCGGCAGCGGCCTGGGCCGCGGGCGCCTGCGCCGCGCTGGCGGCCTGGCTCGCTGCCGCTTCCCCGGGGGGAACCGAGCCTGCTGCCACCGCCGAGTCCTCCGCGGCGGCCCGTGCCTCCGGCGCCGACCAGGCTGCCGAAGCCGGCCCGATCGGTGCGCGGCGGGTGGGGCTGGCCTGGGGCCTGCTGACGGGCTGGACCGTCGCGAGCCAATGGGTCCTGTTGCGCACCGCGAGCCTCACCTTCGGGGGCATGCAGCCAGCCTTGACCGCGATTCTGCTCGCCGCTCCGCTGGCCCTGGCGATCGGGGCGGGACCCCTGGCCCTGGTGCTCCTACGGCTGCGGGCTGGCTTGGGGGCGGCCCTGGTTCTTGCGGCCGCCGGCGCCGCGCTGACCGGTGCGGTCGATCCTTCCGCTGCT
>CAYWNK010000477.1:0-2651 GCA_964459495.1 uncultured Planctomycetaceae bacterium
CCACACACCAGTCCCCTGACGGCTCCTGGGACGCTGCGGCCTACCACCTCCAGGCCTTCGCATCGCCCGACACCGGTGCCTCCCCCGTCCCCTGCGGATGCACCAGCACCGGCGCCGCCAAGCAAAACATCGGCGTCACCGGGCTAGCCCTCCTCGCCTTCCTCGGCAACGGCAACACAACCTCATCCGGCCCCTACAAGTCCGTCCTCGCGAACGGCATCAAGTGGCTGCACGATCAACAGGACCAAGAAACCGGCCTGATCGGCACGTCCGCCACCGCGACCTTCGCCTACGACCACGCGATTGCCACCCTGGCCCTGGTCGAGGCCCACCTCACCTCGCAGTCCCCGACTCTCAAGGACTCAGCCACGAAAGCCGTCCGCTACATCGAAAAGGCCCGCAACCCCTACGGCGTTTGGCGCTACGACGTTCCGCCGGTCGGCGAAGGCGACACCTCGGTCACCTCGTGGATGGCCATCACCCTGCAGTCCGCCAAGGACGCGGGCATCCCCATCGACGACCTAGCCCTGCCAAGCACGATCCTCTGGCTTGACGAAGTCACCGACAACGACAGCGGCCGCATCGGCTACAACGAGGCTGGCAGCACGAGCTCACGCGTACCCGGCATGAACGACCAGTTCCCCGCCAACTCAGGCGAAGCCATGACCGCCGCCGGCCTCCTCTGCCGCACGCTTCTCGGTCAAGATCCTGACACCAAACGCGGTCTCAAGCAGCACGCCGACCTCATCCTGCGCGCGCTCCCCGAGTGGGACCCCAAGGCCTTCGGCTGTGACATGTACTACTGGTACTACGGCAGCCAAGCCATGTTCCAGATGGGCGGCACCCACTGGGAGAAATGGTATGCCGCGATGCTGCCGGTCGTGCTCGAATCCCAACGCAGCCATGGCCACGCCGCCGGTTCCTGGGACCCCGTCGGCCCCTGGGGATACTCGGGTGGCCGCGTGTACTCGACGACGTTGATGCTGCTCTGCCTGGAGGCGCCCTACCGCTACGCGCGCGTGCACTGAGCAGTACGAAGCCCGAGGCGGGCTTCGTACCCGGTTCAATGGAGTGAGAATCGGGTGTAGTCCCCGGGGAGTGCGTCGACTAGTCGTGGGCACTTTACCTACCCCTCGCTCCACATGCTCGCAGCCCTGCTCCTCTCCGCTCAAGCCACCTTCCTGCCCCTCACGGAAGCCGTCGAAGCCGATGGCGTCGCCGGGGCGGCCTTTCTCCCCGATGCCAGCGCCGTCTTGATCACCCACCAGGTGACGCCGGTGACCACCCTTGTCCCACTCGTCCCAGGGGGACCGAGCGGCTCGGTGATCACCAGCATTGGGCCGGGGATTGCGGTCACCCCTGACGGGGCGACAGGGATCGTCCTGGGGGCCGGACCCAACTCCGTTGTCACCCTACTCGACCTGCCGGCGATGACGGTTCGGGCCACGATCCCGATCTGGAACTCGTTCCACGATGTGGTCCTGGTCGATGGCGCCGTCAACCACGCGGTGATCGTCACCGAAGCGCCGATGTTTGGGGTTCCTTCGATCGCCACGATCGTGGACCTGTCGACGGCCTCGATCGTAGCTGAGGTCCCGCTCGGGTCGACTCCCGTCGCCAGTTCGGAGGTCCTGGCCCTGAACGGATCCACGTTGGTGGGGCGCAAGGAGACGCCTGCAGGTGAGAGCCTGGTGTCCATCGACCTGGCGACAGGAGCGACGCAGGCGGAGCTTGCGATCGATGGTTCGGTGCTCGGGATTGGTGTCACTTCTGACGGGCTATCCTGCGTCGCGGTGATCAGCGAGTCCGGCGCGTTTGCCATGGACGCGAGTCTCCTCGTTCTGGATCCGGCCAATCTCGGCGTCCAGACCCAGTGGCCCGTTCCGATCGAGGGCTTGTCATTCTGTGATGTGGTGTTCGCGGACGACGATCAAGCCGTTTTCCTTGGCCACTCGGATCCCCAGTTGGGCGACGCCTATCGGGTGACGCTTGCCTCGGGCCTTGTCCAGCCGTTGAACATCGGAGTGGTCCGGGAGCTCGACGTGAACGCTGACTCCTCGCTCGTCTGGCTACGCGCGAGATCTCAGGCCTTGGTCATTGTGGACGCAGCGACGGGATCGGTGTTGGGTGAGAAGCCTAGCTCGGTGTTTCCGGTTGGCCTGGTTCCCGCACCTGTTGGGGCGCAGGCGATCGATCTCAGCTACGACGAGAGTGAGCGCATCAAGCTTCTCGATCTTTCCGGAGCCGGCAGCCAGGTCGTGGCGGACCTATCCAGCAGTCCTGATCCCCAGGTCGACGGCCCGCTGCAGCTTGAGCTGCTCGCCCAAGACCGCGCGGCAGTGGTAGCGAGCCAGTCCGACGACCTGCGGGTTGTCGATCTCGCGAGCGGTCTTGTGACCGGATACCTGCAGCTGGACCGCGAGCCCACTCAGACGGCGCTGCGGGACGAGCTCCTGCTCGTGGCGCACGGGTGCGGGGAGAGCCTATGGGTGATCGATCCCTCAGGCCCCACGACATTAGCTCAGGTGAGCCTGCCGGGACCCGCGCTCGAGCTGCACCTTGAACCGAACTCGACCCGGGCGTGGGTGCGCATCGAAGGTCCACAGCCCGGACTCGCCATGGTCGAAACCGATCCGACCGCCGCGGCGGTC
>CAYWNK010000478.1:0-2622 GCA_964459495.1 uncultured Planctomycetaceae bacterium
GGCCCAGGTCGCCGCGGGGGAAACGGTGGGGGCCGAGGCGGTGCGCGGTCTGGCGCTCAACCCAGCGGGTCAAGCCCTTGCGGGCGTGCGGCTGGGAGTCTTGGCTGAGTCCTACGGCACGATTCCTGTGGAAGGACTGACTCGCCCGGACAAGCGATGCACGAGCGAGAGCGATGGGGCCTTCGTCTTGCCGGGCCTGTCGGACCTGCGCCGGGTTGCCCCCGTGGATGCCCTGGTCCCGCTCGCCTTCGAGCAGCCGCTTGAGCAAGCGCCTTCGCGCCTGATCCTCGTCCCTTCCGTGCGCGTCCACCTGCGGGTGCAGAGTGCTGATGCCGCCCCACTCGCGGGCGTGCGCGTCACGGTCGAGGGGGTCGGGCTCCTGGACCTTGCCCAGGACTTGAACGGCATGGGGCTGGTGGAGTGGAGCCCGGCGATGACGGGGGAGAGCGGGGGCGCGGTCTTCGCGTCGCTGCCGGCTGGGCAGGGCAGCCTGCGCTTTTCGAAAGAGGGGTTTGTCACCCAAGAGATCGACATGCCCGTCGTGGATGAGCCGGAGCTCGAGGTGCTTCTGGAGCGGGATCCCGTGCGCTACACCCTGCGCGGCTGGGTGCGCAGCCCGGGCGGCGCCAACGTGGAGGGGGCGCGCGTCGGGCTGGGCGACCGCGTCACCGCCAGCGCCGCCGACGGCTCATTTGAGATCCGCATCCTGGCGAGCGCAGAGGGGCCAAGGCGCGACCATCTGTGGGCGACCCACGCGCCCTGGCGCGGGATCGTCTCGCGTGGGGTGGGGCGCCGGCTCGCGGACGCGGGTGAGGTGGAAGTCGAGCTGATCTTCCCGGGTGAGCCGCTCCGAATAGCGGGCCGCATCCTGCGGGCGGACGGGCAGCCCTACGCGGGTCTCACGGTCTTTCCTTGGTATCAGCGCCTGGTCGGGAACAAGGCGAGCGTGGAGGAGCTCGGAGCTGTTGGAGGCGGCGAGACGCTCAACTATGGACAGGGTCTACGTGTCTGGGCCAAGACCGATGACGCGGGGCGCTTCGAGCTCAAGGGGCTGCAGGACCAGGAGTACACGCTGCACCTGGTCGACAGCGAGCGCAAGCTGTCGGGCAAGACGGACCCCGTGCGGGCGGGCACAACGGACTGGGTCTGGACCGTGCCGTCCACCTTCGAGGTCGAAGAACTCACTGGTTGCGTGGTCGACCGCTGGGGCAAAGGAATCCCAGGGGTCACGTTGAGTCCCACCTACCTGGTGTACGTCAGTGATCGCGGCTCGGGATCAAGGGGCTCCGATCAGAAGGCTGTCAGCGACGAGGAGGGGCGCTTTGTTTTGCATGGGGTTCCCGGCCAGAACCTGATGTTGCAGCTTGGCGGCAAGGGCATCGTGCTCGGGACGCACTCGGTCAAGCCGGAGCAGCTCGATGGCAGCCTCCAAATCCGCGCCGAACGGGAAGTGCGCTTCCAGCTGGAGCTCACCGGGGAGCGCCTCAAGGCCACCGGCTTCCAGGTCCTCGACGGAGCCGGCGAAGCGATGAACCTGCTGGCGACCGGTGGCGGCGAGTTCGGCTGGTCGTCCTACCGCATCATCAAGGGCGGCAAGACCCGCGTACTAGGCGTGGGCGACTCCGCGGCCACGCTGGTGATCTATGCACGGCCGGACAAGGAGCTCGGCCGGCTGCCCATCCAGCTCGCCTCCGGGGGCGTTGAATCGATCGTGTGGTGATCGATACCGCCGGATCAAGGGGCAGCCTCCTGAGTCTGGCGCTCAGCCGGGGGCGTTGCCGCGTTCGCTGCTGTTAGTCGGCAGCAGCCAGAAGCCGGGTCAGGGCTAGGCCCAGGAGACCTGTAGTCAAGAGCACGAGTCCAAACCCCATGCGCCGGAAGAGCATCGGGCCCACGCCCGGATGCAACACCGCTTCGCTGGGGCGATTGGGGTCGTAGTAGACATCCACAGCCTGTCCCGCTCGGTAGGTCGCGGGACTCCCCTCGGAGGGCTCGTACAAGGATGGGCTCGTGCCCGCTTGGCCAAAGCTCTGGCGCTCCGACCGGAACTCCAGGCCGTCAACCTCATATTTGTAAACCACCTGGATACGGTGATTCGAGGACTCGAATGAGGTGCTCCGGCCGCCCATGGGGTCTGGCACGATAACGGTCTTCATGCCACCAAGGTCCGTCTTGGATACGATTTCTCCCTGTACGACCTGCCAGTGCGACGATCGATTGGCCACCGTCCAAAGCCAGCACTGGTAGAACGTGAGCAATAGGCCAAGTAGGACAGTGAGATTGAGTACAACCTTCATCGTTGCAGATGGAATACTGTACCGCACTCACGGTTGTTTTGAGAGGGGGTGTAACGTGGCCTCTGTCCCCTCTTCATGAGGTATGGTCAAGAGTTGTGTTCCAGAAGTCTCTGGATCAGGCAGCGGCGTCATCTCCCTTGGCTTTTGTCGGCATGATGCCGTCCTTGAACTGGACACCCTTGAGAAGGGCTCCCAGTTGCTCGTGTCCGTTGAGCCGCCGCCATCGTCGTTCTGCGCTGATGGCTAACTTGTAGACCATGGCGAGCGTCGCGCTACGTGAGCCGCTGCCCTTTGTCTTGCTGGTTCGCTGGCGAACGGTGGCGAA
>CAYWNK010000479.1:0-2600 GCA_964459495.1 uncultured Planctomycetaceae bacterium
GGCCGAGCCCGAGCACCCAGAGCCACGCCCCATCCCGGCGCAGCTCCACCCTCATGCCCGGCGCCAGGAACCCGGCCAGAATGAGGGGCAGTACGCGGGGCAGATCAACGAGCAGAAACCCCCTCGCCCCAGGTCCGTGCCAGGGGTGTCCTGCTAGCACCTCGTAGAGATGAAAGCGAAGCCAGGGACCCGACGACCCGATGAGCGCCAACCAAGCGCCTCCCAGGATCCCAGCAGCGACCAGAGCCGCTACTGCAGGCGCAGCGAGTGCACCCCTATCCCCCTTCGCGCTCAGGGCCCAGCCTGCCCACGCGAGGACGACTGGCAACAGGGCGCTCTGCTTCGTCAGGCAGGCGGCCCCACCGAGCGCACCCGCCAGCGCAGCGCGCCCCATGCCCGCACGCCCCGAACCCGCCGCGATCGCAGCGACCAAAAGCCCCATGCACAGCGCGTCGATGCGCGCCACATCCAGCCAGTCCCCCGCCCAGACCTGACCACCGAAGAGAACGCCGATTGCGATCACCGCCGCGCGCAGGTTCGCGCCACCGGGTCGTCGAACGGTCAACGTTAGCGCCACGACCAACAGCAAGGTCCCCAGCAGCGACACCGCCCGCAAACTGCTCAGCCCATCTCCGAACAGGGCCAGCGCCCCCGCTCCGAGCCAGTGAAACAGTGGCGGATATGGGAACGCCGTGAACTCGAGGCTGGGCTCGGCATAGATGGGCAGCCCCATGCGCACGCGCCTGGCGTGGGCCCACATCCCGCCCTCCTGCCATTCGAGTGCGAAGGGATGGCCCACGCGCTGGCATGTGGTCCAGAACCAGACCCCAGTCGCTGCGAGAGCCAGGGCGCAGGCCGTCGCCAGGAGAATCCTAGGAGCGGAATTCGGTGCGCGCATTGCTCCAGTTTGACCCAAAGGGCCTTGGGAACGGCGTACCAATGCGAGAGGCTCGCAGCATCGAACCTCAGTGCAGACGCACTCAGGTCTCCCATGGCCCATCCCAGGACAGGGAAAGCCCTGCGTCCTGGCTCGGAATCCCAGCCCCGGTCGTCCCGGTCCACGCGGACAACTTCCCGGCTCGGGGCTTCCCTGCGGGGTACGTTTCGTTGTTCGACACTCCCATCGCACCGACAACCATGGCTCTATTCACCAGCGTGTTCCGCGCACTCCACCCCCAGGCCGTACGGGCCTACGAAGGGTTGCCCGGTCCCTCTCCCAGCCTGCCCCTGGGAAACCTGCCCGACTTCCTCGGTCGGCAGACCTGGGATGTAGTCTCCGACTACAGCGCGCGCTACGGCGGCGCTGCGGTGGCGTGGCTTGGAAGCCGCCCGGTCGTCGCCGTCGGTGGACGCCAGGTCCTGGAGCACGTTCTATTCGATGGGCGCCACGATTTCCAAGAGCCCCACGCCACCCGCGCCTTCCTGCCCGACGACCGCGCCCCCTGGCGCAACGACAGCACCCAGCACGTGCTCTCGGGACATGCCGCTGAGGGCTGGCTCGCCGACCGCATCCAGGCCCTTGCCCCGACCCTCCGTGAGCGTGCCCGCGCCCTCGCCGAAGAGTCCGCCGAAAAGAAAGCCCACCTGCGGCTCATGCCACCCCTGCGACGGGTGACCTTCGACATTCTCTCCCAAGCCCTGATCGGTCGCGAACTCGGCACCCAGGCCTTCGAAGACATGGACCTGCTGGTCCGTCGATCCAGCGCACGCCTCATGCCCAAGGCGGGCAACAAGACTGCGGAAGACCCCGCCCTCCAGGCGGCTGCCCAACGCTGGCGCACCGCCTGGGCCAGTCGTCTTGCCGAAGCCGAGCGCTTCCCCGGGGAAGGCCCGGGCGGTGCTCCCTCCCAGCGGGGAGACCTGCTCGGCCGAATGCTGCGTACGGACACCAACCTGGACCGCCAATACTGGACCGACGCCCTCTCTGAGCTTTGTCTTGACGTGGCCTTGCTCGTCCCGTCGATGGTAGGAACCGCCCTGCACTTCCTCGGCACGCATCCCGACTGGGCCGAGCGCCTGCGCGGATCCCTAGCCGAGCTCCCCGACGACCCGACTCCGGCCCGCATGGAGGCCGACGTCCATCTCGACGCCATCCTGCGCGAGAGCCTGCGCCTCTGGGCGCCCGTGCCGCTCGAGCGCCGCCGTGCCCTGCCCGGTGCTGGCCTCTCTGCGGAGGGCCCGCCCCTGCCCGAGGCCGCCGAACTCCTGTGCTCGTCCTGGGGCCTGCGCAGCGACGCACACATCTGGGGCGCGGACGCCGAGGAGTTCCGCCCCGAGCGCTGGAACAACAAGCTCCGCAAGCGTCATCCCATCGGCAGCCGTCACTTCTATCCCCTTGGGGCGGGCCGTCGGGCCTGGACCTCTGCGGAGGTCGCCTGCACGTTGACGCGTGCCTTCCTCGTGCAGTGGACGCGCACCGCTCACTTCAGTCCTCCCGCGCGCCAGCTCCCGAGCGCAGGCGAGGTCTCCCTTCTCGGAGTCCGCATGCCCATGGGACTGCGGGCTCGCGTCGAGCTACTGCCCGAGTAGCCACCCACCCAAGCTCCCCAATCGCAGGGAGCCCCCCCACACCACCAGCCCCCCCTCGCTGGCCCGCGTTC
>CAYWNK010000480.1:0-2575 GCA_964459495.1 uncultured Planctomycetaceae bacterium
TCCGAGCCGCCCCCCGGCGGTACCGCGTACGAGTATGGAACCCGTTGCCGCCCCCTCCGCTGCCCAATCCGCTGACCTGGCCTCCTCCAACGCAACCAACAGCCCCGCCCAAGGCTCGGGCGGCGGATCCTCAATCCCCCCTCAGGGAATGCGCGTTCAAAAACGACGTGGCGAACTCGAGCCCGTCGACCTGAACAAGATTGTCCGGGCCGTCAGCCGCTGCTGCACCGGCCTCGACGGGGTCGACCCCATGCGCATCGCCACCCGCACCATCAGCGGGCTGTACGACGGTGCCACCACCTCGGAACTCGACCGCCTCTCGATCCAGACCGCCGCGGCCCTCACCGCCGAGGAGCCCCAGTACTCTCGGCTGGCCGCCAGGCTCCTGGCGACGTACATCGATAAAGAGGTTGGGAACCAGGAAATCCAGTCGTTCAGCCAGTCGGTGAAGACCGGCCTCGAGTGCGGCCTGATCAACGAGCGCACCGCCCAGTTCGTCGCCAAGAACGCGCGCAAGCTCAACGACACGATCGATCCCAGCCGCAACACGCTCTTCGGCTACTTCGGACTGCGCACGGTCTACGACCGCTACCTGCTCAAGCACCCCGAGACCCGCAAGGTCATCGAGACGCCCCAATACTTCTTCCTGCGCGTGGCCTGCGGCCTAGCGGAGACCCCCGGTGAGGCGCGCGATTTCTACGCACTGATCTCGTCGCTGGCCTACCTGCCCAGCTCCCCGACGCTCTTCAACAGCGGCACGCTGCACACCCAGCTCAGCTCCTGCTACCTGTTGGACTCGCCCAAGGACGATCTCGAGGCGATCTACGAGCGCTACAAGGACGTCGCACGCCTCTCGAAATTCGCCGGGGGCATCGGCCTCGCCTATCACCGGATTCGCTCCCGTGGCTCGCTGATTCGCGGCACCAACGGAGAGTCCAACGGCATCGTTCCGTGGCTGAAGACCCTCGACTCCTCGGTCGCCGCCGTCAACCAGGGTGGACGCCGCAAGGGCGCGGCCTGTGTGTACCTCGAGACCTGGCACGCCGACATCGAGGAGTTCCTCGAGCTGCGCGAGAACACCGGCGATGAAGCGCGCCGGACCCACAACCTGAACCTGGCCAACTGGGTTCCCGACCTCTTTATGCAGCGCGTCGAGGAGGGCGGCACGTGGAGCCTGTTCGACCCCGCGAAGGTGCCCAGCTTCCCCGACCTGTTCGGGGCCGACTTCGAGAAGGCCTACGTCCAGGCCGAGGCCGACGGCATCTACGAGCGTCAGGTGCCCGCCCGCGATCTCTACGCCCGAATGATGCGCACGCTGGCCCAGACCGGCAACGGCTGGATGACCTTCAAGGACACCAGCAACGAGCGCTGCAACCAGACCGGCGGCGGTGAGACGGGCGGCAAGCCCAACACCGTGCACCTGTCGAACCTGTGCACCGAGATCCTCGAGGTCACGTCCGACTCGGAGACCGCGGTCTGCAACCTGGGTTCGATCAACCTCGGCAAGCTGGTACGCAGCGCCGAAGACGGCTCGACGAGCTTTGACTTCGAAGCACTCGGCGAGGTCACCCGCACCGCGGTCAAGTACCTCGACCGCGTCATCGACATCAACTACTACCCCACCGAGCAGGCCGGTTCGTCGAACTCGCGCTGGCGCCCGGTAGGCCTGGGAACGATGGGCCTGCAGGATGTGCTCTTCAAGATGCGCATCCCCTTCGACGCCCCTGAGGCCCAGGAGATCACGGCACGCATCGCCGAGCACGTCTACTACCACGCCCTCGTCACGTCGAACAAGCTGGCCAAGAAGGCCGGCCACCACCAAGCGTTCCCCGAGACCCGCGCGGCCAAGGGCGACCTCCAATTCGACCTGTGGGGCGTGGAGCCGACGCTGACGGAGGAATGGAAGGCCCTCAAGGCAGACATCGCCCAGCACGGCCTACGCAACAGCCTGGTGATCGCGATCGCCCCCACCGCGACGATCGCCAGCATCGCTGGCTGCTACGAGTGCATCGAGCCCCAGGTGTCCAACCTGTTCAAGCGCGAGACGCTCTCCGGCGACTTCATGCAGATCAACACTTACCTGGTGCAGGATCTGAAGGATCGGGGACTCTGGACCGAAGACATGCGCGGCAAGATCAAGCGCGCAGACGGCTCGGTCCAGGAGATCGAGGAGCTGCCCGCCGACATGCGCAGCCTGTACCGCACGGCCTGGGAGCTGCCGCAGAAGTCGCTCGTCGACATGGCCGCCGCCCGCGGCCCCTTCATCGATCAAAGTCAGTCCCTGAACCTGTTCATGGCGACGCCGACCATCGGGAAGCTGTCGTCCATGTACGCCTACGCCTGGAAGAAGGGCGTGAAGACGACGTACTACCTGCGCTCGCGTCCGGCGACGCGCATCCGTCAGACCACGACGGACACCAGCGCGGTGGCGGATTCCGACGCCATCGCCTGCAGCCTCGAGAACCCCGAGAGCTGCGAAGCCTGCAACTAGGCCCAAATGGGATCGGGCCGCACCCACGGTGCTGCCCGGTCCCCAGCCCGCTGCACCAATCCACCCGCCGGCGCCACCACCGCC
>CAYWNK010000481.1:0-2550 GCA_964459495.1 uncultured Planctomycetaceae bacterium
CCGGCTGAGCGGGGTCGTACCTGTCGGACGCCCTCGTGTTTCTGCGGCAGCGGGTGGGAGCGAGCGGGCGACGAACGGCCGCGTGGATGCTCCCGGCCCCCCCCTGGCCCGCGTGGCCAGGCGTGCGCGGTGTGAGCGGTACCGAGCCCGGCACAGGTTCGTCGCTTCGGCCGGATGGGGGTTTGCGCGCAAAGCGCGCGCCCCCCCATCCGGTCGAAGCGACGAATCTGTGCCGGGCTCGGTACCGCTCACACCGCGCACCCGGCTATCCTCCCCAGCCCATGCAGATCTTCACCGACGCCATCCGCGCCGCCCTTGCCGCCGAAACGGGCCTCGCGCCCGGGAGCCTGAAGCTGGAGTCCCCGCGCAACCCAAAGCAGGGCGACGTGGCCTTCCCCTGCTTCCTGCTCGCCAAGGAACGCAAAGCCGCTCCGCCGAAGATCGCTGCCGAGCTTGCCCCTGCTATCGAAGCGCGCCTGGACGGCATCCAGGTCCAGGCCGCCGGTCCCTACCTCAACTTCGTCATCGATCGCCCGACGCTGGTGCGCAGCGTGATCGAGGAGATCCACGCCAAGGGCGAGTCCTACGGCCACTCCGGTGAAGGCGCGGGCAAGACCGTCGTCGTCGACCTCTCGTCCCCCAACATCGCCAAGCCCATGTCGGTCGGGCACCTGCGCTCAACGGTCATCGGCGCAGCGATCCAGCGGCTGCACGACGCCCTCGGCTACAAGACGGTCGGCATCAACCACATCGGCGACTGGGGCAGCCAGTTCGGCAAGCTCGTCGCGGCCCTCGATCGCTGGGGCGACACGGTCGACCTGGAGGGCAAACCGATCGAGTCTCTGCTGGCGCTCTACGTGCGCTACCACGACGAGGAAAAGGACGACCCGGAGCTGGTCGCCGCCGGCAAGGCCGCCTTCCAGGAGCTGGAGAGCGGCAAGGAGGGGCACGTGCGCGAGACCTGGCGCAAGCTCACCAGCCTCTCCCTGACCGAGTTCGACAAGATCTACACCCGGCTGGGCGTGACCTTCGATGAGGTCCGCGGCGAGGCTTACTACGAGGACCACCTCGAGAAGACGATCCAGCGCATCGTGGACGCCGGCGTGACCGAGGAGTCCGAAGGCGCCCTCGTGGTCAGCCTCGAGGAATTTGGCGACCTCCCCCCCAGCCTGCTGCGCAAGTCGGACGGCACGACCCTGTACGCCACCCGCGACCTGGCCGCGGCCTTCCACCGTCAGGATCTCTACAACTTCCATCGCTGCCTCTACGTGGTCGGCGGCGACCAGCGCCTGCACTTCCGCCAGCTCAAGCACGTGCTGGAGCGCATGGGCCTGGACTGGGAGCCGCGCATGGAGCACGTGGCCTTCGGGATGATGCGCCTACCCGAGGGCAAGATGAGCACCCGCAAGGGCCGCGTCGTCTTCCTCGACGACGTTCTCGACCAGGCCGTGGCCGAGGCCCGGCGCATCATCGCCGAGAAGAACCCGGACCTCGCGGACGCCGACCTCGTCGCCGAACAGGTCGGCGTCGGCGCCGTCGTGTTCAACGACCTCAAGCGTGAGCGCGTCAAGGACATCGACTTTGACCTCAGCGAAGTCCTCTCCTTCGAGGGCGATACAGGCCCCTATGTACAGTACACCTGCGCGCGACTGAGCAGCATCGCCGCCAAAGCCGCCGCCGCCGGCGAGGGCAACGGGGCCCCCGACTGGGCGGCCCTCGCCAGCGCTAGCCCGCTGGTCCTGCGCCTCGCCGCATTCCCGGAGACCATCCGCAAAGCGGCCGAAAACGCCGAGCCCAGCACGCTAACCCAATACCTGCTGGGCCTCTGCAGAGAAGCAAACTCCTGGACGGCGAACGAGAGGGTTCTCGGCCAGGAACCGGGGGTCACCTCCGCTCGCTTGGCGCTGGCCGCTGCGGTGCGAATCGTCGCTAGCAGCGGCTTGGGGCTCCTTGGCGTCGCCACGCCGGAGCAAATGTAGGACTGCGCAACGCGTTCCGGTAGGCACCAGCATTCCCGCCTACCGGAGTGCAAAGCACGTTTCGTAAGCTCCACTCTTAGGCGCAGCGCTACGACGGCCGAAGACTGTTGGCCTGACGTAGTTTGCGTCCTCCGGAGGAGACCTTGATCGAAACACTGATTCGCGACGTTCCTGACTTCCCCAAGCCCGGGATCGTCTTCAAGGACATCACCCCCCTGCTTCAGAGCCCGGAGGGGCTCAAGGAGTCCATCCTTGGCCTCGCCAAGGCTGTCGATCCCGCGTCCTACGACGTGATTTGCGGCATCGAATCCCGCGGCTTCATCTTCGGCACGGCCCTGGCCATGCACTTGGGCAAGGGTTTCGTCCCTGTCCGCAAGCCCGGCAAGCTGCCCTGGAAGACCGAGTCCGTCGACTACGAGCTCGAGTACGGGTCGGACCGCATCGAAATCCACACCGATGCCTTCTCGGCCGGCAAGCGGGTCCTGCTGATCGATGACCTCTTGGCCACCGGCGGCACGATGGCCGCGGCCATCGAACTTGTGAAGCGGGTCGGCGGCGATCCCGTGGCGTG
>CAYWNK010000482.1:0-2545 GCA_964459495.1 uncultured Planctomycetaceae bacterium
AAGGGTACGTCGCGTTCCTCCTCAGCTCACGATCCACAGCTTTCGGTCATACCTCGACACCCGCACTACCGGACCGACAATGCAGAGACTGCCTCGAGACGGGGTCTCCAATACGTCGGTTCGCCCGGCTTGACTTCGATCGTCTCCTCAAGGCTCTCGAAGCCCTCGGCGTGAACCCGTAGTCGAAGCGGTCCGGCAGGGATCACGGTGGGGGAGCGGAGCCTTGTCCCCACGGTCGCCTCGAGCTGGCTCTCGGGGTCAACTGGAAACAAGAGGGTGGTGTACCACCGCTGGTGCGACGAATGAAATTCTTCCACGCGCAACGAGCTGGGCCCGTCGGGGACTGCGTCAGCCAATATCTGAACGTCGAGCAGGCCGCCAATCATGACCTCGAGTTCTACGATCGCCTCAGTACCTGCCACCACGTCGACCGTGGTGTTGGTCGCTCGTGCCGAGTACCAGCTCTCGGGGGGGGCAGTGTCAGCACTCACTTCTACGTGGTACCGGCCTGGCACAACGCTGCCGGTTCTGACTGTTGCGTGGCCCGGATGCAAACTGAGGGCCTGGTAGATCCCGTCGGCCTTCGGCTCAGGTTGAAGTTCGACGTCGATGGCGACACCTTGCGGCGGCGCTCCCGATAGGACGAACTTGACGGCACCAGCCCCCGGAACGTCCTCCACGAGATCGAGGTCGTAGATTCCCCCGGGCGCGTCAGGTGGGATCAGGGCAGCCAGCGGCTGCCCGTTCTTAGCCGTCACGCTGAAGTGGTATCCACTGCCGACTTCGAGCAGCTGCATGAAGCGGCCATCGTGGCTCTCATATCCCGCAGACGAAACAGCGTCCCATTCTCCAGGTGTTGCGGAGAGTGCCGTGATGTAGCGCGAGATCGTCATCTCGGGAACGCATTCGTCTTCCTCCACTACAAGCCTGACCTCCCCGGGCGCCCGCAATCGAGCGAGAATGGCATCGATTCGCAGCTCTAGGCCATTGGTGGGCGCGACGACGCCGTGGGTGTAGAAGGGTGAGCTCTGGGGCGGTGAGGCCATCGTGCAGAGCCTTAGGGAGAACGGCTGGTCTAGGTCGACGCCGGGGAGGGGGTCGATGAATGCGAATCGGCCATCGGGCAGAGTCGTCACGCGTTCGAAAATCCGTTTGACGCGCCCGCCTTCGATTCGCTTCGCTGCCACCTCGATACCGACCATCGGGCTGCCGTCAGCAAACAGGACGCGGCCGGTCACGGCGTGGGACGGAGCCTGCATGTCGGTGGCCTCCGGCGATTCGCTCGTGCCGGGTGAGGGGGGCTCCACGTTCAGCGCTATACGTCCTGGCGCTTCGGCGAGTACGGGCGAAGTACGCGTCGCCTGCGAGTTGCCGTTCGGCTCAGTGGCTGTAGCCAGGGGGCGATCCAGCCCTTTCGCACCGTCCACATCGAATAGGACCGCGCCTGCGATGGCGGCGACGGCCAAGGCGGAACACAGGGAGAGGATGGTCGTTGAATTCATGAGGAGGAAAGTCGAGCCGGTGGCCGTCGCAGGAAGGAGGGTCGTAGGTGAAGACGCGCGGCCCATGGGGACGAGGGCCGCGAGCGGGGCGAGCGCGCCGAGCCAGGTTTCGCGGTCTCCGTTGTGGAACTCGTCGAGGGAGGTCCGCATGCGCTCCAAACCGCGGCGCACATAGCTCCGAATGGTCGACTCAGGCGCGCCGCGGCGTCGCGCGATCTCCGCGGCGCTGAGACCGTCCTGGAAGTGCAGAACGAGCACTGTTCGGTACGGGTCATCGAGACCGACAAGCGCCTGATGCACGAGCCCTTGCTGCTCAAGCCGAGCCGCTACTTCGTCAGGTGCCTGGTCGGTGGCGGCCATGCCCTGATCGACCTGGGTTGCATCGCGGTAGCTGCGCCGTCGTAGATGAGCCCACCCTCGCTTTCGGAGTACAGCCTTCAGCCAAGGCAGCGTTTGCCCCTTGGGAATGGAGCTGCGGCGTTCCCAGGCGATCGTTAAGGTCTCCTGAACCAAATCATCTGCGGTGGCACGATCCGCGATGAGGGCCCGAGCAAGCCGCCGTAGCAGCGCCATCTGCCCCTGCAGCTCGACGGCGAGTTCAGCATGAGACCCAGCATGCGATCCAGCATTCAGGGGGGGGGGAGGTAGGGAAGTCGTTCACGGCCATCCAGTGCCTTTAGCGGCAAAAACGATGCAGCCGATCCCAGGAAAGTTGCAAGTTATCGTGGTGACCGCTCGGGACGAATCACAAACGCCAGTCACGGCGATCACATACAGGGATGGCAGCTGCAATGGCCTCTTGATGTAGTACAGAACTGTCTGTGAAAAGGCACTATCAGTCCATCGGGAGCGAAGGGAATGGTGCGAGCGGACGCGGTTCCATACGAGTCTTGCTTCGCCAGGGCATTCGTGCGTGCTAATCGGCGTGAACGCTTCATCTCCATCACGGGCTATCGAGAAGCAGCGTCCGCCCAGAACCGAAAGACCCTCCGTCGCCTCCGCCTACCTCCGCGCTGTCTCAGCCTCCTACAAGCGCCGCGCCC
>CAYWNK010000483.1:0-2501 GCA_964459495.1 uncultured Planctomycetaceae bacterium
CCCGGGGGCAGGGGGACGCGGGAACGCTGGCGGCTCGCCTTGGCGCTAAGGCGCAGCGGGCAGTGGTCGTGGGCGGGGACGGGACCCTGCGGGAGGTGGCGAGCGCCGTGCTGCAGGCCGGCCACCCGCTGGACTTGGCCTTCGTGCCCCTGGGCAACGCCAACGTCGTGGCCCGGGCCCTGTCGATTTCTCTGGAGGTGAGGGAGGCGGTGAGCTGTGCGGTGTCGGGGACCGTGCGGCGTGTGGACGTGCTGCGGGCGGCGGGGCACGTCGCCCTGGCCATGGTGGGGGTGGGCTACGACGCCCAGGTCACGCGCCGGCTGGCGAAGGCCCGTGCGAGCGGATGGACCCGGCGCTGGTATGGATGGAACGGCGACTCGCTCTACGGTGTGATCGGCGGGGCTTCTCTCTTCGAGTGGCGCCCGGTGCGGTTCCGGATCGTGGTCGACGGTCAGCCGGCGCCGGGTCGTTACGCCGCCGCCGTCCTCTCGAACCTGGAAACCTACGCCAAGGGGTGGGCGATGACCCCGGGCGCAGACCCCGCGGACGGGGTCCTCGATTGGATGGGGCGCAAGCGGGTCATCGCGCCGTTCGGAGCGCTGTCGCTCGCCTACGCGGCGCTGAAAAAGAGAGGGCCCCGATTCCTTGCGGACTATGGGCAAGCGGCCGGGGTCGTGCTTGAAGGGGAAGGACCCATGCACTGGCAGGCCGATGGGGACTACATCGGGACGGCCACTCGGCTAGAGGTCGAGGTCATCCCACAGGCGATTGGAGTGATCGTGCCCGGCGACGTGGATTCGCGCACGCCGACCGGCAAGCCGTAGCCACTGCTCAGAGCCAAGGGCGGGGAGTGCTGGGCGGGTTCACCGCGGTGCCGGCAGTGCAGGTTCACGAATCCCGTTCCGCACCAGGCGAGCCCGGTGGGAGCGAGCTGGGAGATGGTGCAGCCGTAGCGCTTCATTTTTGGAGCAAGGGTCGAACCGCGCCAAGGGTGTCGGCCTCGGGGATCGCCTGGAGGTTTCACGCCTGTGCCGATCGATGGCGTGCGAACGCGCACGATCGGTGTGCAGCATCGCACATTGCTTTGCCCCGGCCTCGCCCCGCGGAGCCCTGCGCAAAGCGCTCGCAGCACGAACACGCTGCGGGCCGTTCCTCGGGAGGCCTTCTGCGGGTGTAGCGCGCCGGCATAGAAAGCCTGTAGAGAAAGCCGGTATGGAAAGCCGGTATAGAAAGGGAGCGCGCAGCTTCGCAACTGCGCGCTCCAGAGGCAATCCTCTTGGAACCCCAGGGTGCCTGCCGGGGCCCCGTGGTTCCATGTACTTCTAGACCCCGCGCGGCCGAAGTAACTGCATGGATTCCGGAGAAGATCAGAACTTACGCATGGTTCGGGACGGGCTCCCAGTGGCATGCGCGTACGCGCATGTCATGGCCGGGTTCCGCCCGCAGTTCGGGCGCTTCCGTGCTGCACTGCAGTCCGACCTGGTCAGCCTTGGGGCAGCGCGGGTGGAAACGGCATCCGCTGGGAACATCCATGGGGGAGGGCACGTCACCGGTCAGAACGATGCGCTTGCGCGTTCGTTCGACCGCCGGGTCGGGCACTGGGATCGCTGACAGAAGGGCCTGCGTGTAGGGGTGACGCGGATTGGAGAACAGCGCGTCGCGTTCGGCGACTTCGACCACCGAGCCCAGGTACATCACCGCGACGCGCGGGCAGAGATGGCGCACGACCGCTAGGTCGTGGGCGATGAACAGGTAGGTCAGGCCGAAGCGTTCCTGCAGGTCCTGGAGCAGGTTGATGACCTGGGCTTGGATCGAAACGTCGAGGGCGCTGACGGGCTCGTCGCACAGGATCAATTCGGGCTGCAGGGCGAGGGCCCGCGCGATGCCGATGCGCTGGCGCTGGCCGCCGGAAAACTCGTGGGGATAGCGCCGGACGTGGCGCGGGTCGAGTCCCACTTCCTCGAGCAGCGCCATCGCCCGCAGTCGCCTTGCGCGGGGGCCGCGCACGATACGGTGGATGGCGAGGGGCTCGGCGAGAATTGAGCCCACGGTTTGGCGCGGATCCAGGGAGGCAAAGGGGTCCTGGAAGATCATCTGGATGCGCCGGCGGAGCGGGCGCCAAGCGCGGGCGGAGAGGCCGGCGAGTTCGATGCCGTCGAAGCGGATCGAGCCCGAGGTCGCAGGCTGGAGGCCGACCAGGGTGCGCGCGAGGGTGGACTTGCCGCAGCCGGACTCGCCGACGAGACCCAGGGTCTGGCCGCGCTCGACGTCGAGGCTGACGCCGTCGACCGCGCGCACGACCTGCTGGGTCTTACCCGCCTGGCCGGGGGCTGGGAAGTGCTTGTGCAGGTTGCGCACGCGCAGGAGGGGCTCGGAGCTCATGGCTGCTGGCCCTCGGAGGCAGCGGCGCTTGGGTGAGAAACGGTCAGCGGCTCGAAGCACGCGTAGCTGCGGCTGGGGCCGTGCGTCACCGCTGGGGCCTGTTCGCGGCAGCGCTGAGT
>CAYWNK010000484.1:0-2500 GCA_964459495.1 uncultured Planctomycetaceae bacterium
GGGCTAGGGGGCTAGGGGGTTCGGGTTCGGAACTTTCGGTATCCGAGGATGAAGGTCAATAGGTTTACGGCTACCAGGGGGATGCAGACTCGCCAATTTAGGGTGTCGTGCTTGAGGATCCAGGCGTAGGCCTCGATGTCTGATAGGCGGAAGGCGGAGTAGTGGGTGATCGTTTTCACCATGTAGATGGCGAACTGGAAGATGCTGAGGAAGAGCATCACGAAGGCGATCTTTAGGGGCTGGGATGAGAAGGCCGACAGCATGAAGGAGGTGCTGAAGAGAGCTCCCAGGAATAGCGACTGGTGGATGCTGCAGAGGACCAGGTGGTCGTAGCGCATCGACTCGTCGACGTAGGTGAGCAGCAGCGGCACCGTGAGGCTGCTTAGGAGGACCGACAGGAAGATGGCTGCTTGGCCGCCGATCCAGCGCTCGGTGTAGAGACGTAGGCGGCTGACGGGACGGGCGAGCCAGATTTCCATGGTGCCGCGCTGGGCCTCACCGGCGATGGCGCCCATGGCGAAGAGCACGGCGGCGGCGGCTCCCATGACGTTGCAACCCTTGAAGTAGTGCTGGCCAACGACGTAGCCGGGCACTTTCATCATGCCGATGATGTCGATCTGCTGACCGAGCATCGGCAGGGGGGAGGCCAGCTTCTTGAGGGCGCCGATGTTTTCCTCAAAGGCGGGCCACCACAGAATGGCTAAGGCGAGCATGACCTCGAGCACGATGAACAGCAGCGTGCCGAAGACGAGGAAGAGGCGGGTTTGGCGTGCCATGGGATCAGGTGCCTTCGACGCCGTAGAGGCTGCGGTAGAGCTCTTGGAGCGAGATCTTGCCGTGCTCGACCGAACGCGGTGCGGGCAGGTCCTCGATGCTGGACAGGGCGGAGAGCAAAGGGCGGGGGTCTGGGCTGGAGAGCAGTGTCACCACGCGCGCCTCGGTGGTGTGCACCTTTTCGATGCCGGCCTTGGCGAGACCGAAGGCCTCGAGGGCATTGGCCACGCGCTTCGCGCAGGCCCCGTCCTCGTAGCCGACGCGGGCAAGGCGGGCCGCCCGGCCGGAGACCTCTGCGGCGGATTCATCCGCGATGCAGCGACCCGAGTTCATGAAGAGGATGCGCTCGCAGGCAGCATCGACTTCGCCCAGATGATGGGATGAGAGCAAGATCGTCGTGCCGCCGGCGACGTCGGAGCGCAGGACGTCGAGCACCTGGCTGCGCTTGGAAGGGTCCAGGCCCTCGGTGGGCTCGTCGAGGATGCGCACGGCCACGTCGGGGGCCATGGCGGCGGCGAACATCAGCTGGCGCTTCATGCCGTGGCTGTAGCCCGACACTCGGGCGTCCAGGGGCAGGCCTAGCTCCTGACTGATGTCGGCGCCCCGTTGAACGGCGGCCTTGCCGCGACCACGCAGAAACCACTTGAGATGCTCGGACCCTGAGAGTTCGCCGTAGAGGTGCAGCTCTCCCGGGGCGTAGGTCACGAGCCGGCGGATGGCCGTGCCGTCGCCGCGCAGCGGCTTGCCCGCGATCGTGACGGTGCCCGCATCTGGCCGGACGAGTCCAACCAGGCAGCGCATGAACGTGCTCTTGCCCGAGCCGTTGGGTCCAAGCAGGCCCGTGATGCCTCCCGGGCCGACTTCGAGATCGAGGGGCGCAAGGGCCAAATGATCGCCGAAGCGGCGCGTCAGGCCCGCCACGGAGATGGTCGCTTGCGCAATCGGAGGTGCGGCAGCCATAGGGACGTTACCGTACGTCCCGTGGACCGGCCTCGCACTTGTCAGCTGTTGAAACGGGACGCCCTTGGCTGGGTGGAACGGGTGAATGGGACAGAGCCGCCCCTGATGCGGCGGGTGGCGGCAGGTGGCCGCCTGCCACTGTCCGGGTTCTTTGCGCGCATTCTCCTGCGCCGCGAACGGCGGGCGCTGGAGGCGCTGGAGCCCGCGGTGAAGGGCGGGCTCCTGCGGGCACCCTTGTTGGTTGAGGATGAGGGGGTACGCGGCCTTTCCGGCCCCGAGGGGCAGACGCTGCGGCCAGGTGAAGTCCTTGTGCGGACCTTCGAGGCCGGCCGGGCACTGCATCAGGCGGAGGAACTCCCCCTGGACTTCTTTGACCTGGTGGATGCCGCTGTGCAGGCCATGCACGCGGAGGGGGTGTGCCACAACGATCTGCACAAGGAGCAGAACCTGGTGGTGGGGGTCGATGGCCGGCCTGTGCTGATCGACTTTCAGCTGGCGAGCGTGCACCGGCGCAGGGGCCGCGGCTTCCGGGTGCGCTGCACGGAGGACCTACGACACGTTCAGAAGCACCGACGCCGCTACACCCGGGACGGACGGGGTCCGGACGCGGCAGGGGTTGAGCACGGGGCCGGTCACGGCCGCCGTAGGGGCCCCCTGGCCGCCGTCTGGAGGAGGACAGCGAAGCCCCTCTACAACCTGATCACCCGCCGGGTGCTGCGGACCAAGGACGGGGAGGAGCGTCGGCCGTCCAGCGGCCCCTGGCCTC
>CAYWNK010000485.1:0-2479 GCA_964459495.1 uncultured Planctomycetaceae bacterium
GGGCAGAGCTGCGGCCGCCGGAACGGCCCGAAGAGCCGCGACGGGGGCGGCTGCTGTTGTGTCTAGGACTCAAAGGAAAAGAACTCGTCGGGATCGGCGCCCTTGGGGGCCGAATGGAAGGCGCGCAGCTCTCCAGCTCGGTTGGCTGATGTGGCTGGTACGCGCGGTCAGGGTGAAGTACGGCGGGGCGCGTTTCTTCAAGGCCCCGAAGCGGGCCGGGCTCTGGCCCGGCGGAGTGAGTCGGGCGTCACCTTCGGGGGCCCGCGCCGTTCGTGGGGCGGGCGGCCGGGGAGGCCCGAGGGCGGCAGGAGTTGCCGCCAATCGATGGGCCATAGAATAGGCCCAAGGGCTTGTCGGCGCGCCAACCTTTAGGGACTAAGCCCTGGATGGGTCAGCAGCCTCGCCAGCCCCAGGAATAGGACAACATCCCCCAGGGCGTAAGCCCCATAGGCTTCGGCGAGGTCGCTGCCCCAGGCCCCGAGGAACAGATCTCCTGTTCCCGCGAACGCGATTCCGGCCGCCAGGAGGAGTCCCCAGGCCAGGCGTCGGGTGGGGAGCTGGGTGGCGGCCTGGCATAGGAAAACCACCGCCAGTGGCAACAGGACGTGGTGATGCTTCCAGGAACGCTCGCTGAGCAGGACCATCGCGAGGCCCAGCAAGGCCCCCATTCCCAGGGTCTTGACCGGCCCGGCCAGGCGCGTGCGGTGGGCGACGGCGAGGAATAGGGTTAGCACGGCCAGGCAGGCGCCGACGTGCACTAGCTGAAACGTGCTCGGGTCGAGGTCGAGCCAGCCGATGCGCAGGGGCTCTACGGGGCCTCGGGGCCGGGCTGGGATAGCGACGGCGCCTGTCAGGTGTCTGGAGAGGACGCCGAGGAGGGACTGGTTGATGTGCTCGGTTTGCAGGAGGGTCAGCTCGCGGCCTGACAGGTACGGCACCAGCATTTGGTCCACCCAGGCCCTGGCCATGGACAGACTGCGCCCGGCGCCGAGCCAGCCCATGGGAGCGATGATCCCGGCGGCGAGCCCCGTGGCGAATCCCAGGATCCCCCGGCCCGAGCGCCGGGCCGCGAGCCAGGCCAGGCCGAGCGCTGGCGTCACCTTGAGGGTGGCCCCGAGCCCGAAGGCCAGGCCTGCCCAAAAGCTGCGTCCCCGGGCGAGTTCGACGATCCCGGCCATGACCACAGCGCCGACGACGAGGTTGAGGTTGCCGTGCTGGACGTCGGAGTGCAGGACGCGAAACGAGCCGAGCAGGACCAGCCACAGGGCCCATGGCGGTGCGTGGCGCGCGGAGCCGAACGCCAGCCCGAGGGCGGTGAGCACCATCCACCAGGCGAGGCCGAGTTTGCAGGCCGCCCACAGCAGCGGCCCGAGCCGCGGTCCGGCTAGGTGGAAGGGGCGCATGACCACAAGCGTCACCGGCAGGGTCGGGTAGCCCTCGGCCCCGACGCCGTAGATCTGGTCGCCGCGGTCGACGGCGTCCTGGGTGGGCGCCCACTTGAGGAGCGCATTGCGACCCTTTTTGGCCCGGTGGTCGCTTTGGATCAGCGACATCAGGGTCAGCAGCAGCGCGAGAACGAGCGCCGCGCGCCGGGCACGGGAGGGGGGCGGGGTGTCTGCAGGCACCCCTGCAGGGTACCGTGTGGGCGACATGGACATCGTCACCTGGAACGTGAACTCCCTACGGGCGCGCATGCCCCGCGTGCTGGAATTCCTCGAGACCCGTCAACCCGACGTCGTGTGCCTGCAGGAGACCAAGGTCGTCGACGATCTTTTTCCTGAAGAGCCCCTGGAAGCCTTGGGCTACCAACTCGCCTACCACGGTCAAAAGACCTACAACGGGGTGGCGATCCTCTCGAAGGTGGGCCTGGAAAACGTAGCTAAGGGCATGCCCGATGACAGCGAAGACGCGGAGGCGCGCGTCATCGCGGCGACGGTAGGGGACGTGCTGCTGCTGAACCTGTACGTGGTGAACGGCAAGCAGGTCGGCGACGTCAAGTACGAGCACAAACTCGACTGGATGGTGCGCGTGGCGAGCTACATCCAGGACGAGTTTCCGGTGACGGAGAAGGTGGTCGTGACGGGCGACTTCAACGTGACCTTCGATGATCGCGACGTGCACGATCCGGACGCTTGGCGGGACAAGATCCTGTGCTCAACGCCCGAGCGCGACGCGCTGGCCTACATGATGCAGCCGGGGCTGGTCGACGCCTTCCGCCACTTCGAGCCAGAGGGCGGCCACTACACCTGGTGGGATTTCCGAACGCGGGGCTTTGCCCGCGGGCAGGGGCTGCGCATCGACCACTTTCTGGTGTCCGAGCCGGCGCTAGCCTCCTCGACGGGCGTGCGCATCGACCTCGAAGCTCGAGACGGCGAGAAGCCCTCGGACCATGCGCCCGTGATTCTGACGCTGGACGGCTAGCCTGGGTTATTCATGAGGATTCGCACCAGGGCGTCGGAACAGGTCACTCGTGTTCGGG
>CAYWNK010000486.1:0-2471 GCA_964459495.1 uncultured Planctomycetaceae bacterium
GGGGGGCTAGAGGTCGGCCAGGCGGACCGGGCGGCCGGTGGCGGCGGCTTGGTCGGCGGCGAACATCACGCGGTGGGTGGCGAGGGCCGTGTTGAGGTCCGTCCAGGGCATGGGCTTGTTCGCATGGGTGGCGTCGACGAAGGCCTGGAACTGGGGCTGGTAGGGGTGGTCCGAGACGTCGCCGGAATCGATCAGGGCCGTCTCGAGGGTGCTCCAACGGTCCTTGGTTTGGCCGTCGAGCTTGGACGAATAGAACTTGTTGTCGAGGATCGAGCCGGCCGAACCCACCAGGTGCACGTGGAAGTAGTAAGGCTGCAGACAGTCGACGACGGAGGCGCACTTGCCGACTCGGCCGTCGGCGAAGCGCAGCAGCGTGACCGTGGTGGTGTCGTACTCGTAGGGCGAGAAGACCTCGGCCTTGGAACGGGTCTGGTAGGCGGAGACCTCCTCGACCTCGCCGTCCATGAAAAAGAGAAGGGCGTCCAGGGCGTGGCAGCCGGCGGTGGCTAGGGAGGAGTGGCCGATGTCGCGCTTGACGTTCCAGGGGAACTGGCCGTACCAGGGGCCGATGCCGTGGTAATAGTCGACCTCGCCGTAGTGGAGCGAGCCCACCAGGTCCTGGTCGATGATCGAGCGCAGCATCCGGAAGTGGGCGCTGAAGCGGCACTCGAAACAGACCATGGCCTGGACGCCATTGGCCTTGACCGCTGCTTGGATGCGGGCGGCGTCGGCGGGGCTAGTGGCGGCGGGCTTTTCGATGATGAGGTGCTTGCCCGCCTCGGCTGCGGCTACGGCTTGGGCCGTGTGGAGATTGTGGGGGGTGCAGACGTCGACGACGTGGATCTCGGGGTCCGCGAGCATGTCCTCGTAGGAGCCGTAGGGCTGGAGGGGCTGGCCGTAGGTGGACTCCAGGTCCGCGGGATCGTGGGAGCGCCGGGAGGAGATGCCCGTGACGCGCGCGCCCGTGACGCTCTGGAAGGCCTGGATGTGGGCGCCGGCGACCCAGCCTAGGCCGACGATGCCGATGTTCAGTTCGGAGGGAGTGGTCATGGTGGGGGGGCAGCTCAGTCGGCTCGGGGGTGCACGCGCTCGTAGACCTCGCGCAGGCGCTCGATGGAGATGTGGGTGTAGATCTGGGTCGTGACCAGATGGGCATGGCCCAGGAGTTCCTGGACGGCGCGCAGGTCCGCGCCAGCGTCCAGGAGATGCGTGGCGAAGGAGTGACGCAGGGTATGCGGAGTCACGTGCCGGTGGATACCCGCCTGCAGGGTGTGCGCGGCGACCAGGCGCTCCAGGCTACGGGTGGAGAGGCGCGTGCCGCCACGGCCCAGAAACACCGCGTCGCCGGCGCTCGGCAGGGGCGGAGGGCGCAAGGGGTCGGCCAGGTACTTGCGCAGGGCTTTGACCGCGTGGCTGCCCAGGGCCGAGAGGCGCTCCTTCGAGCCCTTGCCGAAGATGCGGACGAGGCCCTGGTCCAGGTCCAGGGAGGCGCGGTCCATGCCCACGGTTTCCGCGGCGCGGGTGCCGGCCGAGTACATGAGCTCCAGGATGGCGCGATCGCGGCGGCCGTTGGGCTTGGAGAGATCGGGGGCGGCCAGGAGGGCTTCGACCTCCTTCTTGCCCAGGACCGACGGGAGGTAGCGCTCGGTGCGCCGGCGGCGCAGGCCCAGCATCGGGTGGGTCTCGAGTTCTCCCTCCGCTACGAGGTCCGCGAAGAAGCTGCGGGCGGCCGAGAGCTTGCGCTGCACGCTGGCCTTGGCCAGGCCGCGCTCATCGAGCTCGGCGAGCCAGCCGCGCAGGATGCGCGGGGTCACCTCGGCGGGGGACAGAACCCCGCGGGACTCCAGGTAGCCGGCGAGATCGGAGAGATCCTTGCCGTAGGCCTTGAGGGTGTGCGGCGACACGCCGCGCAGCTGCTCGAGGCGCTGGAGGTAGACGTCGATGCGTTCGTCCAAGGGGGAGGGGGCGGATGGGCGCCCATCCGCAGCCCCAGGCTAGCCTGGGGGCTCCGGGATCCCTCTTGTCGAACGCGGATTCGGGCCGCGCGCTAGCGGCGGCCGCCGCGCTCGCTGGTGCCCTTGGACTTGGAATCGCCTTCGGTGTCCATCTGGGCCTTGTTGGCGGCCTTCCAGCCGCGCACGAGGATCTCGCGGGCCTTGAAGTTGATGCCGGCCGTGAAGCCCGCATCGACCGCGGCGTCGATCGAGCCGTTGAGGGCCTCGGCGGCCTTGGCCTGCTTCTGAATGTAGGTCTCGAGACCATCGATGCGCGCCTCCAGCAGGGCGACCTGCGCGGCGAGGGCGTTGGTCTCGTCCCCGGACTCAGGGTCCTGGGCAAGAGGGGCGGACTGGGACATGCCTTGCACCGCGATCAGACCAGCGGCGGCAACGGGCAACAGGGTGAGCTTGGGGTTCCACATGGGATGCTCAGCCTATCGGGTCGATGCTGGGATCCCTTGAGCAGTGTCTTTA
>CAYWNK010000487.1:0-2466 GCA_964459495.1 uncultured Planctomycetaceae bacterium
CCGGCCAAGCTGCGCCTCGTGCGCGCCGGGGCCCTGGCCGCCGCCGCCCTGGTGCTGATGGCCTTCGCACCCCGCTTCCTGACCCAGCCCAGCGCCGTGCATGCGGGCTGGCCCAGCCCCCAGGAGCTACGCGGCCCCGCCAAAGGGCCCCTGCTGAGCCCCGGCGGCCCCATGCTGGCCGAGAGTGTGGGCGCCCCCTGGTCGAAGACGATGCGCTTCTCCATCGAGCCGGAGAAAGACGTCTCCAGCTACACGGTGCACCTCAACGCCCACTCCGGAGGGGCCTTCGACATCGGGGAACCCGTCCTGGAGCTCCAGGGAGCAGGTCCCGAGTTCACGACCGACGAGCCCCTCGATCCTGGCCACTACACCTGGGAGGTGTGGGCCAATGTCGACGGCCTGTCGACGCTCCTCGGCTCGCGTGACTTCGAGCTGATCGACAACCCCCAGGTCAGCGCTACCCTCCATCGGGCGCTGGCAACCCAGGGCGCCGAGCGCGTTCGGATCCTGCACGAGGCACGCCTCTTCGGGGATGCACAGCGCGCGGCCGAAGCCCTCCCCAGCAGCGCTGAGCGCGACGCCTATCTGTCCCAGACCCGCTAGGGGCCCCCGTGGTGCGCCCCCCTGCCTCGGCCGTCAAGGTCGGGGCCCTGCTTGCCATCGGGCTGCGAGCTGCCTGCGCCCTGGGCACCGGCCTATCCCACGCCTCCCCTCTCCCGCAGAGCCAGGGCGAGCCGACGAAGCCCGACATTGCCGAGGCTGGAGCGCTCTTCGTCGATGCCATCGATCGGCTGCGCAGCGGCAATGAACAAGCCGTGACCGAGGTGGCGGACCTGGCCCAAGTGCTGGCGTCGGACTACGGCCGCCCCGATGCCATGCGCATCGCCAAGCACTACCTCGGTCTCACGCCCGAGCAGCGCGCTACGGGGCGCACGCGCCGGGCCCAATTCGAACGGCTACGGGACCGTGCGGGGGCAGCTTCACGCTGGACGGGCGAGCAACTCAATCGCTGGCCAGCCGAGCGAGCAGCTCTGATGCGTGCGCTCGACGATCTTTCCGATCTCGCCGCGGCCGAGCCGGACTACCCCCCCGCAGCCCACGCCCAAGCGCTCGCCGCCAGGCTGGCTCTGGCCCGCGCCGAGCGCGATCCCTCCTTGGGCAGCGAGGCCCAGGCGGTGCTGCTCGAGGAGGTGGAGGAGCGCGCACTGCACGCGCTGACGCTCTTTGACAGGGCCGGGCAAATCACCCCACAGCTCGACCCGCTGTGGGTGCTCGCCGATCTCGCCCGAGTCCAGGGCCAACACCAGCTCGCCCGCGAGCGCTACGCCGACCTTGAGGCCCTGGCCCTCGCCGTGGATCGTTCGAGCCACCTCGTGCTCGCTCACCTTGGCCTGCTCCAGCTCGCCCGCGAAGAGGGCGATCCGACCGGCGTTGAGCGCCAGCTCGGGGCTCTTGCGCGCATCACCACACCGTCCGCATGCTGGCCCCTCGCTCGGGAACACGCCACCAGCCTATACCACGCCGACCGCCCGGGCGCCGCCCTCGGATTTCTCCAGGCTTACAGGCCAAGCGCCATCCCCGAGCTGCGCGAGTGGCATGCACTTTCCGCCGCATGCCTGCTGCGCAGCGGCGACCGTGACGGAGCGCGCACCCAGCTCTCAGCCCTGGACGGCGCAAGCACCACAGGGGACAGCGACCCCGCCGCCGAAGGCGAACTCGCGCGGGCCGCACTCGACCTGGCGGAGAACCGCCCGGCGTCCGCACGTCAACGCATCTACAACCTCGCGGGACAGTCCCTTTCCCCCGCTGCACGTGCCCAGGCCGCGGCGCTCGAAGGGGAAGCGTGGCTGCTGGAAGGACGCCCACAGGCCGCACGGGAAGCCCTGGTCCGGGCGCTCACACTGGCCGACGATTGGCGCGCGCGGATCTCTGGCGGCGCGGGCTCCATCGACGGCGAATGGCTAGGCATTCACTCCGTTGTCCTGGCGGCCCGTGCCCATGCTGAATGCGGAGATCCCCTCGAAGCAGCGCGGCTGCTGGAACAACACCAGGGGCGCACCCTGCGAGATGCCGAACACGTGCACTCCGACGACCTACTCGCACTCGCGAGCTCGGCCGAGGCCGGCCTGGTCACTTACGGCATCGGAGCCGACGAGAGCATCGTGGTCCACATCGATGCTCAGGGCAGGGCGCGCAGCGCGTCGATCCCCACCGGACGGCGCGCCCTCTCCAGCGCGATCCGTCGCCTGCGCGAGGCCTGCCACGACGAGGACCCCGAGCGCGTCGAGGAGCTTGCGGCCGAACTCTCGCAGATGCTTCTCCCGCCCCCGATCGCGGACCGGCTCATGGACGTCACCGAAGGTGGCCGGCTGATCGTGCTCGCCCACGGCGGAGTCGAGTCCCTGCCCCTGTCCCTGCTCCCCATCGGAAGCGGACTGCTGGACGAGCAGCTCGCGATCACGGTGC
>CAYWNK010000488.1:0-2462 GCA_964459495.1 uncultured Planctomycetaceae bacterium
CTCCACACCGGCCGCCAAATTGCCCGCCACCACCCAGCCCAACGTAACCCTGCGGCTTGTGTCGCTGGAGATCTTCGGCGTCCAGGACCGGGAGACCAGCGCGGGGCTCGAGTCACGACTGCTGGGCTTGGCAGGGGTGGACGGAGCCCGCATCGACCCACGCAACGGGCGCACGACGCTCCGGGTCACAGAGGAGTTCGCGCTGCGCAAGGCGCTGACGCTCCTGCAGCTGGACGGCTTCGAGGGCAGCCCAACCCAGGGGGATCAAGAGGAGGAACAGGACGGCTTCGACCGCTGGCTCACTCCGCGCCCCGTCGGCCGGTGGCGGTTTCTGGCCGCCCTGCTGCTGCTGGTCGCTTACGGCCTGCTCACCATTGCCCCCTGGGTCATTGAAAGGTGGTCGCTCCCTGTCCATCTCCAGGCCCGGCATTCCTCATGGACGGCGCTCGGCCTGGCCGGAGCCAGCTTCCTGCTGAGTCTGCCACTGCTGGTCCGTCGGGCCTGGCGCGCCCTGCGCTGTGGATCGCCGGGGGATGAGGGGCTCATGCTCGCCGCCGTGCTCGTCGCGGCGGGAACCGCCGGCTGGGGCTTCGTCCAGCAAGGACTGCCCGATCGGGGGACAGTCACCTGGACCACCCCCACCCTCGCCCAAGCCGCCGCGGCCGCGCTGCTCGCCTTTGTCGTCGCCGCCATGCTGCGCATCGCGATCTGCGAGCGGGGGCTGTGGAGGCTGCGCACCGTCCCGGCCGAGCGCGAGGGCCTTCAGCCGCCGCTCGCCAACCTGCTTCAGATCGACGGCAACACGCGACCCGTTCCATCCCACCAGGTCCTGCCGCTGGAACAGGTCAAGGTGCGCGTCGGCGAACGCATCCCGGTGGATGGCGAAGTCATCGAAGGCCACAGCCTGGTCGACGCGCGCGACTGGGGCGGCGCTTCGGAAATCGAAGCCGTCGAGGAGGGATCGATCGTCTACGCCGGCTCGCGCAATGGTGCGGGGACCCTGGTGATCGCGAGCTACTCCGCCGGTCACCGCACCGCACTCGCGCGCATGTCCGAGCGGCTCCGTGAAGAAGCCACCGCCGCAGCGGGGTTAGGGCACGAAGACGAGGCCCAGACCTCCCAGGGGCGCCGTGGGCGCTGGATTGGCTGGCTCACGCTGATCGCCGCTGCAGCCCTGGTCGGCGGTCTGTATTCCCGCGATGGAGCGGGTTTTGCATGGCAGCTCGCCGCCGCCGGCGCCGCCGCTTTGCTCGCCGGGGTGTCGCCGCGCGCCCAAGCCTGGTCGTGGGGTCGCAGCATGGCGGCTGGGCTGCAGAGCGGCGCAGCCACCCATCTTTGGATCCGCGACATCAGCGTCATCCCGCGCCTCGCCAGCGTGGACGTGGTCGTTGCCGATCCGTCCGGCGCGCTCTCCACCGCTCCGCCCACCGTGCTCGGACCGTGGCCCGTCAAGACGGGCAAAGAGGTGCGCCCCGAAGCGGTGCTCTCGCGCCTCGCCGCCCTGTCCGCAGGACGCGCCGCCCCGCTCGCCAAGAGTCTGCTGCGCGCCGCCACTGAGACCGGACTGGAACTGCCCCATGCCAGCCGACCGCGTGAGGGCGGCGGCCTGGGCGGGCTGGTGGCCGGACGCGAGGTTTGGGTGGGCGGCTGGAACGCGGCCCTGCAGCGCGGCCACCGATCGTCCGAAGTACAGCGCCTCGTCGGGCTTGCCCGCGATGCTGGCGCCGTGCCCTACCTCATCGAAGAGGACGGACACCTCGTGGCGGGTGTCGGCCTCCTCGATGGCATTCAGGGGGAGGGCGTCACGGCGCTTGCCTCCCTGTCGAAAATCCATGTCGACACGCTGACGATGTCGAGCACGGAGACGATGACCACCGAGCGCCTTTCGTCCCAGATGGGCGCCCGCCACGGGGAGGGCGAATTGACCCCCAAGGACAAGGCCGATCGGGTCGCCGCCCTGCGCGCCTCTGGACATCGGCCCCTGGTCCTGGGGGAATCCTCCGACGATGGCCCCGCCCTCGCCGAGGCTTGGGTCGATGCCCACCTGGGCGGCGGCGCGGACGCCCACATGATCGGCTCGGTCACGCTCCCCAGCGGCGACCCGCGCAAGCTTGCTCCACTCGTGCGCCACGCCCGCCGCGTGACCGCCGTAGGCCGTGGGGTCACCCGGGCCTGCTGGCTCTGGCACCTCATGCTTGTGGCCCTGGTCGCGTGGGTCGTTTTTGGGCTCAAACCGGCGCCTTCGGCGATGCACGCCTGGCTCGGCGCCGGAGCCGCGATGCTTGCCGGACCGCTCGTGGTGACCGCCCTGCAATGGGTCACGCTGCGGGTGCCCGGCAGGAAACAGACATCCAGCTAGTCGCGTCCGCTTGCACCTGCCGCTTCCTATCTCGCTTTCGAGATGTGCCTCCCGCGCCCCTCTCCGGCGCTGCAGACCCAACGTAGAGTGAGGTCCCATGCCC
>CAYWNK010000489.1:0-2427 GCA_964459495.1 uncultured Planctomycetaceae bacterium
GCCACCCATGTCCCCGAAGCCCGAGACCGCCCCCACCCAGGAATTCCTGGGTCTCGAGCCCGAGCTCCAGGACCAGCTGCAGACCTTTGAAACGTTCTTCAAGAGCTTCGGCTTCAAGCGTATTCACGGGCGTGTCTGGGGTCTGCTGGTCCTGGCCGGCCAGGGTCTTTCGAGCAAGGAAGTCGTCGCCGAGCTGGGCATTTCCCAGGGCGCGGCGAGCACCACGCTGAACGAGCTTGGCGAGTGGGGCGCCGTGGTCAGCACCTTCGACCCGACCCGCCGCTGCAACCTGCACGCGGCGGTTGGCAATACCCTTTCCATCGTGGCCACCGTGCTGCGCCGCCGGGAACAGGTTGCGTTCGCCCGCTTCCGCGAAGGCATGACGCGCACCCTGGACTACATCCGCGAGACCCATGGCGCGCGCGACCCCCGCGTGCTCACCCTGCGCTCCATCCTCTCCACCTGCGAGATCGCCGAGGCCGTTATGCAGCTGGTCTTCAGCTCGGTCTCGAACGCACTGGGCGATCCCCAAAGCCTGCTGAGCCGCGCGGTCGGAACCGCCCTCAAAATCGGCATCGGCAAGCCTGGCAAGGCCCTGGGCGAAGCCCTGACCGATTCCCGCCAGGTCGCCCAAGAAACCCATGAGCGGGGCCCTGGTCCCCGACTTGCCCCCCCCGAGCCCCACGCCCAAGCGGCGGACGAATCCCTCCATGGCTAACCTGCCGCGCATCGTGATCACCGGCGTGGGCCTGACCAGCCCCAACGGCAACAGCCTGGCCGAATATCGCCAGAACCTGCTGAACGGAGTCTCTGGGGTTTCCCCCTACGAGATTCGCTACTTCGGCAAAACCGTCGCGGGCGTCTGCGACTTTGAGGCCACCAAGTACCAGAAGCGCAAGGCCCTGCGCCTGGGCACGCGCGCTGGCTCCGTGGCCGTCTGGTGCGCCAACGAAGCCCTGGCCCACTCCGGCCTGGACCTCGATCGTGTTGGGCGCCAGCGCGTGGGCGTCTACATCGGCACCACCGAGCACGGCAACGTGGAGACCGAGGAACAGATCTACGAGGTCTCCAAGTACGACTACGACCTTTCCTACTGGTCCCACCACCACAATCCGCGCACGGTGGCCAACAACCCCGCCGGCGAGGTCACCCTCAACACCGGCATCACCGGCCCCCACTACTGCGTCGGGGGAGCCTGCGCCGGCGGCAACCTGGGCATCATCCAGGGGGCCCAGATGCTGCAGCTCGGCGAGGTCGACGCCTGCCTGGCCGGCGGCGTTTCCGAGAGCATTCACACCTTCGGCATCTTTGCCTCCTTCCAGGCCGAGGGCGCCCTGGGCACCCATGCAGACCCTGCGCAGGTGAGCCGTCCCTTTGACAAGAACCGCAACGGTATCGTCGTCTCCGAGGGTGGCTGCCTCTACACCCTCGAACGACTCGATGATGCCAAGGCCCGTGGCGCCAACATCATCGCCGAACTCGCCGGCTGGCACGTCAATTCCGACGCCGCAAAGAGCGCGGTGCTGCCCCTGCCCGAGAGACAGAACGAGTGCATGCGCGGCGCGCTCGATCGCTCGGGCATGGCCCCCGACGACATTCACATCGTCTCCACCCATGCCACCTCGACGCCCTTGGGCGACGTCCAGGAAACCGAGGCCGTGCGGATGGTCTTCGGTGACTCCAAGGCAACCTCGATCAACAACACCAAGAGCTACATCGGGCACACCATGGGTGCCGCTGGAGCCATCGAGCTGGCGGGCAACTTGCCCTCGTTCGACGACGGCGTGGTGCACCCCACCATCAACGTCGAGAACCTCGATCCCGACTGCGACGTTCGCGGTCTCGTGCTGAACGAGCCCCTGAACCGCGGCAAGGTCGACACCATCCTGAACCTCTCCTTCGGAATGCTGGGCATCAACTCTGCGCTTGTCGTCAAGCGCTACGAGAGCTAGCTCGCCTCCGAAGTTCACGCTAACCGTATCCCCTTTCGACTACCCCCATCATCCGATGACCAAGGAAGAGATCGTCCTCGCTGTTAAGGACATCATCGCCACAATCGCCCCCGACGAAGAACTCGACGGACTGACCCTCGAAGAGCCCCTGCGGGACCAGATCGAGCTGGACTCCATGGACTTCCTCGACATTGTCATGGAGCTCCGCAAGCGCTACGGCGTGCAGGTCCCCGAGGAGGACTACGGCGAGCTTGGCAGCCTTGCCGGCTGCGCCAACTACCTTGAGCCGCACATGGCGGACAAGGAACTGAAAGTCGGCGTCTGATCGGACCAACGCCGCGAAGGCATCCCCAGGGTGGGTCATGCCAAGCGGCCCGGTCCCATCGGCTGATTCGGTCAAATCGGCGCCACTTCCCGGCGCAACAGGGGCAGCGGGCCCGGCGAGAGCTTCGGATGTCCGACGCACCCGCCCGGC
>CAYWNK010000490.1:0-2422 GCA_964459495.1 uncultured Planctomycetaceae bacterium
AGCGCGGTGAGCTCGAAGATCCGCCAGGTGCTTGCGCGCACCTCGGCCGCGACCTTGTCCGCGGCCCACGTGAACGTGGCGCGGCGATACTCGAGCTCGAATGCCCCAGAGTCGCCCGCTGGATCGCTCGACGGGTCGCCGGCGATTTCTTCGAGCAGGCGGCCGACGTTGCTGTCCCCGCTGCCGGCCTGACCGCCGGTGCGTTCACGGATGCGGTCGACCGAGAGGCTGCGCGCCACGCGCATCAACCAGCCCCGGAAGCTGCCGGCCGTGGCGCTCGGGTCCCAGGTCGGAATACGCTGGTGCACGGCCGCCAACACGTCCTGGGTCACGTCGCGGGCGTCCGCATCCTGCAGGCCCTTCGCCCGGCAGCGTCGGTAGATCGCGGTCTCGTAGACCTGAAGGAACTCCTCCCAGGCCCCGTCGCTGCGCCGCGAAAGCTCGAGCAGGAGGCTCTGTCGGGTTTCTGGAAAGGAACTCAGGTGCTTGGCCATGGGGGAGTGGGAAGGCGTGCCTTCCATCTACACTCCGCAGGCGCAGGCTTTTCTTACACCCAGGCGCTCAGAAATCCCTGAGCAGGCCCCTGACCCCTAGAAAAAGCCCTGCATCGGGGCCGGCTCCGAACCCTGGTCGGCGGCGGCGCGGTAGGCGAGCAGGGTGTCCTTGGCGCACTGCTTCCACGTGAACTTGCGCGCCTGGGTGAGGCCGGTCGCGCGCATTTGGGCGGCGAGCTCGGGCTCGGTGATCACCCGCTCGACCGCGGCGTGGATGCGCTCGGGATCGGTGGGGTCCACGTAGATGGGGGCGTCGCCGCAGACCTCGGGCAGGCTGGTGGTCCCGCTGGTGACGACCGGGGTGCCGCAGGCCATGGCTTCTAGTGGCGGCAGGCCAAAACCCTCGGCGAGGGAGGGCCACACCAGGACCGCGGCCTGGGAGTAGAGCTTGACCACCTGGGCGTCGCTGGCCTTGCGCTGCCAGGTGACGCGGTGGCGGGCGGGGGAGATTTCGAGGGCGCGCTCGAAATCCTCGCAGCCGTGGCCCTTGGGCCCCGCGATGATCCAGCGGTGGGGGTGGCCCTCGCGCACCAAGCGCTCGAAGGCCGACAGGATGCGCACGTGGTTCTTGCGCGCGTCGACGCGACTGACGGTGAGCAGGAACGGAACGGGCGGCGGGCCGAAACCGCCCGGGGGGAGGTGGCGCAGCACGTGGTCGCAGCCCAGTGGCGTGACCGTCACCTTGCCGGGGTGGACACCGAGGGTCATCACGACGTCAGCGCCTACGAATTCGGTCGGGACCAGGATGCGCGCGGCGTCCTGCACCAAGGCCTGGGCGGTGGCGCGCATGCCCTTCGCGACCTGCGGGTCGACGAAGCCGGGGCCGTCCTCGCGGATGGCGTCGGTGGCCCAGATGCAGTCGAACAGCGTGGCGACCTGGGTCGCCTGGCGCACGGCGAGCCGGTTGGGCTGGGTGTGGTGGTAGATCTGGCAGCCGCCGACTAGGTCGTCGACGCCGAGGCCGCGCTTTTTCAGGAGCCGCGGGATCCAGCGCGAGGGGAGGCGCAGGCGCAACAGCTCTGCGCGCGTCCCGGCAAGACCTAGCTCGGTGCGCGGCACGGCGAGACCCTTCAGCGTGTAGCCGAAGAGCCCCAGGTTGCCGTCAAAGCCCATCTCCACCATCCCGCGGACGAGCTCGCGGGTGTAGCGCCCAATGCCCTCGGCGTTGACGAGGGCGGGCCGGTAGTCCATTCCGATACGCACGGCGGGTCAGGATGGGCTAACGGGCGGGGCGTGACCAGGGGGAGGATGAACGCATGACCACAATTGCGGCTAGGGCTGCGACAGTTGCTTCGGTCAGGCAGGTGGCGCGCGCCGCGCCGACCGCTCCCTGGGCCGGGACCCAGGCCAGGTTGAGCGCGAGGTTCGTGGCTAGGGCCGTCGCGGCGATGGCGAGCACACTGCCGCTCTTTCCGAGCGCCACGACCCCCGTCAGGCAGGGCGCGCCGACGTACACGCACAGCACCGCGAGCAGGAGCCAGCGCAGGGACGGGGCAGCGACGCGGAACTCGGTTCCGAAGATTCCCAGGATGTCGGCGGCCCAGGGCCAGGCCAGCCCGACGGCCAGGGCGGCGGGGGCGAACAGCGGCGGGATCAGCCGGCGGACGGCGGGCGCGAGGCGGCCGGCTGTGGCCTCGCGGGTGAGCCAGGGCAGGGCGGCGGACGAGGCGTACACCGCGAGCAGGATCCCGTAGGACATGCAGCGCACCGCAAGGTTGTAGGGGCCGAGCTCGCTGTCGCCCCGGTGGGCGCGCAGGATCAGGTTGTCCTGCCAGAAGTAGAGCTGCTGGCAGAGGGCAGCGATGCCCATCGGTAGCGCCAGCCGCAGGAACGGCGCGAGCGGGGCGGGGGCGACGCCGCGGGTGGGG
>CAYWNK010000491.1:0-2377 GCA_964459495.1 uncultured Planctomycetaceae bacterium
GTACTACGCCGACCCGCGCAGCGCGGACGACCACCGCGTGCGCGTGGCCATCAAACACAACGCGCTGCTGCAAAGCCTGCCGGGCGATTGGCTCGCCGAGGCCCCCGCCCACCTGCCCGATCACGCCGAGCTCTGCGCCGCCTTCGCCGAACTCCCCGACGTGGCCGGGACCTGGCCCGTGGCTGAGGGCATCCGCGAGGCGGGCGAACCCGCCTGCGTCGCTCGCACGCGCCTGATCGCCGAGGCCTGCCGCTACACCCCGCCCCTGGGCGGCGTGCTCTTCCCCGAGGTCGAGCTGGAAGAAGGCGAGAGCCCCTACTCCAAGCTCTGCGCCCTAGCGATCACCGGCGCGCAGGCGCGCTACCGGCCGCTGCGCCCCGAGGTGCTGCGCCGGCTCGACTACGAGCTCGCCACGATCCAGCGCCTGGGCTTCGCCCCCTACTTCCTGCTGGTGCGCCGCATCGCCGAATTCGCACGCGAACAGCGCATCCCAAGCGTCGGGCGCGGCTCGGCCGCCGACAGCCTGGTGGCCTACTGCCTGGAGCTCACCGACGCCGACCCTTTCCGCTACCGGCTGCCCTTCGAGCGCTTCTTGAACCCAACGCGCCAGGACCGGCCCGACATCGACCTGGACTTCTGCTGGCGCCGGCGCGACGAGGTGCTCGAACACGTCTTCGAGCTCTTTGGTCACGAACGCACCGCGATGATCTGCACGCTCAACCGCTTCGGCCTGCGCTCGGCATTCCGCGAAGCCGCCCTCGCCCACGGCATCCCGCCCGCCGAGATCAGTCCCTGGTCCGCGCGCCTGCCCTACTTCCTGGCCGGGCCAGCGAAGCCCGCCTTCGACGGCAGCTCGACCCCGGACCCGAGTGACTCGGAACCCAGCGATTCAGAGCCCAGCGCCGCCCAGCCCAGCCACGTCTCCCCCACCCAAGCACGTGCCGAAGGTGGCTTCAACTCCGGCGCCCCGCGCGCCAACGAAGCGCGCGGGCATCTGCCCGCAGCGCTCCAGGGCAACGAACTCGCCCTCGCGCTCGCCGCGCTGCCCGAGGCCCGCGGCTTCCCCTTTGGCGACCCGCGCTTCGTGCGCACCCTGCAGAGCGCCGCGCGCCTGCTCGACACCCCACGCCACTTCGGCCTGCACCCCGGCGGCGTCGTCGTGTCCCCCGGCCCGGTGACCGACTTCGTCTCCTGCCACCGATCCGCCAAGGGCCCCGTCGTCACCCAGCTCGACAAGGACGGCGTCGAGGCCGTGGGACTGGTCAAGATGGACCTGCTCGGCAACCGCGCCCTCACCACCCTCGACGATGCGCTGGGCCTGCTGCGCGAGCGAGGCGTTGAGGTCGACCTTGAGAACCTGCCCGAGGACGACCCCGATACGGCGAAGAGCCTGCGCCAGGGCCGCACCCTCGGCTGCTTCCAGATCGAGTCCCCCGGCATGCGCAACCTGCTCCAGCAGATGGCGGCCAGCACCATGGACGACGTGATTCAGGCCGTCGCCCTGATCCGCCCCGGCCCCGCGAGCTCGGGCATGAAGGACGCCTACATCCGCCGCGCCCGCGGCCTCGAGGATCCCATCCCTCCGCACCCGCGCCTGGCCGACGTGCTCTGGGACACCCACGGCGTGATGCTCTACCAGGAAGACGTCATGCAGTGTGCGGCGCGCGTCGCAGGCATGGACCTGCCCGAGGCCGACCAGCTGCGGCGCGCCCTGCAAAAACGCCGCGTGCATGAGTTCGATGCCCTGCGCGAACGCTTCCTCGCCGGCGCCCGCAGTCAGGGGCTGGACGAGCCCGAAGCTCAGCACGTCTGGGACCTGGCCGCCAACTTTGCGTCCTTCGCCTTCTGCAAGGCCCACTCGGTCACCTACGGGCGCATCGCCTACCGCGCCGCGTGGCTGAAGACCCACTACCCTGCGGAATACATGACCGCGTTCTTGCTGAGCGAGACCGGCTACTTCGGCCAGCGCGTCTACGTCGAAGAGGCGCGCCGTTTGGGCGTCGCCATTTTGGCGCCCGATGTGAACCGCAGCGAGCTGGGCTTCACGCTCGAAAGACGTGGCGAGCGCCTAGGCCTACGCGTCGGCCTCGCCCAGGCCAAGGGCATCACCGGCCGCAGCCTGCAGGCCATCCTCGCCGCCCGGGCCGAGGGTCCCTTTTTGTCCCTGCCCGACTTCCTAGCGCGTACGGGAGCGCGCAAAGACGAAGCCCTGTGCCTGATCCGCTGCGGCGCCTTCGATGCCTTCGATCGCACGCGCCCTGAGCTCGCCTGGCGCCTGCACCTGCTCACGACCGCGCAGCAGAAGGCGCCCAAGAACGCGGGGCTCGACGTCGGCCAGCTCGCCGCCTGCCAGAGCAATGCCGTGCAGGAGGCCCGC
>CAYWNK010000492.1:0-2365 GCA_964459495.1 uncultured Planctomycetaceae bacterium
GGGCTGGGAACCTACTAGAATCCCCATCCGCGCGAAAGCGCGTCCAGCCATGTCCAACTCCCCGAAAGGTTCATCCCCGGCCACCGCGGCCCACGCCCTGCCGTCGATCCAGTTCGAGCCCTCCGAACGCCTCGTCGTCGCCATGTCCGGCGGCGTCGATAGCTCCGTGGCGGCCTGGATGCTGGCCCAGCGGGGGCACGAACTCGTGGGGTTGTTCATGCGCAACGGCGTGAAGGTGGACGCGGCGGAGGTGCACAAAAAGTCGTGCTGCTCCCTCGGAGACGCCCGCGACGCGCGCATGGTTTCAGCCTTTTTGGGTGTGCCCTTCCAGGCGGTGGACCTCTCGGACGAATTCGGCTCGATCATCGAGCACTTCGTCTCCGAATACACCCTCGGGCGGACCCCCAACCCCTGCGCCGTCTGCAACCGCGATCTGAAGATGGGGCGGCTGATCGAGCTCGCCGACCAGCTCGATTGTCGCGGGGTCGCCACCGGCCACTACGCTCAGATCGAAGTGCTGGACGGACGGGTGCACCTGCGCCGTGGTGTCGATCAGCGCAAGGATCAGTCCTACCAGTTGTTTTCCGTGCCCGAAGCCCAGCTCGCGCGCACGGTGCTGCCCCTCGGCCATCTGGAGAAGCCGGCCGTACGCGCGCTCGCCGCGGAGGCGGGCCTGCGCACGAGCGCGAAGAAGGACAGCCAGGAGGTGTGCTTTGTACCCTCGAACGACTATCGCAAGCTCCTCGCCGAGCGCGGAATCGAGCTGCATCCCGGGCTGATCGTCGACACCCTTGGCCGCAGGATCGGCGAGCACGAAGGAACCGAGCACTTCACCATCGGCCAGCGGCGCGGGCTGGGCATTGGCGGCGGGACACCGCTGTTTGTGGTTGAGACGGTGCCGGACGAGGGGCTCGTGATCGTTGGCGGGAAAGAGGACTGCAAGGCGGTCAGCATGCACGTCGACGATCTGAATTGGATTGGCATCGACCCGGACACAGAGCTGCGCGCCCACGTCCAGCACCGCTACCACTGCGTGCCCGCGGCTTGCACTATTGCGATCGATCGGGCTTGTTCGGCCCAAGGCGGCAGCGCGCGGGTCACCTTCGATGAGCCGCAGCTGGCAGTGGCTCCGGGGCAGGGCGCGGCGTTCTACCTGGACGACCGCCTGGTGGGCGGTGGTTGGATCGCGAGCACCCAGCGCCAGGGCGCGTCGAGCCCCGGCCCGGCCTGCGGCGGGAGCGAGGACAGCCCCACGTGCGCAAGCCCGGGCGAGGCGGCGAGCGGGGCAGCTTCTTAGTGGGGCTCGGCTGGCGAGTCCGGGCGGCGTTGGCCGCCGTAGGGGTGGCGCTTGTGGCGGTGGCTGCGTGGTTGCTGATCCCGAGGCCCGGACCGGACGCTCCCGACCGGCCGGCGGTGCGCGTGGTGGTGCTCGACGCCTCGGCCAGCGTCGGCCGGGCGCGCCGCGGGCTGGCGGGTGTGTATCTGGAGCTGATCCAGGCCGAGGCGCGCGCGGCGGCGGCGGCTGGGCAGGAGCTCGCGGTGGTGCGGCTGTCTCCGGAGGTGCGGCGCCTGGTGGGACCCTGTCCCGCGGCGAGTTGGGCGGAACACCTATCCGGGCCCTGGCGCCCGCTCGTCGGCCAGGATCAGGACGGGGGGACACCCCTGGATGCGGCTGTCCAGGCGGCGGCCTCGTGGCTGCTCGCCAGCGGCCGACCCCCGGGGGAACTGGTGCTGTGCACGGACGGCGCGTGGACTGGGGCGGATCCTCGCCCGCGCCTCGATGCACTGGTCCGCTCGGGGTGCCGGGTGCGGCGGGTGGCGCTGCCCGCGCCCAACCTAGCGGACGGTGGCCTGGTCGCCTTGGCCGGGCCGCAGTTCAGCGCGGCGGGGGAACCCGTGGTTCTGCGCTTGGACTGGCGCGGCGGAGCTGAGGTGCAGCACGCCGTCGAGTTGAGCCTGGATCAATGGTCCCTAGGCGAGGCGGGCGCCGGGCAGGGATTGGAGGCTCGGCGACTCGACCTTGGCCCCGGCCCTGGTCCGCTGGGGGTGGCGCGCTCGACGCTGGACCTGGGGCCGCTGCCGGAAGGTCTGTGGAACATCCAAGTTCGGCTGGTGGTGGGAACGGGAGACCGCACGCCGGAGAACGACTCGCTCAGCGTGGTGCAGCGGGTGGGTGCGAGCCCCCTCGTAGGAATGGTGGTGCGCGACCGGGACCAGGACCTCTTCCGCGGGCCTTGGACCCGCGGCGCTCCACGGGGCCTCACCTTCGACTGGTGCGGCCCCGAAGATCTGCTCACGCGGCTTCCCCACTGGGATGCTGTCGTCACCCTCGACCTGGGGCCAAGCGTTTTGCCCGGCCCGGCCC
>CAYWNK010000493.1:0-2210 GCA_964459495.1 uncultured Planctomycetaceae bacterium
GGGTGGCGCGCCACCCGCACCTGGTCCCAGGCCGACAGGTTGGCGTAGGTCTCCTGGATCGCCTCGGCGATCTTGCCCCGGAGGGCGTCGACCTCGCTGGAGATGTCGAGCTTGGTGCTCTTGCCCAGCTCCTCGAGCTCGGCCAGCTGGGATTCGAGCTCCTGGACGGGAGCCTCGAAATTCATGCCGCCGGTCTTGTTGGTGGTGCTCATAGCGCTTGCGTGGGTATGCGGGCCCCAAATGGGCTGCCGCCATCGTACGGGCTGCCCTACGGCCCCGTGGGCCCTATGTTCCGGGCCCATCCCGGGCTGTGCAAGCACGGAAGGCCAAGGGAGCCCCGAGGAGCCGTCGAAACCCCAGCCGTGGGTCCTTACACTCCCGGCTCGCCCCTCCCCCGCACCCGTCTCGAACCATGACAGTCTCCGCCGCGCCCGGCGCCCCCTGGCGCATCGAGGTCTTCCGCCGCCCGACCGCTCCCGACCCCGAGGGGGTCCACGTGCAGGCAGCCGCCGCCCGGCTTGGCGTGGCGGAGGGGCTGCGCGTGCGGCTCGGCCGCGGGTACCTGCTGCCCGGTGCCCTGGATCGGGACGCCGTCTCGGCCCTGGTGGGGCAGTTGCTCGCCGACCCCGTGCTCGACGAGGCCCGCGTCCTTGCGCCCGGCGAAGAGCCTGCGGGAGGCGACGCGCGACGCCTGCTGGTCTCCCGCCGGCCGGGGGTCATGGATGCCGTCGCACGCACCCTCGAGCGGGCTGCGCGCAAGGCGGGCCTGCTCCCCGCCGGGGACGATCCGATCCAGACCTTTTCGGCCTGGGAGTTCAGCGGGGAAATCAGCGCTGACCAGCTCGGACTGCTCGCCCGCCAGGTGCTGGCCAACGAGACGGTGGACGTGATTCAGCTGACCGGCGAGGCCCTCCACTACGGGCACCCCGGCCCGAGTCCTGAGCACGGTGTGGTTCACGTCGAGCTGGCCGGCCAATCCGACGACGAGCTACTGCGCATCTCCAAGGAAGGAATGCTGAGCCTCAACCTCGTCGAAATGAAGGCGATCCAGGCCCACTACGCGGAAGCAGGCCGCCCCCCCACCGCCGCCGAGCTGGAAACCCTCGCCCAGACCTGGTCGGAGCACTGCCAACACAAGACCTTCCGCGGCATCATCGAGATGGACGGCGAAGTGATCGACAATCTGCTGAAGTCGACCATCGCCAAGGCCACCCACGAACTCGACAAGCCCTGGTGCATCAGCGTCTTCCACGACAACGCAGGCATCGTCGAGTTTGAGCCTGACCTGCCCTCGGGCGCCGGAGATGAGAAGGGCTGGGACCTCGCCTTCAAGGTCGAAACCCACAACCACCCTAGCGCGATCGATCCCTATGGCGGGGCCGGCACCGGGATCGGCGGCGTGATCCGCGACATCCTCGGCGTCGGCAAGGGCGCACGCCCGATCGCCAACACCAACGCTTTCTTTGTGGGCCCGCCCGACCTACCCGCCGACCAGCTTCCCAAGGGCAGTCTGCCCCCCGCCCGTGTACTGCGCGGCGTGGTCAGCGGCGTGCGCGACTACGGAAACCGGATGGGCATCCCCACTTGCTCGGGCGGGGTGTGGTTCCACGAGGGCTACGTCGCCAACCCGCTGGTCTACGCGGGAACGGTCGGGCTCATGCCCCGCAGCGCGGCGACCAAAGAGGTCAAGCCGGGCGATGTGATCCTGGTCGTCGGCGGGCGCACCGGCCGCGACGGCATCCACGGAGCCACGTTCTCGTCGATCGAGCTCGACGAGGACTCCGAGACGACCTCCGCTGCCGCCGTGCAGATCGGCGACCCGATCACGGAGAAAAAGGTCTGCGAGGGCCTGCTGCGGGCGCGCGATGCGGGCCTGTTCCGCGGCCTGACCGACTGCGGCGCGGGCGGCCTCTCGTCGGCCGTCGGTGAGATGGGCGCGGACTGCGGCGCGGAGGTCGATCTCGCCCTTGTGCCCCTCAAGTACCCCGGCCTCTCGCCCGAGGAGATCTGGATCAGCGAGGCCCAGGAGCGCATGGTTCTCGGCGTTCCACCCGAGGACCTCGAGGCCTGCATCGCGATCTTCGCCGCCGAGGACGTCGAAGCCACCGCGATCGGCACCTTCACCGACACCGGCCGCCTCGTGCTGCGCCACGGCGACCTCGAGGTCGGGGACCTGGAAATGCACTTCCTGCATGAGGGCACCCCACGCC
>CAYWNK010000494.1:0-2191 GCA_964459495.1 uncultured Planctomycetaceae bacterium
TCGTACTTCGCCATGAACTTGGAGTCGGTCGATCGCGTCGTCATCGAGAGCCGGGTCGCCACACAAGGCTCAGGCTTCTACAGCCTGGACGATCTAACGTTCAATGTTGCCGGCGGCGCTGAGCGCACCCTCGACTTCGAGGATCTGGACTACCGCAGCACCCTGAGCGGCACGCAGTACGCGGGGCTGGTTTGGGAGGTTGGCACGGGTACCTTCGATCGGCCTGCGACGGGCAAGCGGCGTGCTCCGGGTCTCCCGGGCGCGGACGCGCAGACCGGGACGACTTCGTTCCTCGGCGGCGCGGGGACGGCCCCGGATCTGGTCAATGACTTCGATGGACCGCGTCTGGGCGACAACGGCGCCGGGTTCATTCCGCCCGACACCTGCGGCGCGGTCGGCACCGACCACTTCGTGGCGGTCGTCAACGAGAACATTTCTGTCTACGACAAGGTCACGGGCAACCGCCTGATCAACTCGGCATTGGATACGTTCATGGGTCCTGGCATCAACAGCGCCCTCGACCCCCGCGTTGTCTTTGACCCCGACAGCGAGCGCTGGATCATCATCGGCACGAACTTCTCCTCGGGCCAGCAAATCCACGTGGCCGTTTCGACCAGCGACGACGCCACCGGGACCTTCTTCAAGTTCAGCTTCGCCACCGATGGCGGCAGCGACGCTGGATCCTGGCCCGATTACCCGACTCTGGGCGTCGATGCGCGCGGCATTTACACCGCGTCCTTCATGGTTAGCGGCAACGCAAGCCACTCCCTGTTCGCCCTGGACAAAGCACCCCTTGTGGCGGCCAACCCCTCGGTCGGCACTGTCAGTGCTTTCCGCCAGCTGACCTTCGAGGGCGCGATTCAGCCCGCCGTGCATTGGGAAGACGACGGCGGCGCGTATTGCGTATCGACCAGCGGCAACTCCAGCATTCGCGTGCGCAGGGTGCTGCCCCCGATGACGAACCCGACCCTACAGGCGGTTGGGTTCACGTCCGTGGGCAACCACGACAGCCCGCCGGACGCCCCGGCATTGGGCAGCGGGACGCCGCTGGACACGGTCAGCGATCGCCTGATGAACTCGGTCTATCGGAACGGGAGCATCTGGATGGCCCACTGCGTGAATTCGGGTGGTCGCTCGGCGGGTCGTTGGTATGAGATCGATCCCGACAACGTCGCCAGCTCGGTGCAGCAGGGCACCATCAGCGACAGCAGTCTCTACTACCTCTTCCCTACGATCGCGGTCAACGGAAACGGCGACGTGGTCGTGGGCATGAGCGGCTCGAACTCGAGCCAGTTCGCGGGCTGCTACGTGACGGGTCGCAGAGCCTCCGATCCCGCGGGTCAAATGGCTGTGCCCGTTCAGTACCAGCCGGGGCTTGGCGCCTACAACCGCTTGGACGGCATCGGCCGCAACCGTTGGGGCGACTACAGCCTGACCAGCGCGGACCCGACGGACGACACGATCTGGACGATCCAGGAGCGCACGGGTGACAACAACAACTGGCTGACCCACATCGCGCAGCTCGAGTTCGAGGAGGAAGCGATCGTGAACTACTGCGTGACCACGCCGAACTCGGCTTCGATCTCAGGTTCGATGATCAGTGCCTCCGGTTCAGCGAGCGTGTCAGCCAACGATCTGACGCTGGCCGCGGTGAGCAACCCGCCCAATGCATTCGGCCTCTTCTTCTACGGCCCCAACCAGGTTCAAAATGCCCTGGGCAACGGCTTCATCTGCGTCGGGGGAAATCTCGTACGCCTGCCCGCCCAGCAGATCGATCCGCTTGGCCTGGCGCTCCTCAACCTGGACATCCCGAATCCGCCTGCGGGCGTGCCGTCGATTGCTCCAGGCGAGACCTGGAACTTCCAATTCTGGTTCCGTGATTCCGCAGCGGGTGGCGCAGGGTTCGATTTCTCGGATGGGTTGAGCGTGACCTTCTCGAACTGAGTGAGGCTGCTGGCGAGGGGGAGCCTTGGGGCTTCTGCTCGATGGATTGGCTCGGCCGGTCTCCGCTCTTGCGGGGGGCGGCCGGCGTTGATTTGGAGGCGTTGGTTGGTTGGGCTACTGGCTGGTTGGGCTACTGGCTGGCTGGCTGGCTGACTGGTTGGTTGGTTGGCTGACTGACTGGTTCGCTGGGGGAGCCTCGGATCGGGAATCAGAGCAAGCGGGTCCGCTGCCCCTCATCCGTCACGTC
>CAYWNK010000495.1:0-2187 GCA_964459495.1 uncultured Planctomycetaceae bacterium
GGTACGTGGTCCGCGCCCCTGCATTCGCCCTTATCTGCCCTGGATCGCTAACCTGTCCGGCCCAATGCCTTCCTCCCAGCCCCCCTCGAGTTCCGATCGGGCCGCCTGGCTCGCCTCCACGTACGGGCCCGCGGTCAGCCGCCGGCCGGAGCGTCAGGAGTCTTTCTCCACCCCCTCCGACCTTCCCCTGGAGCCCCTGTACGGGGATGCTCCCGACGGCGGCTGGCCCGGCGAGTACCCCTACACCCGTGGCGTCCAGCCGAGCATGCACCGGGGCCGGCTCTGGACCATGCGTCAGTACGCAGGTTTTTCCAGTGCGGCGGAGACCAACGAGCGGTTCCGGCTGCTGCTGGACGGCGGGCAGACGGGGCTCTCGGTGGCCTTCGACCTGCCGACCCAGCTCGGATACGACTCCGACGATCCCCTAGCGATCTACGAGGTCGGGAAGGTGGGGGTGCCGGTCAATTCGCTGGCCGATATGGAGCGGCTCTTCCAGGACATCCCCCTGGGCGAGGTCTCGACGTCGATGACGATCAACGCGACGGCGGGCTACCTGCTCTGCGCCTACGTGGCGCTTGCGCGCCGGCAGGGTACCGAGTCCTCGAAGCTCTCGGGCACGGTCCAGAACGACATCCTCAAGGAATATGCGGCCCGCGGGAACTACCGCTTCCCCGCCCGGCCCTCGATGCGGCTGGTCACCGACCTGATGGCGTTCTGTGCGGAGCATGTGCCGCGCTGGAATACGGTTTCGATCTCGGGCTATCACATCCGGGAGGCGGGCTCGACGGCGGTGCAGGAGTTGGCGTTCACGTTGGCGAATGGGCGCGCCTACGTGCAGGCGGCCGTCGAGGCTGGTCTCAAGGTCGACGACTTTGCGCCGCGCCTTTCGTTCTTCTTCAACGCCCACAACCACCTCTTCGAGGAGATCGGCAAGTTCCGGGCCGCACGCCGCATGTGGGCACGGATCATGCGCGAGGAGTTCGGGGCCAAGAACCCGAAGTCCTGGGCGCTGCGCTTTCACACCCAGACGGCGGGCTCGATGCTGACCAGCCAGCAGCCCGACAACAATGTGGTCCGCGTCACGGTCCAGGCGCTGGCCGCGATCATGGGCGGCACGCAGTCGCTGCACACGAACTCGCGGGACGAGGCTCTGGGCCTGCCCACCGAGGCTTCCGCCCGCATCGCCCTGCGCACCCAGCAGCTGCTCGCCCACGAGTCGGGGGCGGCCGACGTGATCGATCCCCTGGGCGGCGCGCCCTACGTCGAGCACCTGACCGATGAGCTGGAGGCGCGCGCGCTGAAGCTGATGGCCGAGCTCGACACGCGCGGCGGGGCGGTCGCGGCCATCGAGGACGGCTTCGTCCAGCGCGAAATTCTGCGCAGCGCCCTGCAGTGGCAGCGGGACGTGGAGTCGAACGAGCGCAAGATCATCGGCGTAAACAGCTATACGGAAGAGGAGATCCAGCCGGAGGTCTTCAAGCCCGATCCCGCCGCCAGGGACGAGGTGCTCGCGACCCTTGGGCGAGTGCGCGAGGAGCGCGATCCGGCCCGGGTGGAGTCCACGCTCAAAGCCCTTGAGGAGACCGCCCGGGGCACCGGGAACATGCTCGATCCCATGCTGGCGGCCGTCGAGGCCTACGCCACCGTGGGCGAGGTGTGCACCACATTGGAAGGGGTCTTCGGCAAGTACAACCCGCCTGAGGTCCTATAGGAGTCACCATGGATACACCCGAAATGCTGCGCGGTCTCGTCCGCGGTCTGCACCACGTCGCGATCGCGACCGAAGATCTTGCGGCCTCGCGCCGGCTCTACGTCGACCAGCTGGGCATGCGCCCCGGACAGGACGAACCGGAGCTGGTCGAAACCCAAGGCGTGAACGTGTTCGTCGTCTACGCGGGCACCCAGCGTATCGAGCTGGTCGAGCCCACCGGGCCCGACACGCCCGTGGGCAAATTCATCGCCAAGCGCGGTCCCGGCCTGCATCACATGGCGTTCGAGGTGGACGATCTGGAGGCCGCGCTGAAAACACTGTCCGAGGACGGGGTGCGTTTGGTTCACACGTCGCCGCAGAAAGGCTCCCATCACACTGCGATTGCGTTCCTGCATCCGGGGGCGACCGGTGGTGTGCTGATGGAACTCGTGCAGGATCCGGCTCCCTGGGATCGGTAGGGGGGGAGACTGCCGGGG
>CAYWNK010000496.1:0-2187 GCA_964459495.1 uncultured Planctomycetaceae bacterium
CACCACCGCCGCCGCCGCCACCGCCGCGCTCGCCCCGCTCGCGACCTTCGCGCTCAGGACGGGGGAACAGACGGGCCTGCCGCTGGAAACCGATCGCGGCAGCGATCGCGTCGCCGTCCAGGTCCCAGCTATCCTCGTCCTCGACTTCGCCGTCGGGCAACAGAGCGTCCATGGCGAGGGGCAGCCGGTGCCCTTGGAGCTGGGCGTCCTCCAGGTCTTCTCCGCCGGGCACGTTAACGCTGACCTCGCCGTCCTCTTCGACCAGCTCGAGCGTGACGCCCTCCAGGGGGCTGGACAGATCGTTCGACTCCCCTTCGCCGCGGGTGTTGCTGGCCGAGAGGCTGCGGAACTCGCGGTGGACCTTGGATGCCTTCCCCCCGTCCGCTTCCACGGCGTGGTCGGCGTGGACCGTGCTGAGCGTCATGGTGGAGGACTGCTGACCGCCTCCGCCGCCACCCTCGCGGGGCTCACCGTCGAAGAGCACTTCGAAGCTGGTCACTTCGGCTTGGAATTCAAGCGTGGATTCCACCACCAGAATGCGATCCGTGCGGTAGTCCGTGGACAGGTCTGCGGTGGCGAAGAGGCCGGTGGCGCAGGCGACAACAGAGAGGGAGCGAAGCATGGGGAAGGCTTGGGAGGGAGAGATGGGGCCGGGGAACCCGGAAAAGGGACCCAACCCATGATGGGGGGGCTGGTTCTGGGGACCTCTTAGCCTTTCTGTTTGATCTCGGTAAGCCACTCCTCAAGGATCTCGTAGATCTTGGGGAGGGGGGCCTCAAAGACATCCTCCAGGACCTTGACGCTCGACTCCCCCTCGACGACCCGCTTGCCGCCCTCCCATTGGCCGCCAATGCGACGCAGGACGGATTCGGTCACCTCGGGGCCCTTGGCTTCGATCAGGAAGGCGGCGAGGGCGTTGGCCATCACAAGGTCCCGGGAGGTCATCGCGCCGGAGTTCTTGCCGAGCACGAAGCTGAGGTTGGGGGCTTTGCCATCTTTCATGGTCTGCCGGCCGAGCTCAAGCCAGTCGGCGTCGCCGCGCTTGATGCGGTCCTGGAAGTCCCGCTCGTCGGTGCCCTGGGACACGTCATCGCCAGCGGTGTGCCTGCTATAGGAGAGCCGGGTGCCGGCGATCTGATGGACGAGCATCAGCCCAAAGCCTTCGACGACCCAGCCCCGGTCGGAACGGATCCCGTAGTTCTGGAAGAGGTAGAGAGTGACGGGCAGGCGCAGGGCCATGTCGCGCCGGGCCGGGGCGGTGCGGCTGTAAAGGGCCGTGTGCACCGTCTGGCCAAGGAAGGTGCCGATGTTCTGATCCCAGAACGCCTTGTTGTCTTCGCCCACGAGCGAGCAGCGTTCGCGGAACGCGTCGGCGGCTCCACCGCTGGTGAGGAGGTAAGACGTGGCTCCGTCGGTGGCGCCGGTGGTCCCACCCAGAGCTGTGGGAAGATAGGCCCACATCAGCTGCAGGTCGCCGAGCACGCTGGCTGCCACGTCCTCGCTTCCGCTCGAGAGCAGGCGCAGGGGGCCGGCTTCGAGGGCCGCTTTCCACTCGAGATCGCCGCCTAGGTCCTTCTCGTGGTCGAGCAGCTCGGTGGGTTTGGGCGTGGGCAGGGACGCGCGCAAGGACTCGCGCAGTTCCCGCATCTCGGCCCGGGCAGACAGGGTTCGGGCGGCCAGCGGGGACGCCCAGCGATCGGGCTCGCCGTCGGCGCTCAGGCGGACTTGACCAAGCGCGAGACGAACGCGCTCGTCATCGGGCCACTCGGCGAGCAGTGCCTTGAGGTCGTCGCGTTTGGTGGACGGGTCGATGGAGTCTGCGTTGGCTTCAATCGCTGCGAGCATCCGCTCGACGTGGGCGCTGAGTAGCTTGCCGCGCAGCTCGACAGCCTCGAGCGCGGACGAGGCTTTTTGGTTTCTGGGCTCGCGGTATTCGCGCTTGCGGATCCACTCCCCTGTTTTCTTGTCTTTGGAAAAGCCCAGCGCCTTGCGCGCGTCCTTGTGGTCGGGCTGGAGGCGGAGGATGAGCTCATAGGCCCGGTCGCGTTCGAGGAAGGCCTTGTTCTTCTGGCACCATTTGGCGAGGCCCTCGGCATCGACGACTGCTGCGGCAAGGGCGCTGCGCTTGTCGGCGGCGTAGTCGCGCACGGGGACGGCGATGGGCAGCCGGGCGGGGAGGGAGGAAAC
>CAYWNK010000497.1:0-2184 GCA_964459495.1 uncultured Planctomycetaceae bacterium
CGCCAGGACCGATTCCGGCGTTTGTTGGGCCTCCAGTGCCCTGGGCGCATTGACTTGGCTCCTGCGCAGGGCTACGCTCCCGCGCTTCCTCGAGCCCGCCTCGACTTCCTCCGCCCCTAGCGACTGTTCACCAGGCCCCTCCAATGGCACACCCCAAGCGCCGAACCTCCAAAGCTGTCAAGCGCACCCGTCGCAACCACCTTGGTGTCGAGGCCCCGACCATCCAGCGGGATCCGCGCAGCGGAGGCCTGACCCGTCCGCACCGCGTGAACGAGAAAGAGGGCACCCACTACGGATTCTCCAAGGGTGGAGACGGAGGCCGTGAGGTCTTCGAGCCCAAGGACTTCTAGGCTTCCCGTCGACTTCTTCACAGCTCTTGACGAACGCTGGTCTTGACGAACGCTGGAGCATATGACGGCTGAGAGCCAGTCCGCGCCTGTCGCGCTCGATGTATTCGGGGGCGATGCCGGACCCGATGTCGTTCTGGCGGGTGCCCTGCAGGCCTGCGACGCGCAGGGATCACTCCGCATCGATCCTGCGCGCCTGATCCTGGTCGGCGACCGCGAGCTGGTCGATGCAGGCCTGGAGAAGCTGGGCGGAGACCCCGGTTTCGGCCGGCTGCACGCCACAGAGACCATCGGGATGGAGGAAAAGCCCGCAGTGGCCCTGCGCGCCAAGCGGGACTCGACCATCTCGGTGGGCACGAAGGCGGTGCGCGCCGGAAAAGCGGGAGCCTTCGTCAGCATGGGAAACACCGGGGCCGTGGTGGGGGCAGGAACCCTGATGCTCGGCACCCTGCCGGGCGTGCGTCGTCCGGCGATTGCGGTGACCCAAGAGCTCGTCGGCCGCCCCGTCACCATCCTCGATATGGGTGCGAACGTCTCGCCCAAGGCCTCCGACCTGCTGGCTTACGGGGTGATGGGCAGCGTGCTGCAATCCCACGTACTCGACGTGGCCACTCCGCGCATTGGCTTGCTCAACATTGGAGAAGAGCCGAGCAAGGGCACCGAGGTTCTGCAGGAAGCCCATGCCCTGCTGACGAAGTCGTCCCTCAGCTTCATCGGCAACGTGGAAAGTGGCGATTTGTTTGGCGGAGAGGTCGATGTGGTCGTCGCCGATGGCTTCACGGGCAACATTTGCCTGAAGCTCATGGAGAGCATGGCGGGTTTCATGATGAAGCTGGTCATGGGGGAGCTCAAGGCCCAGAGCGTGGGTGGGGCCGACGAGCTGCTGGGCAATTTGCGCCGCCGGGTCGACTACTCCGAGTACGGTGGAGCCCTGCTTCTGGGGGTGAACGGCGTGGTGGTCATCGGCCACGGACGCTCGGATTCCAACGCGGTCGCGAATGCTCTCGGGCTCGCGACCAGGGCGCTGGACAAAGAGGTCAACCGGGACATCGTGGCGGGGATGGAAGAGGTCTCCGGCGGGGAAGATCCCGCTTCCTAGCCGCCGGTGAAGCGGCGGCCAGTCCGTTGCCGCCTGCGATTTCGCTCGACCCGCGTGGGCACGAGGGGCCGAAGAGCGCCGGCCCGCCGGCAAGATCCAGCAGGATCCGCAGGGCGCCACTGACAAGGTTTCGCATTGCCCCCTAGAGAAAGGCTAACCTCAGGCCAGCGAGAGATCGCCACTCCAGTGCTATGACTCAATCCAGCCAAGTCCTGACCCCCGTAGGCCTCGCCGGCCTGGGCTCGTACCTCCCCGAGCGCGTGATGACCAACGACGACTTCGCTCGTATGGTCGACACCAACGACGAGTGGATCACCAAACGAACCGGGATCAAGGAGCGCCGCTGGGTGGAGGACGGGGAAGACTGTTCCGATCTGGCCACAGAGGCCGGTAGGCGGGCCCTGGAAGACGCGGGCCTGAAGCCGGAGGATCTGGACCTCATCATCGTCGGGACTCTGACGCCGGACTACATGATGCCCAGCTGCGCGGTGCTCGTTCAGGAGAAGCTCGGCGCCAAGCAATCGGCCGCGTTCGATGTCGCGGCGGCTTGCACCGGATTCCTGACGGCCCTCACGACGGCGGAAGCCTTTGTGGCAGCGGGCAAGGCGCGCACCGTCTTGGCGATTGGAGCCGAGACGCTCTCGCGCTTTCTCGACGTCAAGGATCGCGGTTCCTGCATTCTGTTCGGTGACGGAGCCGGAGCGGCGGTGGTGACCGCCCACGAGACCGCGGGACAAG
>CAYWNK010000498.1:0-2174 GCA_964459495.1 uncultured Planctomycetaceae bacterium
CCTCCGGTGACCACCCCCACCTGACCCCGCGCGCCGCTCCCGTCCTCGCCGACCAACGCGCCCAGAATCGTTGCCCCCAAGACGACCTTCATCCGGCAGACGTAGTCGAAGTCGGCGCCCGCGGAAGCCGGACTCAAACGGGTTGCCCGGGACTGCAGCCCACGCTCGTCAGGTGCGAGCCTCAGCGCGTCCCTGGTACCGGCCTCCCAGGACAGCTGAAAGAGCGCCGTCCCATCCACCTCGGTTCTGCCGCGGTAGAGCACCTCCCTGGCAGCAGGACCCGAGCGCACAAAGACGACAAACGGCATCCGCGGGAGGCGCACCGCTCCCCTTCCCCCGTAGGTCGAACAGGCCAGCTTCACGCGGGCTGTCACAAGCTCTGTAGGCGGCTCCGCCCCGGCTCCGACAAGGGGCCCCGACTCCCGGGCCGAGGACCGCGTGGTAGCCCGTCCAGGCGGGCAGCCTTCCTCGGAAACCACTTGAGTCACCGGCCCCTCCGACGCGCCCGGTGTAGCCTGCCTGATAGCCACCGGGGCAGGAATTTCGCGGGACATCCCCCAGGAGAAATAAAGCGCAGCACAACCGGCCGCACAGACGATCAACAGGACGAAGACGCGGACGTTCATGCACTCCCGAGTATCCGCTCCATCGTGCGCATTCGCCTAAGAAAACCCAGCCGATGGGCTGCACGGGCGCCGGCTGCAGACCGGGTCTGCGCTCAGCGTAGGACTGCTTTGGGGGAACTTGGCCGCCAGATGCCTCGAAGCCGGCGAAACGGGGTACCTAAAAGCCGTGCATGCCGATGCGTTGCAATCGGGCTGGACGAGTCGACCACACGGCGCGGCCCGCCCTGCTCAACCCAAGCAGGGCGGGCCGCGCCATTGTTCATGGGGCTGCACGCTCAGTTGAAGGTGATCTCCAGGGACAAGGAAAAGTCGGAGCACGCCCCCAAGAGATCGCGGTGTCAGATTTGGTAGGACCAGGTATCCCCGACCTGCGCGGCCGCGCCGCCAGGGACCGGGATGTTGGTGAAGTCCACCCAGATGCTGGTCATGCCGATGTTGCGCTCGGCCAAGAGGAGAGCCGGGTTACCGTTGCCGAGGAAGGCCTTGTAGATGATCCGGCTGCCGTCATCGCTCATGCGCAGGGCCTCGATGTCCTAGGCGATGAGGTCGACGGTCTCGCCGCTTGCCGTAGCGGTCGCGCCGGATTGACCCATCGGCTGGTCGCAGAGCAGCCCCTTATCCTGGTTACCAGGGCTTCCCCAGCCGGCGTAGTAGGCCACTTCACCGGTGTAGGACAGGCATACCGGCAGGTTGCTGAAGCTGGTGATGTTCTCGAGTGGATTGAAGGGCAGCGCGTCGCCCTCCTGCAGGACCACGCTACCGTCGACCGCGATTCGGGCCTGATCGCTCAGGCCGCTGGCATCCAGGTGCAGGAGAGCCGCCCACGATCCGCTGTTGTTCAGGGTCACCGGCGCGGAGTTGAAATCCCTCCAGTCCCGCCCGGCACCGATCGAAGGCGTGGCGGACTGCCAGATCATCGTGTCGAGGTTGTGATAGACAATCCCGTCCTCAGCGCCGGCAGCCGGCTTGAGCATGTCGCACCAGATGAACTCGCCCGACTCGTTGATCTCGGCGCGGGTTTCGCCGGGGCTGATTGCATTCAGCTCCACCGTCTGACCGACCGGAATGTTGGGCTCCGGGATCAGGATGTCCTCGACAAGGACCTTGCCCACCGCATCGAGGTCGTAGCGGTTGAGCACGACGGGAAAGTCCTGGGCCTTGCCTTGGATCGCAGTGTGGAGAGTGGATGCGATCACGAGTACGCCGAAGCGCAGAGTGCTTTTTGTGTACATGGCAAGCGTAGCTGTTGGGCTTGCTGTGATCCGCCCAAGGACTTGGGCATTTGATTGCGAAGACGCAAGCTCGAGCAAACACGGCGAAGAACTCTTCGCGATTGGCGGGGATTCCTACCCAGGCCTTTGTGTCTGAGCAATCCTCCAAATGGTGTGTGGGCTCAACCGCACTTGCCCCCTCGAATTGAGATCGCCTGGACTCATGCCCGGCGCAGGCCAGCCCGCGCCTGGCCCGGCAAGGGGCAGGTTCTTGATTTCTTTTCACCATCCCAGCCACGCTTTCCGTCCATGGATGCACACCGGCCCTAAACCCACC
>CAYWNK010000499.1:0-2162 GCA_964459495.1 uncultured Planctomycetaceae bacterium
GAGCATGGTAAGGACCGGACTCCGTGCCCGGGGCGTGCACTACTCCTACGGGTCGCCCGACGCCGGGTCGGCCCTGGCGGGTGTCGACTTGGACCTTGGAGCGGGCGAGCTGGTGTTCGTCATTGGGCCTAACGGAGCGGGCAAGTCGACCTTGCTTCAGATCCTCTGCGGCTGCCTGCTGCCCAGTGCGGGCGAGGTTCAGATCGACGGCGAGGCCCTGGAGGCCCTCAGCCCCCTGGAGGCAGCCCGGCGGGTTGCAGTCGTCCCCCAGGCCCTCGATGGGGTGGGGGATGTGCGCGTGGGGGACTTCGTCCTCGGCGGACGCTACGCCCACATCCCGCGCTTGCGTGGACCTGCTGCGGCGGATTTCGAGGCTGTCCAGGGGGCCCTGTCCCGCACGGGGACGGACGCGTTTGCCGAACGGAGCATGGGGCAGCTCTCCGGTGGCCAGCGGCAGCGCGTGCTGCTCAGCCGCGCCCTGGCCCAGGGGGCGCGCACGCTGCTCCTGGATGAGCCCACGGCGTCGCTGGACCCACGCTATCAGGCCGAAACCCTGGAGCTGGTCCAGGGCTTGGCTGGCGAGGGGTTCGCCGTGGCGCTGGTGACGCATGACTTGGCCTGGGCCGGGTCCTACGCGAGCCGTGTGGTCTGCCTCCATCAGGGCCGCGTCGCGGCGGCAGGCACGCCCGCCGAGGTGCTCACGGCCGAGGCGCTCGAACCGGTCTATGGACCTCACCTCTGGTACGGGGAAGCCCCCGATGGGAGTGGTCCGCTCGTGCTGCCCTGGACGCGAAAAAAACCTCCGCTTGGGTGAATCGCCCCGCACGAATGCGTCCCAGCTCAGGACTTCTTGAGGCGACGCTCGACAAACACCGGTCCGGGACGCTATCCATGGGGCTGGCGGCCGAGCCTTGCGAGCGGCAAAGCTGCCAACTGGGAGAGGTCCCATGCGCGGGGCACGCAGGCCGTTTTCGGCTTGCGTGCCCCTCTTTCGTTCGCGTTCATCCCAGCGGGTTCGGCGCTGAGCCCACGGGCAGCGACGAAATGCTAGACACCCATGATGTGATAGCCGGCGTCAACGAACAGGCAAGTGCCTGTGATCCCGCGGCTATGGGGGCCGGTGAGGAATAGGCACGCATCCCCGACCTCGTCCGCGGTGACGTTCCGGCGCAGCGGCGCCTTCTCCGCGATGTGGTCGATCATGTCGTTGAAATCCTTCACGCCCGACGCCGACAGCGTGCGAATCGGTCCAGCTGAGATTGCGTTGACCCGGATGCCGCGTGGGCCCACGTCGGCGGCCAGGTAGCGCACGGATGCTTCGAGCGCCGCCTTGGCGATGCCCATCACGTTGTAGTTGGGCACGACACGCTCGGCGCCGATGTAGGACAGGGTGACGATCGATCCCTCGCGACCCTCCATCAGGGGCAGGGCGCGGCGGGCGACGGCGGTCAGGGAATACGCCGAGACCTCGTGCGCCTGCATGTAGCCCTCCTTGGTTGTGTCAAAGAAGCTGCCCTGCAGCTCTTCACGGCGGGCAAACGCGATGGCGTGGACGACGGAATCGAGGTGACCGAACTCCTTGCCCACAGAGTCGAACATCTGGTCGATCTCGTCGGGCTGGGTGACGTCGCAGGGCAGCACGATGGAGCCGGGGCATTCCTCGGCGAGCTTGCGGACGCCTTTTTCCAGGCGCTCGCCCGCGTAGGTGAACGCGAGCCGCATGCCGGCATGGGAAAGGGAGCGCGCGCAGCCCCAGGCGAGGGAGCGCTTGTTGGCAACGCCGAGAATGACGCCTGTCTTGCCTTCCAGGATCTTGTCCACGGGCCTTGTACTTCCTGTTGATCGATAGGGATTCGCGGTTGGTACCCCGCCTGTGGGGGGGGGCGGCGGATCGTACTCCCTGCCATGGGCCCGGCCCCACGGGGTTCTCCACAATCACAGCGATAGAGGGGGCGTTGGAGCGGAAGCGGAACTGGGGAAAAGTCGCAAGCCGGACCGCCGCAGGGGCCGCAAAAAGGCACCGGAATGCGTGATTCCCAGCTGGGCCTAGGGTGGTTCTCAACAGGTGAGCTTGGAGGGCGGAGGCGCCCCGAGCTTCCTCGGTGCAATTCACATGGCTGAACCCCTGCCCCCCCAAACACCCCCGAACCCAAGCCGGGGGC
>CAYWNK010000500.1:0-2152 GCA_964459495.1 uncultured Planctomycetaceae bacterium
CCCTCGAGCTGCCCCGCCCCCCAGCCCGAATAACCGCGATACACGCGCATGTCCCTGGCCAGCAGGGCGCCGCCGGTGTCCGCGTCCAGTACCCCAAGCTCCCCGCCCAGGAAAATGTCGTGGCCGACCTGCAGCCCGCCGGGCATCAGGTCCGGACAGCGGTGCAGGAACTGGAGACCTTCTTGCCCCACCGGCCCCCCGTTCCACACCGGCAGCGGGTGGCTCGCCAGGGCCGGGTGGTCAGGCAGCAACAGCGGCGTGGTTAGGCCCGTGCTTTGGTTCAACACGAAGCCAAAGGCCCCCTCCTGGCTGTGACGCACGATGAGCACCACGCTGTGCATGAAGTTGCCGTCGAGCATCTGCGGCGCCGACACAAGGACCGCTCCGGGCGGCAGGAGCGCAGGGCCGCTCAAGACTCTTCCTTCGGGGGGGGATCCCCCTGGGCGGGCTCATATCCGCGGCAGCGAGTCACCGGCTGGGGAGGGTACTTCGACCAGGTCGGGTCGGTCTTGGAAAGCGTGCAGCGCAAGAAGGTCGAGCCGCGGTCGTTGCGGATCACATGCACGTGCTTGCACCCGGGGCACAGCCCCCGGGAGTCCCAGGCGGACGCACCGCTCATCGCTGCTTCTCCAGCGTCAAGACACACTCCAGGTGTGGGGTGTGCGGAAAGAGGTCGAGCGGCCGCGCGCGCACCAGCGTGTAGCCCGCCTCGACGAGGCCGACTAGGTCACGCGCCGCCGATTCGACGTTGCACGACACGTAAATGATGCGCGCTGCGCCCAGGGCCCCCACCGCCGGAACGACCTTGGGGTGCAGGCCCGCACGGGGCGGATCGACGATCAGCGCGTCCGGCACGCCGCGCGCCTCCATCGCGCCCGCCAATGACTCGAGCACGTCGCCCAGCACAAAATCAGCGCTGGTGACGCCATTGCGCTCGGCGTTTCGGCGCGCATCGGTGACCGCGGAGGGCACGCTCTCTAGCCCGATCAAACGGCAGCCCTCCTTCAGTACGCACAAGCCCAGCGTCCCCGCGCCGCAGTACAGGTCGACCAGCGACTGGCCCGGCTGCAGGTTGAGCTCTTCAGCGACCACCTCGACCAGCCGCTCCGCCTGGGCGCTGTTGGTTTGGAAAAACGACTGGGCGGAGATCTCAAACTCGCGGCCGGCGAGGCGCTCGACGATGCGCCCCGAGCCGTGCAGCACGTGCTCTTCCTCGCAGCTTGCCACGGTGGCGGGTCGGTCGTGCACGCCCTGCACCCAGGTGGCGATCTCGGGGTGTTCGGCGATCACCTCCGCCGCGAAGGGGTCGATGCGTTCCCCATCCCGCGCCGAGGTCACCAAAAAGACCAGCACCTCGCCCGTGGCCCAGGACTTGCGCACCACCAGGTGGCGCAGCAGCCCCGTATGGGTCCGCAGGTCCCAGGGCTCCAGCCCCTTCGCCCGCGCGAGGCGCCGCACCGTGCCCACGATCGCGGCCGCCTCGGGAAAGGCGATGCTGCACTCGGCGATATCGAGGGCCTTGGAGTGTTGGCCGGCCGCGTGCAGGCCGAGCGCGAACTCACACTCGGCGTTCTCGGGCTCGTCGGGCTCCACCCAGCGCCGGCTGGCAAAGGTGAAGTCCATCTTGTTGCGATAGGCCCAGGGGTCCCCCATGCCCTCGGCGGGCAGGACCTCGGCCTGGCCGAGCACCTCGCCGGCCTCCAGCGCCGTGCGCACGCGCGCGCCGAGCGCGGTCAGCTGGGCCTGGTAGGACACCGACTGCCAGGCGCAGCCGCCGCAGTGGCCGAAGTGCCGGCAGCGGGGCTCAGCCCCGTGGGGCCCGGGCTCCAGCAGCTCGAGGGTGCGGGCCTCGAGGCGGCCCCCCCGGCGCTTGCGAACCTCGACCCGAACGCGGGACCCCGGAGCCCCGTGGCGCACCGCGACCGTGAAATCGCCCCAGTCCGAGGTCGAGTGAACGCCCACCGCCAGCCCGCGGCGCTCGAGGGCGTCGAGCTCTACCTCCAGCACGTCCCCGCGGCGGGGTTTGCGCACGGGGGCGGGCGAAGTGCTTTGGGGAATGGAAGAGCCCATGGAAGCCCCACAGGATCGCGGCTGAGGACGGGCCCGTCTACCCTGGCCAGCAGGTAGTCTGCGCGGGATGGAGGTTCCCCCC
>CAYWNK010000501.1:0-2147 GCA_964459495.1 uncultured Planctomycetaceae bacterium
CCCACCCACCCGACAGGAACCGCCGACCGATCAGGAAGGTCGCTGGCACCAGGAATAGCGACATCCACGCGATGGTCCAGCGCACACGAACGACCGGATCGGAGGCCACGGCCAGATGCTCTTCGATGCTCGCGTCCAGGGGAGGAAGCGCTGCGGGATCGCTGCAGGCCGCCGTGAGGTAGGCCGGGATCAGCGGGTACTTCGCCCAGTCGGGAACGTGGCTAGGATCAGGATCGTCGCGCTCGATCAGGCCGACCTGCACGGGGATGTGCGGATCCGGCTCGACCACGAGAGGCAGCAAATAGTCGATGCCGGTGAAGCGCAGCCCTGCGGCAAGGAACAGGACGGCCAAGAGGCCAAGGAATGTGTGGACGCGGGACATGGGGCCCCACCCAACCTAGCCCAGAGACTCCAAGAACGTCTCGAGGTCTTCCGCCAGGGGACTCTCCACCGTGATACGCCCCGTACCGGCCGGCGTATCGAAGGCTAGCCTGTGGTGATGCAGGGCCTGCCTGGGCAGCTCCAGCTGGATCAGGTCCTCCGGCGTCAGACGATCTTCCGCCGAGCGAATGAACAGCTCGTCATCGGGGCCATAGAGCTTGTCGCCAACGATTGGGTGACCGGCGGCCGACAGGTGCAGCCGAATCTGGTGCTGCCGACCGGTGAACAGCTGGCACTCCACCAGCGCGTGCGAGCCGAAGCGCGCGAGCACCCGGTAGTCGGTGCGCGCTTCGAGCCCGTCCCCGCGGATGGCCATCTTGAGCCGGATGCGGCTCGCGGTAGACGGTCCGATCGGCATGCGGATCGAGCCCGCCTCGTCCGCCGGATCCCCAGTGACGATGGCCAGGTAGGTCTTGTCGACCAGGTGGGCCTCGAACTGACGGCGCAGCTCGCGGTGGGACGCAACCTCCTTGCCCACCAACAGCACGCCACTCGTCTCACGGTCGAGTCGATGCCCAAGGCGCGGCGCCTCACCGCGCTCTTCGATCTGGTCCTGGAAGTGAGCGTGGACGCGCTGAATCAGGGTATCCGAGTGGTGCCGCCCGCTCGGGTGCACGGCCACCCCCGCCGGCTTGTCGATCGCAACGACAGCCTCGTCCTCGTACAGGATGACCAAACTCGACGCCCCGCCCTCAAACTCCGGCAGCCGTAGATCCTCGGGGATCACCACCATCACCCGAGTTCCCTGGCGCAGGCGCCGGCCGTAGCGCCGCTCGAGCGACCACTCTCCCCGACCCTCCGGATGGTCGGGAGTCGCGGCGTCCACGTGAACGAAGCCGTCCTTCACGAGCGTCTGAATCGAGGTTCGCGAGCGCCACGTCAGGTGTGCCCCTAGGAAAAGGTCGAGCCGCATCTGGAAGCCGCTCGCCTTCTCCCGAAAGAAGCTGCCGTCCACGACCAGCTCAATCCGGTCAGGCGGCTTGGTGAGGTCTCGCTCTTTGGGGAAGAAGCCCATCGATCCAGCTTGGCACCCGCTGGGGAGAGCCCGTCCGGGGGAAGTGAGAACGCCCGCCCGCGCTCAGCGCAGACGGGCGTGTTCGCTGTCGCAATGCACGGTCGATCCGACCGGCGCATTCGGCGCGCTCGAAAGCCGCCGGATCCTACAGGTTGTAGCCCGTGGCTCCGCCGTAGCCGCCACCGTAGCCGCCGCCGGCACCACCGCCGCCGCCGCCGCCGCCGTAACCGCCGCCGCCACCACTGTTGTTGCTGGAGCTGCTCCGGCGACGGGCACCGCGCCTGCGCTTGCGGTTCGGATCGTTCTTCCGGGTGGCCTTCTGGATCGTGCGCAGACGCTCGCGACGCTCGCGGCGACGCTTGTCCGAACGCTTCTCGTGCCAAGTACGAGCCTTGGCCAGGCGGAAGATCCCGCTGTAGTTGCACTGACGCTTGAAGCGTCGGAGCGCGGCCTCGAGGGACTCGTTGGAACGGACGGCGACCTTGATCACTTGGACACGGGAGGGTGGGGACGAGATGGGTGTACGGAAAACTCCCCCTGGTGAGGAGGGCGCAGGAAGATAGCGGTGAACGTGCCCGGGCGCAAAGGTCCCCTGGGGATTTCGATGGGGGAGTGCCGCTTCGGAGACCCTGGGACAGCGGAACGCGCCCCACCGCCGGCCCAAGATCGCAGCCGAGTCCACCCAAAGGCC
>CAYWNK010000502.1:0-2114 GCA_964459495.1 uncultured Planctomycetaceae bacterium
GGGTACTACAACACGGTGGACACCTCCACCCCCGCCACCCTGCGCAGCACCCTCCACCAGGTGATCGACGACCACCAGCGGCTGCCCTATACCTCGAGCGGCGTCGACACCTGGTTCGTGCTGGAGCGGGCCCAAACCGACCCCACCAATCCGAACAACATCCTCGACGTTTACCGCAACGACTCGCTGCAGAAGTTCAGCGGCGACTACAACCGCGAGCACACCTGGCCGCGCTCCTACGGCTTCCCCGACGACGGTTCGGACAACTACCCGTTCACCGACTGCCACATGCTTCGGCTGTGCAACCCCAGCTACAACTCGTCCCGCAGCAACAAGCCCTACCGCTTCTGCGCTTCGACCTGCTCGGAATTCATCACGGCGGGCGGCACCAGCGGGCAGTACCCAGGCACCTCCAACTGGACCTCGGGTTCGTTCACGAACGGGACCTGGGAGGTCTGGGCGGATCGCCGCGGCGACGTCGCTCGCGGCATGCTCTACGCAGACCTGCGCTACGAGGGCGGCAACCACGGCACCACGGGAATCTCGGAGCCAGACCTGATCCTGACCGACAGCAACTCGCTGATCTCGAGCTCGAACACCGGTCAAAACGAGTCCGTCGCCTATATGGGTTCCCTCAGCGCGCTGCTCGCCTGGCACGCCTCCGATCCCGTGGACGACTTTGAGCGCGCCCGCAACGACGAGGTCTTCCAGTGGCAGGGCAACCGCAACCCCTTCGTCGATAACCCCGAGTGGGTCGACTGCCTCTTCAACAACGACTGCGGCTTTGCGGATACCTTCTGCGCTCCCGCGGTCCCCAATTCCACGGGCTTCCCCGCCTCGATGGACGCGCAGGGCAGCCTCACCGTGGCCGACAATGACATCACGCTGTTCGCGCTGCAGATGCCGCCCAACCAGTTTGGCTACTTCCTGACGAGCCAGACCGAGGACTTCGTCATCGCTGCCGGGGGCTCCCAGGGCAACCTCTGCCTCGGCGGCCAAATCGGGCGCTACACCAGCGCGGTCCAGAACACCGGCATCTTCGGAACGTTCGAGCTCAGCCTGGATCTCACCGCGATCCCGGTGGGCACAGGCACCGCGGTCCTGCCCGGTGATACCTGGCGCTACCAGTGCTGGTTCCGGGACGGAAACCCGACCCCCACGTCGAACTTCACCGACGCGCTGCGGCTGACGTTTGAGTGAGCCGTCGGTTGGCGGCTGCGGCCACCAGCCTGCGCTCGCGGCCGGACAGGCCCGCGCGGTCCGCCGCGCGGTCCAGCTCCGCCAGCATGCTCTCGCGAGCTGAGGAACGCATGCCGCCGGGCCGCAGGCGTCCGCCCCGCACGCTGGCAAGCGCGACTTCGGGCAGCTCGTTCCAGGCGAGCCCGGGGACGGGCGTGGGTTCGGGCCCCTTGGAGCGGGCGCTCAGGACCTGCTCCAGCCCGCAGGCATCGGCCGGGGACTCGTGCTCGGAAGGCTTGGCCGTCGAGAGCAGTAGCTGAGCGGAGACGAAGCCGGGCAGCTCGACCTCCGCGGCGAAAAGCTTGCCCAGCGCGAAGCCGATCGCCCGCAGGGCCTGACGGCGCCGCGGCCCCGCCAGGTCGTGGAGCACGAGCTCCGCCGGCTCAAAATCCTCCAGGGCCCGGGTGACGAGCGCACTGTCCCCCCCCACCAGACCGTTGCCGCGGCGCACCACGGCCAGTGGCTCGGGGGTCGAGAGGCCGCCGTGCCGGAGGTGACAGAGCAGGTTCCATTCGCGCTCAGCCAGGCTGGTGGAGCGCGGCGCGGTGAATCGCGCCTGGAGCAGGGGCCAGAGGCCTGGACGGGAGTAGCGGACGACGTCCAGCCAGCCCGTCCCCGCGCCGCGCGGCCGCGAGCGCAGGGGGCCGTCCCCGTCCGGGGTGCCCGGCAGGGGAACCCGCAGATGGCGCAGCCCGGGGCGCGTCTCCACGTCCTGGGCACGGTGTTCCTCCTCCAGGGGCCTTCCGGCTCCCAGGAGATCTTCGGGAGCCTGGGCTCCCAGGGCGGCGAGGTCGGGCACTCCCGGCGCAAGAGTCACGTTCAATTCGGGCACGGGAGCCAAGATACAGCCAACCAGGGCAAGCTCACTCCACAAC
>CAYWNK010000503.1:0-2112 GCA_964459495.1 uncultured Planctomycetaceae bacterium
GCGTGGGCACGTTGGCGCGGTAGTCGATGCCCTCCGCCAGGGCCGAGTTCCAGGGACGGTGCCGTTCGTCACAGATCAGACCGAGGGCCACGGCCGCGAAGGCCCGAGCCCGGGGGCCGCGCTCCTTGTCCTTGAGCAGCGCCAGCAGCGGATCCAGTCCGCGAACATCCCCGACCGCGCCCAGGCCCTCGGCTAGCGAAGCCAGCAGCGAGAGGCTCGTCGCGTCGCCCATGCGGGTGACAAGGTCAGGTAGCAGGGCCTTGTCACCGAGCAGACCCAGCGCCGTCGAGGCCTGGCGCAGGAGACCGGGCGAGTAGCCCGCGCCCTTCACGATCTCGCGCAGGGGGCCGATCGCGTCGGAATTGCCAAGCAGGCCAAGCGCCTGGCACAGGTAGCCCCGTGTCTCGACCGTCGCCGCCTTGGGCAGCTGCTCGATCAGCACGTCCGCCGCCGCGTGCACCCGCCGCAGTCCGAGCGCCAGGGCAAGCCCCCCGATCTCCTCGGGTCCCCCACCCGCCTTGAGCTCTTCCACCAGCAGTCGATCCACGGAGGGCTCCGTGTCGAGTCCCGCTTCCTCAAGCCGCCGCCCGAGAATGCCAAGGCTCAGGGCCACCCAGGGTCGGGTCGTCGCCCCCTCCTGGCGCAGGGCATCCGCCAGGAACTCGCGGGTCTTGCCGAGCCCCTCGAGCCGCCCCGCGCCAAGTCCCGGACGGGCAGCGGACTCCGCCAGGGCGAGCAGCGCGAAGCGCCGGGTCTCCTGGCCCCGACCATGCTGCGCGGCCTGGATGAGGACTGCGCGTGCCTCGCGATCGAGTGCCGCGCTTCCCGACCGAACGAGCCGCCCCAGGGCGAGCACATGGCCAGCCTGCGCCTCCGCAGCCAGCCCACGCCGGTTCAGCCCAGCGAGCAAACGTTCGATCACCTGGGCGCGCAGCGGACTGGCGCCGGGTAGGTCGGCGCAAAGTCGAGCGAGCGCCACCGGCAGATGCCCGCGCACTGCCTTGCGCAGGTGCTCCGCGTCCATCAAGCGCAGGAGGCGCTGCAGCTGATCCTCGCGGCAGAGTCCTTCCCGCAGACCTGGTCCCTGTTCTGCCCGCAGCGGCAGCGGAAGCAGCCCGATCGCCGAAACGCAGGCCACCGCGATGTCCGCGGTCGCCGAACGACCCGCGTCCCCCTCGAGCACGTCGAAGAGACCGGCGCAGAGCTCAGGCCTTTCCCCCAGGCCGGCCCGCGTGTGGCCGAGCAGGCCCATCCCGTAGGCCGCGAAGGCCCGCGTACGCCAAGGCACGCCCTGGGCGCGACCCGTCGCGCGGCGGGCGAGATCGCTGTCGTGCACGATCTGCCGCAGGATGCCCGCCGCCCCGCCCTGACCAAGGATCCCCAGGGCCACTGCGGCCGTCTCAGCGATCTCCTGGTTGGAGCTATCGAGATAGGTGCGGAGCAGCGCGGCCGTGCCTGCATGCTGCGCCCCACGGGCCACGCCGCCCGCGGCCCGCGGCCGATCGCCCAACTTGGCCAGTGCGATGAGGCAGCCCGTCACCAGGTCCTGGTCGGTTTCCCCCTCCAGCGCCAGACGCAGCGCCGGCACCACCCGGCCATGGATGTCGTCCGCGCTGGGCTTCAGCCGGTCCCGGACACCATCCGTCCCTCCGCGGCCCAGGAAGAACACCTCCCCGCCGATTGGATCGTTCAGCCCGTGGACCGCGCTCTTCACGTCCATGTGAAGGTACTGGTGAAAGTCCCACCAGCGGCGCCAGGACGAAAGGTCCACGGGCAGCCTGGACGCGCCCGAGGGTGCGCCGCCCGTCGCGGGTCCGGGTGCGCCGCCGGGCAGGGGCGGCCGGCCAGCGGATGCACCCGGGTTTGCCGCGGAGCCGCCCGACGGTCCCTTCGGCGCTCCACCGCCCGTAGGCGGTGGCACCGTGTCGGCCGGACCTTGCGCGCCGGGCCCGCGGAAGGTCCCGCCGTGGGCGGAGGCCAGCTGCATACCGGCGCATGCGGTGATCAACGACAGGGTCAGCCGAGCGAGGCAGAGCAGCGAGCGATGCATACCGTGCTGCAGTCAAGTCCCGTGCCAAACGACCCGGAAAGGCCCCAAGCCGCCCTGCGGAC
>CAYWNK010000504.1:0-2088 GCA_964459495.1 uncultured Planctomycetaceae bacterium
GGGTGAGGTAGACCTCGCGGATGGGGCCGGCCAGGGACCAGTTCATCTTGTCCATGAAGGCGAAGATGCCCGGGTAGACGCGCGGGGCTTCAGGGTACGGGCCAGCGGCGAAGGCGTAGGAGACCGTCGTGCTGGGCAGCACGTCGTAGCGCAGCGGGGTCACCGGGGAACGGGGAGCCAGGATCGGCACGCAGGCTCGGCTGCGCAGGTCGCTGGCCGCAGTTACCGCGGGATCATCGTAGTACAGCGCGAACGGCGGACCAGACGGCTCCAGGCCCTGGGCCAGCAGCTCGCGGTGCAGGGTCGGAATCAAAGCGCCCGTTTCGGTGTAGCTGCCGGTGTGCTCCATGAACACGTAGGGCTGCTCGAGCCGTTGCTTCCAGCTGGCGTGCACCTCGTTGAAGGGCGCTTGGTTCACCGGAAGATCCGGCACGTAGAACTCGGTGCGCATCCGGAACGACTCCACGTCCGGGCGGGCGCTGGTGGACCAGGCAGGCGGCGGCGCGGTCGCGCAACCAGCGAGGAACAACAGAGCAATGGTGGCGAAGGCGCGCAGAGTCATAGGGCGATCAGGGATGCAGGGCGTTGGAAGGGTCCGCAATGCCTATCGGCGGATCAGGCTTGAGACTGAGCCGGAATTCTGTCTTGGGCGCGCCTGGGATCAGCGCATCGAAGGTCGTTCCAGCCATCCATTGCAAGCTGCCTTGAGCCCGGCTGGTGGGGGTCCAGGGAGGGGCCTCGGAAGGGCGTCATGCAGGCACCCAACTGCAGCGTTTCAGCCCCATGGGCTCATCTCAGCTCCTCTTAGGTGTCGGATAATGTATGTTATGGTGCACAATGATGGGTTCTGATGACGAGGCCCTAAGGGATCGGGCTGAACACCCCAGCGAGACCGGCGAGCGGCCGGGTCCGGAAGCCAGCTCCCGCTCCCTCCGGTGACAGATCCCCCACTCGATTGGCAGTCCATGGGGTGAGTCGTCGCCGGCGTGGGCAGCTCAGCCTCCGGATGGCTCAGCCTCCGGATGGCTCAGCCTCCGGATGGCTCAGCGGCGGATGGCTCAGCGGCGGATGGCTCAGCGGCGGATGGCTCAGCGGCGGGCGGCAAGCCGCTTGCGCTGCACAGACGGCCAAGCCGAATCTCCCGCTCCGTGGAACGCTCGAGGCACAGCCATCCGTACCTGGCTCGTGTTCCCCTCCGGAGGGACGGAGCCGCACCCGAGAGCCGACCAAAACTCAGGAGTGACTGTGTGCGCCACGGCCGAGGATCCAAGCCCGGCCAAGCCCGGCGGGACGGCGAGCCCTCCATCCGTCGCAAGCTCTCCAAGCAGCGCGGACCAGCTCCTGCTGAAGCGCCCAGAACCAGGCCTCAATTCGGCGTGCAAGGGAGCCGGGGCAAAGGCCTCGGAGGTGCCTTGGATGTGCGTCCGGTGGCTCAGGACGTGCACCTAATGCGCAAATGTGTCGGATAACGCTGCTGCCCGCGGGGATGTGTTCGGCCCGCGGTGCGCCTGGAGTGCCATGCATGGATCCACCTGGATTCGGATGGCCTGGGAGGCGTGATTCCAGGGCGCCCGGGGCTACGCTGGCGCCATGACACCGAGCAAGCCAGCTGATCCGTGGCAGCCGCATCTTCAGGGTCTCTGGTTCGAGCAATTCGAGCCTGAGCTCACCTTCCGCACGGCCCGCCGGACCGTGACCGAGGCTGACCTCGTGGCCTTCGCCGGACTCTCGGGCGACTTCAATCCAATCCACACCGACGAGCTCCACGCAGCGGGCAGCGCCATGCGCGGGCGGATCGCCCACGGGATGCTGGTGATGTCGATCGCCACGGGTCTCGCGGTCCAGGCGGGAATCTTTCAGGGCACCCTCGTGGCGCTGGCAGGGATGGAAATCCAATGGGATCGGCCTGTGCGACCCGGGGACACCATCGGCGTGGAGTTAGCCGTCCTCGAGCGGGAGATCGAGCCAGGCCCGAAGCGTGGCCGCGTGCGCTTCGAGGTGCGGGTCCTCAACCAAGAAGGCAAGCGTGTGGCGCAGGCCATTTGGCGCACCGTCGTGAGTCGCCGGCCTGCGGACACAGGCGGGGGC
>CAYWNK010000505.1:0-2053 GCA_964459495.1 uncultured Planctomycetaceae bacterium
ATCCTGGGCATGGCATCCCCCCGCGCCTGGTCCCAGCTCGCCCAGCTGCCGCTTACCCAGCTGAATCAGCTGACCGATCGCCGGCTGGCGGGACATTTGCGCGAGGAGCTATTGCCCTTTTCGCCGTGGCTCGCGAATGCTGCCGCCGAGCATGACCTCGGACCCAGGGACCTGCGCCGCAGCGCAGACCTGGGCCAGCTCCCCACCAGCTCCGTGGCCGACTTCGCGGTAGATCAGGCGCCCTTTGACCTGATTCCCGACCCGCGCCGGCTCCGCGAACTCTGGCCCTTTGGCCGCAAGCTCGCCCTGTCCCTCGCGGGCAAGAAGGGTGGCGACCTGCTGCGACATGCCTACGGGCCCGTGGACGCCGCCCCCATGCCGGCCGGCGACGGGCAGGCATGGCTGCGCTCAACATCGCGCTGCCTGGAGGTCGCCGGCGAAGTGGGCGCCAGAGCTCTCGCCATCCTCGGGCTCGACTCCCCCGGCACTTCCGTGCTGCTGGCCTCCCCCGTCGGCAATCCGGCGCGCAGCTGCTGGACCGCGGCCCGCCGCTCAGCAGGCGTCCTGGTGCACGACACCGGGGGTCCGAAGGCCCTAGATGCGGCAGCCACGGCCGACCGGCTGCGCGAGCTCAAGGCATCCGGCCTGATCGCCGAGCCCCCCTTCGCCCAGGCCGTCCTCGAAGCCGGCGCCATGAAAGGCCTACGAGACCTGCGCATCGTGGCCCTGGCCAACTACCGGCTGCCGCCCGAACGCAAAGCAGAGCTCCGCGAACACGCCCGCAGCGCCGGGGCAGAGGAAGCCCAGGTCTGCAACGTCCTGGACCTCGCAGCGACACGCCTGATCTTCCCCGAGACCCCTGCAGCGCCTGAAGAGTCTTCGGGCTACGTGCTCAGCCCCGACCTCGCCCACTTCGAGATTCTCGACGACGAGGGCAGCCCGACCACCGAGGGGGAGCTCACCTTCACGACCTGCTCCCAGCGCGGCACGGCCCTGGTCCGCTACCGGCTCGGCGTGATCGCCGCCGACGGAATCGCTCGCACGTCATGCCCACATACGGGCCGCACGCTGCCGCGTCTTCAGCCCGCACTTCTGCGCAAACGCTAAGCCTGATCAGTCGGCTTGAGCAGCTTCTCGAGCATCCGCCCCCACTTGTACATCCCGTGGCGCGCATGGCCCCAGATGAACACCGACTCGAGGATCAGGAACATGTTGCCTTCGCGTCGGGCCGTCATGGCCAGCATGCGCTCACCCGACATCGCGTCGACCACTTCGATCTCGCCGCTGATCCCGCCCTGGTCCAGGGGAACCGCAAGGATGATCAGAATCGCGTTCACCAGGACGTTCGAGGGGTTGGCGGCGGTCAGGGCCGGCCGCACCCGCAGGGCCCCCTCCCGCGGTTCGCTGATCACCTCAAAGCTGTCCCCCAACGTGTTCTCCATGCACTTGGAAAACTCGGTCTGGAGCCAGGCGACGTTGTCGTCGCTGGGCGTGTAGGTGCCGCCCTGCTGCCAATCGGTGGGATCGACCAGCACCGCGTCATAGCTGCGGCTGTCGAGCTTGGGCGAGCGATAGAGATGCACGGTATCGGGGATCCCCCATACCTGGTGCTCCGGCGCCGGCTTGATCTCGGAGTAGTCCCCCAGGAAGCCAGTCTCGGTCAGCGGGACGTTGGCACACCCGACGAAGAACAGGACGGGCAGACATGCATAGAACGCGGAGCGAAGACGGTTCATAGTGTTGCTGTTACGTAGAGGCCCCGATCCTGGGACCGAATTCCGAGTGATTCTTGGTGAAGACTAGCGCAGAGCCCCTTCCAGGGCTGTAGCGGCGTCGGTCCCCGCATCGCGGTATTTCACGATCAGCCCGCAGGCCATGGACAAGCCCTGATCTTCGGCCCAAGCACCTCCCGCCGGGCGGGTTCCTGGGATCACGACCGCATCCGCCGGAACCTCCAGGGGCTGCTCACGGGTGCCCCGCAGCACCCGCTCATGGACCAAGTCGAACAGGGGCGTGGTGGCCGCCAGGGTGACGCCCGCCCCCAGGACGGCCC
>CAYWNK010000506.1:0-2032 GCA_964459495.1 uncultured Planctomycetaceae bacterium
GATGCCCGCTTCTTCGGGAAACCAGGCGGTTGGGGCTTTGGCAAGGTCATTGCAGACTGGGGAGGCGGGCAGGCGGCACGGGGCCGCTCCGCTTCGCCGCCTCGCTCCGCCAGTTCACGATGCGCATCTCGATCTTGCTCTTGCTCGTAATCGGCCTGCTGGCCGGGTTCGCTTGGTTGTTCGCCCGTGAGGACGGCGGCGTGCGTGCCCTGGAGTCGGGCGGGGCTAGCGAGAATGTGGCCACGGCGAAACCAGGTGACGCTACCCAACTCAGTGCAGCGAACTCGAGCGGGGAGGAGGCGCCAAGTGGAGCCGGACGTCGGGGCGCGAACTCGGCGCCTCTGGCCCTGGTGGACGCGGCAGTTGCGCAGGGCGCCAAGCTTTGGCCGGTGAGCGGCCGCCTTGTGCAGCCCGGTGGCGATCCGATCGAAGGTCTAATGGTGCGGCTCAAGGGCCGCGCGCAGCGCGCACGCAGCGGCGCAGGCGGGAGGTTCGAACTCGTTGCTCCGGCTGGCGAACACACCTTGCACGTCGCCGGTGAAGGCTACGCCGAGCGCTCGGAGGTCTGCCATGTGTCCACCGAATCGGGTTTCGACTTCGGCGACGTTGTCGTCCATCGGGAGCTCGCCATCATCGGCCGCGTCGTCGATATCGACGGTCAACCGGTGAGGGATGCTGGTATCCACGTTCAGCCCGGTGAAACGCGCGAGGGGATTTGGGTCTCCGACTCCGGCGACCACGGTGCAGCCGATGCCGAAACCGATCGCGATGGACGGTTCCGTGTCGGGGGGCAAGCGCCTGGATCCTGGATGCTGTTCGTGCGCCACCCCAGGCATCGAACTGAGAGTCGCCGAGGGACCCTGGCCATGGGCCAAAGCGAGCCTGAGGAACTGGTCATCGAGCTGGTCCACGGGGCGTCGATCGCAGGTCTCGTTCAAGAGCTGGGCAGCATCGACCCTGCGGGCATCGAGGTCCGTGCGCGTCGAATGGATGAGGTGGATATCGATCGCTTGGGCTACTGGGAGGTGCGCTCCTCAGGCATCGGGCAGGACGGTTCTTTCCTGCTCGAGGGCCTGGACGAAGGCGGCAGCTATGGACTCCACCTCGCGGTGCGTGGCAGCAAGGAGGAGGCCGGAACGCGCAGTGCCCGTGTGCGCGCGACGAGCGGCGCAAGCGATGTTATCCTGGTATACGGCGAGGGTGCGGAGCTGGTTTGGCGCGCCGTGGACGCCAAGACGGGAGAACCGATCAGCTCCTCCGAGGTCGACCTGCAGGCGGTCAGCGCAAGCGCGTACCTGCCCCCGCGCCACCTGCGCCTGGCCGATTCCGACGGACGCGGATCCTTCGCGGGTCTATGGCCGAAGGAGGGCGGTGAGGCCTACGTGTTGACGATCCGATCGGGGGGCTACAAGACCCTGGAGGAGTCGGGCCTGCGCTTGTTCCCTCGCCAGCGGATGGACCTCGGAGACCTGCCGCTCCAGCTCGGTCCGCGCCTGCTCGTGCGTGTGGTGGATGCCGTCGATCGGCAGCCCCAGGCGGGGGCCCGGGTGCGCTTGCGCCCGATGCCCGAGGCTGGGGCGAGCCCAGGGGCAGAGGGAACGGCGGCTGAGCCTGAGGCCCAGGGCCGCTTGGGGTCGGGAAGCAGCACCAATGCTTCCGGCGAGATCCTGCTTTCGATTCCGCAGGATGTTCGCAGCGAGCTCATCGTTCAGCACAGCGGATTCGCGGAACATCGCAGCCCTGGGATCGTGGCGGCGGGAGGAGCGCAGGAGGTGCTTGTTGAGCTCATTCAGGGTGGGTCGGTGCGGGTGCAGGCCTTGAGCGCTGAGGGCGAGCCTTGCAGCGGAGTCGGTATCGAGCACCGAGTGGGCGAGGTGGGCAGCGACACCTATGCACTGCTGGGGATGCCGGGCAGGCGCACCAACGCCAAGGGGGAGGTGCTGTTCGAACATCTGCGGCCGGGACCACACCGCTTTCGTCGTGCGAAAGCCGCGGGGGGGGCGGTTTTTTCCATCGAGGTCAAGGGGGTGGA
>CAYWNK010000507.1:0-2029 GCA_964459495.1 uncultured Planctomycetaceae bacterium
GTGCTCGGGGAATGGGCGGGGGAGTGAACTGACTTGGGGGCGAGCGCCAATCTGGCGATTTATGTCCCTTCCCGGCGACAGTCTTGCCGCGGGCTGCATCTTGGGGGCATGGCGGACGCGAACCACAGGCCCTCCCCCGAGGAGCTGCTAGCCCAGGCGGGCTGGCTGCGAAATCTGGCCCGCAGGCTAGCGGGGGACGGTCCCAGCGCCGACGACGCGGTGCAGGAGACCTGGCTCTCGGCCCTGCAGAGCCCGGGTCCGAAGGACGGTTCCGCCCGGCCCTGGCTGGCGCAGGTGCTGCGCAACGCCCTGCGTCAGGACGCCCGCAGGTCGCAGGCCCGCCAGGCCCGGGAGCGCAGGCTCGCTGCGTCGGAAGACGCACCGGCGACCTCGGACGTCGTCGCCCGGGCCCAGGGGCAGAGGAGCCTGGTGGCTGCGGTGCTCAGGCTCGAAGAACCCCTGCGCACCACCGTTCTGCGGCGCTACTTCGACGGCCTATCCAGCGCCGCCATCGCCGACGACCTGGGGATTCCGCAGTCCACCGTTCGCAACCGGCTCAAGCGCGCTCTGGATCTGCTCCGCGAGGAGTTCGAGACGCAAGACCGCGAGTGGCTGCTGGCTCTTGCTGGGCTGAGCCTTGTACCGGAAACCGCATCCACCCTTGCTCCCGCAGGCACTGCAATCTTGGTGACCACCGCAATGAAGACGACGCTCGCGCTGGGCCTGACCATCTTGCTCTCTCTGGGGGCTTGGCTCACCTGGGAGTCGTCCGGCGATTCGCCCCAGTCCGGCGGGCTCTCTCTGGGTGAGGGATCTGCTGTCGCGGCTGTGGATCTTGCTGGGGTGGATCCCAGAGGGACGAGGCATGCCTTGGGAGCTTCAGAGGTCTTGCATGGGGCGGAGACTGCGGTTGCTGCAGGGGAGCCTGAGCCTGGGATTGAGCTGCCGACGGGCCCCTTGCCCCCTGGTTTCCTTGAGGTGCTCGTGCTACTCGACGGCGAGCCGGTCAGTTCAGGTTCGGCCTATGTCTTTGGCGGTGGGTTCCATGTCTTCCCAACGGACCTGGCGAAGGACCGCAAGGGCATGCATCACGCTCCCATTGGGGCCGACGGTTGGGCCCGGTTCCAGGGCCTTGGCCATGGCGTACGGAACGTTGGGGTCGAGGTGGAGCCGGGCTACCGCCAGTACACGCGGCCGACTCTCAAACCCAACGAAGGCATGCGCGTGGTCATGCCCCTGCAGTCCACGGGCCTTGAGGGGCAGGTCTTCGATGGGCTCGGCTCACCCCTGGAGGGGGCACGCGTGTTCATCGTTGGCCCCGCCGACGGGCTCCGATGCATCACGTGGACGGACGTCCGCGGGCGCTACAGTCTGGGGGGAATGCCGGCAGGCCAGGTGGAAGTGAGCATGATCGGGCACGGTGACTATCGGTTTGAGCGCGGTGGCGAGAGGCGTCAGGTGCAGATCCAGCTCGGCCAAACAGCGACTCTCGACTTCGGACCAGGCAGGGCTTGTCCGCGCTGGACGGGTGCGGTGCGCAACGCAGCGGGGGAGCTGGTGCCGGTCGCTGTCGGGCGGCTCTTCAAGGGCTCCCTCATCCTCAAGGATGAGTCCCGGGGCCTGCTGCGCCAGGTCCAGATCGCGGACGATGGCAGCTTCGACATTGGCATGGAGCCGGGTACGTATCGGGTCGAAGTCCAGGTGGGGTACGAGCCTGAGAGCCACATGGTTGAGGAGGTCGTCCTCATGCCGAGTAGCAACATTCAGTGCGATGTCATTGTTCCGGGAGCCGTTGTTCGGGGTCAGATCCTGGAGGATGGCGTTGGGCTCGACACTGGCGAGAGGATGCGCCAAGGGATCGCACTGTTCTCAAACAGCAACAAGGATCAGGTGCTCTACGGCGCTACGGCGGATCGTGGGGGGAACTTCGTCATCAGCGGCGTTGCGGCAGGGACCTATCGGGTGGAGACCCAGCCGAGGATCGGGCCTCCTGGCGTGACGGTTGAGGTGCTGGAGGGTGATGTGGAGG
>CAYWNK010000508.1:0-2026 GCA_964459495.1 uncultured Planctomycetaceae bacterium
ACCCCAGTCCGAGGCGTCCGCCCCGCTTCCCGTGCCCTGCCTTGCCATGGTCGTCATTCACGACTAGGCAATTCAGGCGACCGAGATGCGGGCCCACCACCGGCCGCCAGCCAGCCCCCGAGGCCCACTCGCCCCGGCCAGCAGGCACCGCACGCAACATGAGTCAAAACGAGTACGCAGGCATCGAGATCGAGTCCTCGCTCCCCAAGCCCTGGGAGAACGAGGAGACCTTCAACGACGTCCTCTACGACTGGATCAGCCGGGCCCCCTGGCTGGCGATCTCCGCGGCCGCGCACGGGGTGATTTTCTTCATCATCCAGGCCATCCCGTGGAACCTGTTTGAGAAGGAGAAGGAAACGATCATCCAGGCCACGATCGAGGTCCCGCCGGAGGCTGAGTTCGAGGATCCGCCCGAGGAAGAGGAAGAGGAGATCGAGGAAGAGGAGACCGAAGAGGAGCCCATCATCCAGGACTTCGAGGTTTCCGACCACAACGAGACCGACACGAACGAGGACTTCGAGGCGGTCGAGGGTGACCCCGATCAGGTCTCCGACTCCCCCTTCGACAGCAAGGACTTCAACAGCGTCATCGGCATCGGCGGCGGCGCGGGCGGCAAGTTCGGCGGTCGCTTCGGCGGCAAGCGCAACCTGCGCACGGCCGGCGGCTCGGGCACCGAGCAGGCCCTGAAAGACGGCCTCGAGTGGCTGAAGAAGCACCAGTCCCCGGACGGGTACTGGGACGTCGACGAGTTCATGTTCAACAACGTGGACGAGGAAAACACCTGTGACTGCGAGGACGGCGGCGCCGCCAACCAGGACATCGGCATCACGGGCCTGGCCCTGCTGGCCTTCCTCGGCGACGGCAACACCACCCGTCAGGGTCCCTACAAGGACGTCGTCACCAACGGCGTCAAGTGGCTGCGCGACCAGCAGGACTACGAGTCCGGCCTGATCGGCGAGGACATCGGCGACTCCTACGTCTACGACCACTCGATCGCCACGCTGGCGCTCACCGAAGCCTACTTCTTCTCGAAGTCTCCGACTCTGAAGAGCACGGCCACCAAGGCCATCCGCTTCATCGAGAAGGCGCGCAACCCCTACGGCGCCTGGCGCTACGACATCCCGCCCTTGGGCGAGAACGACACCTCGGTCACCGGTTGGATGGTCTTCGCGATGAAGTCCGCCGAAGAGGGCAAGATCAAGATCGACAAGGAGGCCTTCGACGGCGCCCTCGGCTGGATCGAAGAGGTCACCGACCCCGGCACCGGCCGCGTGGGCTACGAGCAGATCGGCGAGCGCAGCTCCCGCGTCCAGGGCGTCAACGAGCACTTCCCCAACGACAGCGGTGAAGCGATGACCGCGGTAGGCCTGCTCTGCCGCTTCTTCCTGGGCCAGGATCCGGACGACACGCCGGAGATGGAGCAGCACGCCGACCTGATGCTGAAGACCCTGCCCGAGTGGGACCCGGACGGCTTCGGCTGCGACATGTACTACTGGTACTACGGCAGCTACGCCATGTACCAGATGGGCGGCAAGCACTGGGACAAGTGGAACAAGGCAATGAAGGAAGCCGTCGTGGACTCCCAGCGCCGCGAAGGCCACCAGAAGGGTTCCTGGGACCCGGCCGGCCCCTGGGGCTACTCGGGCGGCCGCGTGTACTCGACGGCGCTCATGGTTCTTTGCCTCGAGGTCTACTTCCGCTACGCGCGAGTCATCGGCGCGCGGTAACGAGCCCGGGCAGTATTTACCGCCTATGGGAAGAGGGGATGCCTCGCGCTTCGCGCGAGGCATCCCCTCTTCCTATAGGCGGTAAATACTGCCCGGGCTCGACACCGCTCCCTGTCCTTGGACCCCGGTGGGTTTGTTCCCGCCTCCGTACCGTTTTCAGCATGAACGCCCGCGAGTTTCATCCGTTGACCAGGAGCCCCCAACACGCTCGCCCAGGCCACACCATGCAGACACTCCTAGTCGTCCTCTCCCCCCTCTTCCTCGCCGCTACAACCCCGGCCCACGCCGGCCCCCAGGAC
>CAYWNK010000509.1:0-2001 GCA_964459495.1 uncultured Planctomycetaceae bacterium
TAGGCGTGCTGCCCGATGCCGGGCTCGCGCGTGGTCAGGATCGCGGTGGGCTCGACATCCAGGGCATGCCGCGCCAGGTTGGCCAGGTCATAGGTCAGGAAGCGGAACTGCCCGGCGGCGAAGCGCTGGGATCCGGCGATGATTAGCTTAGTCATCTGCGCACCTCGGCTGCCCTGCAGCTTCGCGTGCAATGTTTGCGAGCGACTTCATCCGATCGCATAAATACGGTCCATGGAAAGTCTGCATCCCAAGCCGCGATAACTCCGCAGCGCACTGAGCCAGAGACCAGCGCATCCGCGCAATCTCCTCCGCCATCTCCGGCGCGCGGGCGATTAGCTCGGCGTTGGCCTTCATCTCATCGTATTGGCGCTCTCCGTCCCGCGTCGGCAGCATGAGCCCCGCGATGATCTTGCCATCGCCGCTCATCCAGCCATGGTTGTATGGAGGATCGCCATCTAGGTCGAAGCTCCAGGGCCCGGGCGTGTGCTTGGATTCGGTCATTCCTTGGCCTCCTTCACTTCGAAGTCGGGATCGTAGCTTTCCCCGAGCAGCGGAATAGTCCCACCTTCAGCCGCCATGCTTGAAGCCCTGCTGCGCAATTCGCGCAGCTCCTTTCGCTGCTCATCGAGCTTGAGTGACGCATCGATCAGGCTGGCCTCTAGGTGGGCTACCCGTTGCGCGAGGGCTGGCGCGCTTGCGATCAGATCCGCGTCGGCTTTCGACCTGACGCTCTCACAGACTAGGTATCCTCCGTAGTAGTGATAGTGCTCGTGACCCCAGCAGCGGACCGGCCCTGGCATGAAGTCCGAGACGACCGCGTTGTCGGTGCCGACCCTCCAGGGGCCGGGCGTTTGAGGCATGGGTTTCATGCAGGATCTCCCGGCTTCTCGGTCTCGAACATCTCGCCGCCCGCGTGCTGCGCGTCCGCTGCCGCCATCTCCGCCTCACTCGGGGGATTGGACTCGGCTTCTTTCTTGGCGGCGTCCTCGATTTCCTGGTTGATCCGAGCCGCTTCGCTGCCCTCTGGCATGTCGGGCTTGGACTCACCGGGCATCTTGAAGTGATCAGAGCGCTTGCTGTTGCCGTCACGGATCGACTTCAACGCAGCGCGTAGGTCGGCGACCTCTTCGCCATTCAGCTCTTCCAGTGAATGCCCGAGGTACAGCTCCAGCATCTGGACCGTGACGCCAAATTCCCCGGCGGCTGAGACCAGCGCCCGACGCACAGTTGTCGGGTCCTTCTTCATGTCCCCGTTGGCCGCTTGCCTGCTGGTCTTACTGCACGCCTGCATCGCGTCCTCAATCAGGTCTCGGGGTAGGAGCTGCAGAAGGCAGTTCCTGAGGGCAAGTGCTCCCCGGCGATTGAGCAGCTCACGCAGATCACGCTCATCCTCGGTCTCCTGCCACCCGCCACGCTTCCGGTAGATCTTCTTGGCAAACCGGTCTTGCGCTGAGGTCCGAGTGTTCGTTTCTACGTCCAGCGCCCAGGCCTCGATGTGGTAGGCGTTGTCCGCCGAAGGGAGCACGTTGATCCCGTAGCGGATGTTGCCCCACATGCGGGCAGCCTCTCGCGCTAGGTTGATACTCGGTCCTGTGATCGTCTGGCCGCCACGCGGGAACCCATACCTCGCATTCTCCGCAAACGAGGGACGCTTCGAAGCCTTCATCAGCTTGGCGAAAGCCTCGTCCTCGTTGCGGGGGAACTTCTTAGCGATGATCAAGGCGGACTGGATGTCAGCCTGCTCTCGCGTGGCAAGGGACTGGGATGCAGCGTCGTCGCTGGACACCATCGCCATTTCGGCGCTCAGGTCTTGGGTATCGGTCACGCTGCGCTCTCCTCGTCTCGGTAGTTGGCGGACCACTTGGTGAGGGTCCTGGGCTGAATGGTCGTGGGCTCTCCTTCCCACTTGTCGGTCCGCAGGCACTCGGCATAGAGATCGAGGGCCTTCCGGAAGAAGTAGGCGCCGCGCTCGACAACGTCAGCCTGGAGCGCCTCAGCGCG
>CAYWNK010000510.1:0-1976 GCA_964459495.1 uncultured Planctomycetaceae bacterium
GCCTCGAATAGGCCCGGAATGGGAGCTCCCTCGGGTGCCGGTCCAGGTAGGTGGATGCGGAAGTAGTAGCCGCGACGCAGGACAGCACCAAAGCCGTTTCCCTTCTCGAGCTTGCCGAAGGCTGAGGCCAGGAAAGGAGGATTGAGGCGATCGGAGGGTCCGCCCGCCATCGGGACGCCGTTCTGGGAGACCCGCAGCGGGGTGTGCCCGGAAAGCTCGGTCATGTAGCCGAACTCGCCGCCCCCGTCGCCGTCGGAGTCCATGGCCCCGGAGGCCTGCATCTGCTGCTGGGCCGCATCGAGGGAGCGCAGCGTAGCGACTGCCGCGCGCTCCATGCTCTTGCGCTCCTGTTCGTCGAGGTCCACTTCGATCGAGTTCCCGGAGCCGCTCATCGGATTCCACTCGGCGAATGATTCGACGGCAAACTCCAAGGTGTCCGACTCTAGGCCGAGGTGCAGCACTCCCGGAGGGACTCCGGTGAAGGCTGCCTCGCCGTTCACGAGCGCGGCAGTCGCAGAGAACTCCTCGCCCCCTTCCCCGTTGCGGTACAGGCGCACGGTCCCCTGCTCCCCCATTCCCAGGCGGCGGTTCGCCCCCTTGAAGACAATGGTGAGCACGTCGCTGCCGGACTCTTGGCTCTGGCTCTCCTCAACCGCTTGCTCCTCAAGCACCGGCTCAGCGATTCCCGTGCGACCGACCGGCAGTGCCTGCAGCACCGTCCCTGAAGTCCGCGTGGGCATCCGGCTCGACGCTGAGGACATCTCCGGGCTCACGGCGGGAATCTCCTCGGCGCCCTGGCTGCGGGTCAGGCGAGTCACACCAGCGCTCGCCCCGAGCAGGAGCCCGGCAAGCACAACGAGGCGGCCTTGAGTCCACTTCATGGCTTCTTGATCGGATCGCCCCCCCGCCTGCTGAACCCCCAAGGGAGCGCGCCTGCCAAGAACAGATGGTCCATGCCCCGATCTGTCCCCGCTGGGGGAATGCGGGGCCCATGACTCCAAATGAGCGGCGAAATGGACAGGGGACCATTCTTTTCCAGACTTCGGTGCAGCGCCGCGCCGCGCACTGCATCTAAGGCCCCTGATGACCGCGCCCTCCGATTCCCCCCTCGACCCCCAGGAACTCCTGTTCCACGCGGGTTGGCTGCGCCGACTGGCCCTGGATCTGGTGCCGGACGCCGCCGGGGCCGACGACCTGGTGCAGGACACCTTCCTGGTCGCCCTGGCCAAGACCCCCCGGTCGCCGGGATCCACGCGGGCCTGGCTGGCCAAGGTCGCCCGCAATCTGGCGCGCCAGGGCTACCGCAAGGACGCCCATCGCCGGGGACGGGAAGAGCATGCGGCTAGCCCCGAAGCCCTGCCCTCGGCGGCCGATCTGTCCCAGGAGATCGAGGCCCAAACCGCCCTGTCCGCCGAGGTCATGGGCCTGTCCGAGCCCTACCGCTCGGTGCTTTTGCTGCGCTACTACCGGGAGCTGACGACGGTCGAGATCGCCGCCAGCTGCAAGCTTCCCCCCGGCACCGTGCGCTCCCAACTGACCCGCGGCATAGCCCTCTTGCGTGAGCGCCTTGAGGCGCGCCAGGGCGGCGCCCAGCGCTTCCTGTCCCTCGCCGCAGGCTTGCTGCCTGCCCCCAAGGTCGCCGCCGCCCAGGCCCTGACCGTCCCTGTCGTCCCAACCATCGCCATGCACATCGCCGCCAAGATCGGAATCGCAGCGACCCTGACCGCCCTCGCCTTCGTCGGCTGGAAGTCCCTTAGGCAAGACTCGGAGCCTGCCACCACCGAAGCGCTTGCGATGGATGCGCCCGCAGGATCCGCGACCCCATTGGCGAAGTCTGAAGCCGCATTGGCCGAGCTTGACCAGGCCACGACCACAGAAGCCCGCGCAGTCGCCCCGGCCGCCAAGGCTCCCGCCGAACCGCCCACCCAAAGGGTGGAGCCGGCGCCGTCCGTGCCCGGATCCGTCGAAGCCACCTT
>CAYWNK010000511.1:0-1970 GCA_964459495.1 uncultured Planctomycetaceae bacterium
ACCGTCGACGGGCTGGACGTGCTGGAGGACTGGACCTGGCACGCGCCGCGGCGCGGTGAGGTGCGGCTGGATCTGGCGGCGGGCCGGCACCTGATCGAGCTGGAGTACTTCCAAATCGACGGGGCGCTGGCGCTGGGGATCGAGCTGGTCTTCACCGAGGAGTAAGGCGGGCGGTACGGAGCCCGGGTCTCGCGCAGCTACTCCCCGAGGAAGGGGTAGCGCCAGTCCTTTGCCGGCACGAACGTCTCCTTGATGGTGCGCGGGCTGACCCAGCGCTGCAGATTCAAGATCGAGCCGGCCTTGTCGTTTGTGCCCGAGGCGCGGCTGCCACCGAAGGGCTGCTGCCCGACCACGGCGCCGGTGGGCTTGTCGTTGACGTAGAAGTTGCCTGCCGCAAATCGCAGGGTCTCCATGGCGGCGCGCAGGGCCTTGCGCTCGGTGCCCCAGATAGCGCCGGTCAGGGCGTACTCGGACGTGGAGCTGCACAGCTCGAGGGCTTCCTCCTGGCGGCTGTCCTCGTAGACGAAGACCGAAAGGACGGGGCCAAAGAGCTCGGTGCGCATGAGATCGTGCTTGGGTTCGGCGACCTGAATGACGGTCGGGTGCACGAAGTAGCCGGTCGAATCGTCGGTCTTGCCGCCGATCAGAACATCGGCGGTGTTGTCGGCTTTGGCGCCCTCGATGGCGTTCTTGTGGGTGGCGAAGGCCTTCTCATCGATGACGGCGCTGATGAAGTTCGAGAAGTCCTCCGGGGGGCCGACCTTCATCTCGCTGACGATGCCAGCCAAGCGATCCTTGACCTCCGGCCACATGCTACGGGGGATGTAGCAGCGGCTGGCCGCGGAGCACTTCTGCCCCTGGTACTCGAAGGCGCCGCGCGCCATGGCGACCGCGAGGGCTTCGCGATCGGAGTCGGGCAGGGCAAAAATGAAGTCCTTGCCGCCGGTTTCGCCGACCAGGCGCGGGTACTGGGCGTAACCCGCAATGTGGTCGGAGACCGTGCGCCAAACGGTTTGGAAGGTCTTGGTGGAGCCGGTGAAGTGCACGCCGGCGAGGCGTCGATCAGCAAGGGCGACGCCGCCGATGCGGGGGCCGGAGCCGGGGACAAAGTTGACGACGCCATCGGGCAGGCCCGCCTCCTTGAGAAGCTCGAGCAGAAGCCAATTGGAAAGCACCGACGTGGAAGACGGCTTCCATACGGCGGTGTTGCCCATCAGGGCGGGTGCGGTCGGTAGGTTGCCAGCGATCGACGTGAAGTTGAACGGCGTGATCGCGAACACGAAGCCGTCGAGGGGACGGTGCTCGAGCCGGTTCCACATGCCCGGGGAGGACTGAGGCTGCTCGGCGTAGAGCTGCTGCGCATAGTGGACGTTGAAGCGCCAGAAGTCGGCGAGCTCGCAGGCCGCGTCGATCTCCGCCTGGAAGCAGGTCTTGGACTGACCGATCATCGTGGAGGCGTTGATGCGGTCGCGCCACGGTCCGGCCAGAAGGTCGGCGGCGCGCAGGAAGATGGCAGCGCGCTCTTCCCAGGGCATATCGATCCAACCGGCACGGGCGGCTTCGGCGGCATCGATGGCCTTGGCGACCTCGGCCTCGGTGGCCTCGTGGAAGCGGGCGATGACGTGCCCGTGGTCATGGGGCGAGACCGCCTCGGAAACCTCCCCCCCGCGCAGTTCAACCCCGCCAGCGACGACGGGGATGTCGTACACCGTGTCGCGCATCGTGCGCAGGGCCGCCTGAAGGGATTCGCGCTCGGGGGAGCCGGGGGCGAAGGAGTGGACGGGCTCGTTCTCGGGCTCGGGTGCCTGGAAGACGCCGTGGGTCATGGTCGGGTTGCGGTGGCCAGGGGGCGATGGGAATCGAAGAGCCGAGCAGTATCGCTTCACCGGGCCCTGCCTGTCGACCTTGGAAAGCTCCCGCCGGGCCTTCACGTCGCCCTGGCGGGATCCCATCATGGGGCGGTCCCGGTC
>CAYWNK010000512.1:0-1967 GCA_964459495.1 uncultured Planctomycetaceae bacterium
GTGCGGGTGCAGCTGCATCGTGGGCTCGACCTGTTGCGCAGGACTCTGCCGGCAGGGATCAGTCTGGGGGCAGCGGGGATTCTCGCACCCCGAGGTTTGGGGGCGGTGCGGAATGCGGTTCGCACCAGCGCCAAGGTTCAGGGGCCTGCGCTCGGCGCGGCGGGCTCGGGTTCGTTTGTTGGTTTTGGGCTTGGAGGATTTGCTATGGGATCGAAAGCACTGTCTGTCGCCTGCGTGGTGGTCGTTCTTGCCGGTGCACTCCTTTGGCTCGAACCCGGGCAGGAGGGGGAAGGGATCGAAGAACCGCTCGGCGTGTCCGCCCCCGATGCCAGCGCGATTGCGCATGCAGCCAGCAGCCTGCCGGCGGACGCTGCTTTGCCGTCACGCTCGGTCGTGTTGTCGCCGGCAGCCGAGGAAGAGGCCGCCGTTGCCGAGGAAAGGCCGGCGGGGCTTCCGCAGGCGCCGGGGGAGTGTCTCGTCACCGGCCAGTTCAACAGTCCGGATAGGCAGGAGTTCGAGGAGTCCTGGGCCTGCTTCTGGATGACGTCTTCGGTGGATCAGGACGCCAGCCAGGGTGTTCCATTGGCGGATATCGACAGCGACGGGAAACTCGAGATGACCTTGCCTAGGGGGCTGAGCGGAGACGTCCTGTTCACGGCGGATGGGCACTGCATCGGACGGCGGCCTATCGTTGTGCCCGCCACAGGAGATCTGGACCTGGGAGACCTGATCCTGACCAGGGGCGTCTCGATCACAGGGACGGCATGGCGGGGAGGAGAGCGAGTCTTGCCGGGGACACCCGTGCTCGCCCAGGCGGCATTCGAGGCGACGCCTCTGGCGCTTGTCACCAAGCGGATTCTGAAACGGGGGGATGGGTACATCCGCGCAAGCGGAGTCAGCTTCGCGGACGACCAGGGCGGCTTCGCGTTCGAGGGATTGGAGCCCGGGGTGAGCTACTCCCTTGAGGCGCTGCCGAAGGGTCCTGGGGAAGCCTCGAAGCCCACCATGCTCGCAGCTTCTGCGGGGCAGGAGACGATCGCCCCGGCGAGCGGCGTGCGTTTGGATTCAGCGCTGATCGGGGTCACACTCCTGGTGCGTGCAGATGGCGTGCCAGTCCCTAGGGCGCAGGTCATGCAGCAGCTTGCGCCGGAGGATCCGCGCAGGGCGTTGGGCGCGGCTGCTACGAATACCAATTCCGCCTACTTCACGGATGAAAGTGGGGAGCTCGCGATTCAGGTGGCTTCGGGACATCCGGTGTACGTGGAGGCCCGCGCGCCGGGCTGCGTTCCCAGCGAGGTGATGCTAGCGAGTCACGATCTCGTCTCCGGCGCCACGATCGCGATCGACCTTGCTGTCGATGTGGCCACCAGCAGCATTGCGGTGGAGCTCATGGGGCTGGCGCCCGCGATCCTGGATGGAGCTCAGGCGTTCCTGTTTGTGAGCGGCAGCGACTTCAAGCGCTACCGAGTCGGGCCGGGGATCGTGCAAGGAAGCGTCGTCACTTTCGAGGAAGTGGCCTGCGATGTTACGGGTGGCATGTTCTTCTTGAATCCGGACCCCGGGACATCGTTGGATGACCTACCGTTCGAGCGCTTCTCCGGGCAGCATCTGCATGTGGCCGGGCTTGTGCCGAACGAGGTTCGCAAGGTGCGCCTCGAAGCTCCCCAGGGAGGGCGGGTGGAGCTAGAACTGGTGGGGCTTGTCGAGGGGTCTTCGCCAGCGTTCGAGTTGATCGAAGCCAGCGGCAATGTGGTGCGGCCTCCCGTGTTTACGGACGACGGAGGCGGCGGGCACCGCCAGGTCCTGGCGCTCGAGGGACCTGGCCCGTTCTTGCTGGGGCTAGCTATGCCGCCGGGGATCTATACGCTGCGACAGGCAGCGGATGGGTACCTGGCCGGCGATGTAGAAGTTGAGATTCGAGCGGGGGAGGCGACGCGGGTTGTGTTTCGGTTGGCGGGGGGGTGAGG
>CAYWNK010000513.1:0-1931 GCA_964459495.1 uncultured Planctomycetaceae bacterium
GGGGAGGCGTGGGGCCCAGCTGGGGCTCTAGTTGCCCAACGGACCTAGACCATAGGATCCCAGTGGCGCTGGATTCTAGCCCTGGGGGGCTGCCGTGCTTTTCTTGGCTACACCCTCGCCCAGGGTCTCCAGAGAGGTGGGCCAAAACATCTCGTTGGGCGTCAGGGTGCCCACGAAGTAGCAGAACAGAAGGATCTCGAAGTCCACCTTGCGGAAGGCCTCGATCTTGGCGCTGCGGCCCACGAGGCCGAGGCTGATGCGCGCGACCTCGCCGGTCTTGGTGGCGACCACGCGCCAGCCGCGGCCGACTTCGGGCGTCGGGACGACCCGGTACGGCTTGCCGCCTGTCCAAAGCTCGATCGACCGCTCGATCACCGAGGGGCGCAGGGACGAGCCAAGCCATTCTGACCCATCGGTCCAAACCGAGAACTGGGCCCGCAGCAGACCCGGGTCTCGGCGGAACGAAAGGACTTCGCCCTTTTCGGGCCGGTACTCCGCGCTGACCACCATGCCGCGCCAGTTGCGCTTGACGGTCAAGGTTCCAAGGGTGGCGCCCTCCTCATCACGAATCGTGTGGCGGGGGCTCCAAAGCCCGGAAACCTTGGTGGTGTAGGTGCGGATAGGGTTGGCCATGGGAGGGCTGGTGCGCAGAGAGGCGAGTCGGAGAGTTCTCCTAGCCTACCCCGCTCGTCGCTCCCTTGGGGGAGAAGTCAGCCCAAGGCTTTGACTGTCTCACTGGCCTGCGCAACGGCGCGGATGGCCAGCTCGATCTCGTCCTGGGTCGTTTCGTGGGACAGTGAGAAGCGCAGACTACGGCTCGCCACCTCTGGATCTGTGCCCATGGCCAGCAGGACGGGGGAAGGGGCCCGGCTGCCCGCGTTGCAGGCGGAGCCCGCCGAGGCCAGCACCCCGCCGTCGGCCAGCAGGGCCAGGGTCAGGCTGGCATCACCGGCGGGCAGGGCCAGATTGGAGGTGTTGGGTAGGCGCGGGGAGCCCGCGCCGTGCACTCGGGCCCCGGGGACGGCTTCCAGGACGGCGGTCTCGAAGCGATCCCGGAGGGCGCGGAGGCGCGCGAGGGCTTCCCCGTCGGCGGCCCGCTCGGCCGCGATCTCGGCGGCGACGCCCAGGCCGGCAATGCCCGCGGAGTTCTCCGTTCCCGCCCGGCGCTCAGACTCCTGGGGGCCGCCGGGGAACAGCGGCTGCATGGGGGCGCCGTGGCGCACGTAAAGGGCGCCCACGCCCTTAGGTCCGTGGAATTTGTGGGCGGCGATGGAGGCGTAGTCCGCACCTAGGGCCTCCACGTCCAGGGGGAGCTTCCCAGGCCCCTGCACCAGGTCGATGTGCAGCAGGGCTCCCACCTCCCGGCACGCGGCACCGGCCCCCGCGAGGTCGGTGATGACGCCGGTTTCGTTGTTGGCGAGCATCAGCGACACCAGTCCGGTGCCCGGGCTGATCGCGGCCTCCAGGGCCCCGGGCTCGAGGCGCCCGGCCCGGTCGACCGGCAGAATCTCCAGCTCGCCCTGCGGGCCAGCGGTCTGCCCGTTCCTTTGGCGGGCAGCTTCGGCCGCGGCCTTGACGGCGCTGTGCTCGATGGCGCTGGTGACGATGCGCGGGCGGCTGCGCAGGTGCTCCGAGGCGGCGAAAAAGGCGGCGTGAATGGACTCGGAGCCGCCCGAGGTGAACACGATTTCCGACGGGCGGCGGGCCCCGATGAGGCGCGCGACGCTGGCCCGTGCGCGGGCGATGACGTCGGCGACGGCGCCGGCCTGGGGGTAGGGGCTCGAGGGGTTGTGGAAGCGCTCCCCGAGCAGGGGCAGCATCGCCTCGACGACCCGCGGATCCGGCCGGGTGGTGGCGTTGTTGTCGAGATAGACGGCTGGGGCGCGTTCGGAGGTCATCGGTGGGGTGCTGCGTGCGGCGGCGCAGGGGGG
>CAYWNK010000514.1:0-1924 GCA_964459495.1 uncultured Planctomycetaceae bacterium
CCCTTTTTCTACAGGGCGATCGGGACGCCCTCGCGGGGCTCGACCTGCTGCGCACGGCGCTGGAGACCTTCGGCGGGCAGAGCACTCTGGAGGTCATCGAGGGCGCGGATCATGACTTTTCCGTGCTGCGACGCACGGGGCTAGCGCGCGAAGAGGTGCTCAACCGGCTGGTCGAGCTCACGCTTGCATGGATCGCGGAGCGGCAGGCTTAGACCATGGGCCGGCGGAGTGCTGCGCTAGTCCTGGGGCTTGGGGTGCTGGGGGTTTTGGCCTGGGTCCTTGCCCGGTCCCGAGATGGGGGTCTGCCTGGGGCAGTTGAGCCGCCCAGGATTGGGCTCGTTCCGCCGAACGGTGACGCGCCTGCCACAGGCTCTGGCGCAAGGGCGCAGGGAGCGAGCCCACCGATGGGGCAGCGCAGCATTGCCGCGGCGGAGGACCCGGTGGTGAACATTCCGTTCGTGGAGACCGCCGCTCCCAACGTCCGGTACAAGCGCCTCGGCAGGGAGCGCGTCAACTCGAGACGCACACTGATTCTGCCCGTGATGGACGAGGCGTGGCTCGCGCACAGGACTCGCGTCGAATTGGGTCGCGAAGAGGCGCTGGTCCTCGATCCCGAGCACGATGGCGGCTTCGTGGTGCACGTCGCCGGCGGACCATGCTTCTACAGCCTGGGGACTCTCCCTCCGGCGTTCCTTCAGCAGCAGCTACGCCTGGAAGACTGCCAGCTGGATGTACGCATTCTGCCCGAGCTCTCGCCCGCAGAGAGTGCCAAGGTCCGGGTTTGTGTGCGGCTCGCGGGGAGTGACGGCCTAGAGCTCCATCCGAACGAGCTACGGTGCTACGACCCGCCCGCTGACCTCGTACCGGTCAACCGATATCGCTCCTACGCCCTGGGTGAAGCGCAGTGCATCACCGACCTGCACCCCGCTACCGAGTACTACCTTTGGGCCGAGGAACCAGAGTCGGACCCGCCTTCTGAACGGCCACGCGAGTTCGCCGACCTGGACGTGACGACCCCGGCCAGCGTACTTGTGCCATGGACGTACCCGGAAACGCTCACGGTGCGGCTGGTGCCGCCGATCGCACGGGATGGCGAGCTGATGCTGGCCCAGGCGGGCCGAGGCCGTTTCCTTCCGCGTGGCGAAGTTCGGGACGGCAAGGCGGTGATGCTCTGCAAATACCTGCCGCAGGGAGAGCTCCTGGTTGGGGCAAAGGGCGCCGGCTGGATCTCGTCCGGCGAAGCTCCCACCGTCACCATCCAGGATGGCAAACCAAGCGTCCCGCTTGTCGAACTCACCTGGAAGGACACGCCCACCACGCGGGTGCGGTTCGAGGGCAAGAACGCCGACCTCAGCTTCCCTCACTTTCGCATTCGCCGCTCCGCCGAGAAGTACGCCATCTACCGGGACTTCAAGGATTCAACGACGGGAGGCTCCTTCGTTTGGTCGGACCCGATCCTGACGATCAATGACCTGACCGACGCCATTGATCTCTGCGTCTACTTCCCCCGGGCCGGCGATTTCGTCTGGCTTGCGCTGAACCCCACGGACCATGCAGTGGTCCAGGTCGACCCCCACCCCAAGCGTTCCTTCCAAGCCGGCAGGCAGGTCGCCAAGGACTGGGTGGAGGACCCCGAGCTTCTGGGCAGCTACTGCAGCATCGACCTAGCCATCGAGAGACCCGGAGACCCTCCCCATTGGCTCCAGGTGCACCAGGAAAACACTCGTCTCTCGGATGCTTTCGATCGGGGGACCTGGGAGTTCGCCTGGAATCCCAAAGGGCGATACCGGCTCCGGCTTGCGAAGATCGGTGAACAGCCCGAGTTGATTCGAGAGCTCTAGGTCGGTTGGGGTGGCGGGTGTGCTCGTGTGTGCGGAGAGGGGCGAAGGGACCCCCCTTTCATGGCACATGTGCAACATCCCCC
>CAYWNK010000515.1:0-1898 GCA_964459495.1 uncultured Planctomycetaceae bacterium
GGCCGGGTCTACGGTTTCCGCGAGCAGGGCGGCACGTGGAAGCTCGAACTCGAAGCGCAGCGCTCGGGCACGCATGCCTTTGGAGCCGCTCTTGGATGCACGCCAGCAGGTGGCCTCCTGGCCGGGGCGCCTGGGACGCTTGTGGTCGGAGCGGCGCCCGCCGGCCTTGGTGCCTCGGCGCTGCCGAGCGCCTGGTGGGGGATGTTGCCCAATCGCCTGCCGGTGCGTTCGGGCGACCTGCCACCCCCGCTGGCGGAGGCGCCGTTTGGAGCTCTGCGATCTAGGGGACCTGGGAGCGTTCCACCAGAGTGACGGGGAAGGTCAGGGTTTCGCCGGCTCGCCAAACCTGGACCTGGACCGTCTCGTTCGGCGCGCAGCCTGCGACGGCTGTCATCAGATCACGCTTGGTCACCAGTCGCCGGTCATCGATGGCCAAGACGATGTCACCCTTGGCCAAGCCGGCATCTCTCGCCGGGCTGGGCATCACGTCTGGGAAGCCCTTGATCTTGACCTGGCTGACCCCGTCGAAGTCCTTTTCGTACTCGGGGTTGAAGTAATACGCGGGCTCGATTCCGATCCAGCCGCGCACGACTCGGCCGTGTTCCAGCACGTCCTCTACGACCTTGCGAACCATGGCGACGGGGATCGCGAAGGCGATTCCGTCGTCGCCGTTGGAGCGCAGCCCGACGGCGGTGGTGATGCCGATCACGCGGCCTTCGAGGTCGATGAGCGGACCGCCGGAGCTGCCCGGATTGACGACGCAATCGGTCTGAACGAAATCTTCGTAGACGGCGATGTCCAGGTCGCTACGGCCGAGTCCACAGACGATGCCTGAGGTGACGGTGTGTCCGAGTCCAAGGGGATTGCCCAGCGCCATCACCATCTGGCCAACCTGGGGGGCGGGGGCGCCGAGGTCTAGGGCAGCGTAGGTCTCCTCGCTCGACTCGATGCGCAGGACGGCCAAGTCCGCGTCGGAGTCGGTGGCCAGCAGCCTGGCTTTGCGCCGAACGCCCGATGACAACGTCACGCGAAACTCCGAGCCGTTTTTGACGACATGGTTGTTGGTGACCACGACCCCGTCGCCCCGCACGATGAAGCCTGAGCCCTCTTGGAGGGTGCGCAGGCGACCCCGTTCGCGGGCTGCGAGTGAGCGCACCTTGACGACCCCAGTAGCGGCCTTCGCACTGGCATCCACAAGGGCCGCGCTCAGGCCCGTGGCAAGCGCCAAGGGCGTCGGGCTGTCCTGGGCGGCCCCCGCGCTGGGCTGGGGCTCGGACGGTTGGCGGCCGCCGGCGAGGTAGCCGGCTCCGAGGAAGCCGAGCAGGAGAGCGCTTTTCTGAAGGGTTTGAATTCGCATAGATGGTGCCTGGGCGGGCGGTGGGCCGCTATCAGCCTACACTCCCTGTATAGGTCGCTGAGCGACCCGATTGGGATGCAGAGCGGTCGGTCTGGGATCCGGTCCTGTGTTCAATTCCCTTACAGATCTGGCCTTCTGTGGAGTCAGGGGCCTGGGTGCCCTGCGCTGGGACGATCCTCTCCCACCTCTTACGAGGCAATCGGGGCTGAATCGTCTAACATTCCACTACGTCAGCAGTACCTGGGGAGCCCTGCTCCCTTCAGCCGCAAGGCCTGCCTGGCCGAACCTACCAAGCGCGAGCTCCCCGCCCGCGGCACGACCCTCCCTTTCACCAAAGTCCTATGAAGAACCTTCTACTGACCCTCGCCGCCGCCACGCTCACCTTGGGTGCGGCTGCTGGTCAATCCGGGGACTGCCCCGCATCGAAACCGTCGTCCTGTCCCGTCGCGCAGGAAACCTGCGACGGCAAAAAGGCCCAGGTCGTGGCCGCGCCGGCGAAGTCCGAGTGCTCCAGCGCCGCGAAGTCCTGCGACAGCACGAA
>CAYWNK010000516.1:0-1884 GCA_964459495.1 uncultured Planctomycetaceae bacterium
GTTCACCGAAGCGGTTCCGGGGGCGTCGTTCGCCGTGAGGTCGTGGTCGACGCCATTGACGTCCCAACCAGCGTTGTTGCCGGAAGCGCCGTTTGCGGCGTCGAACGGGATGTCGCTGCCGCCAGCGCTGGACTCGCTGAAGGACTGGGCGCTGGCGCCCGCGGCAAGCAGCACGCAGGAAGAAAGGAGGGAGATGGTCTTGGCAGTACGGAACATGCTAGTGAGGAGAGCCTGAGAGAGTTTGGACGAGAGATCCGAGCCGGAGCTGACGAGCCTCCCGTGGATGCGGGAAGGACCGCTGCGTCAGCAAGCGTCGGAACGAGTGCTTCCAACATACATCTCGCCACGCCATTCGTGGTGCTCCTGTTTTCCAAGCTGGGACGAATCTTCCCGAGGCCCAGTACCGCCCTGTTTGCAGGCGCAAATCGGTCCAGAATGACCGGCCTAGAATCCCCCCCGGCCCCTGGAGTGGCTCGAGGGGGGTCCATGCCCGAGTTGCCAATGTGGATCCAAAACAAGCCCAAAGTGAGCCCAGGGGTCGGATGTGACTCCCAGGAAGCGACTCAGCTCCGTTGCGCCGCCTCGAACTCCCCGCGCAAGATAGACGGGAGATGTGTGGGCGCCTGGTTCAGGAGTACTCATGGAGCGACACCGTTCGCTTCTTTGAGCTGATGGAAGAGGCGGGACTTCCGGCCCAGGAGCCCGCGGCCCACCAGGCGAGCTGGAACATAGGCCCAACCCAGCCAGCGACCGTGGTGCGCGCCGATGGCCCGGCGGTGCTCCGCTGGGGATTGGTGCCGTCCTGGGCCAAGGACGACGGCGAGGGAAAGATGCCTAAGCCCTTCAACGCGCGCGCCGAGGGCCTGGCGAAGAGCGGGATGTTTCGATCCGCGCTCAAATCGCGCCGCTGTGTGGTTGTTGCCTCCGGCTTTTACGAGTGGTCCGCCGGACCGAACGGGAAGGCGCCCTTTTACATCCATGACCCCAGCGGCGAGCCGCTGCTCATGGCGGGCCTGTGGGCAAAGCGCGGCGACCTCGAGACGTTCACCATAGTGACCTGCACGCCCAACGACTTCATGGGCGAGGTGCACCACCGGATGCCCGCGCTGCTCTCGCCGGAAGGGGGCCTGCACTGGATCGACGCTCCAGACGAAGCGCTGCTCGCTCCGTGGTCGGGTGCTCTCGCCAAGCACGAGGTCTCAGCGGCAGTCGGCAACGTGCGCAACAATGGCCCCGAACTCAAGGATCCTGCACCGGGCAGGCTCTTCTAGGATCAGGCCTTCTACGGGAGACGTTCTTCCAGCCAGTCGAGCGCGCCCTCGATCTCCTGGGGCAGGGTCGCGTCCAGCCAGTCGACGCCGTAGGACAGCTTGCCCCCTAGGTGTCCGGTCCAGGACACCAGCAGCGTGCCGAGCAAGAGCAGAACGGGAGCAATCGTACCGACGGCACCGGGCTTCTTGCGCCGCGCGCGAACCTCGGTGGCGATCAGCCCAAGCGTCGCCACAGCCAGCGTCGCAACCGCGTACCAGCGATGCCGCTCCATCAGCTGTCCGCTCGATCCGGATCGCGGCTGGAGATCGCCGAGGGCCCAGCCGAGCCAGCTCGCCACCGCTGCTCCGAGGACCCCGACCCAAAGGCAGAACCGCACGGTGCCCCGATGCTTGCCCATCCGCACCAGACTGAGGAGCTCCGCGAGGAAGGCAACCGACAGGAGCGCGATTGGAAAATGAACCGCGAGCGGGTGAAGCCGACCCAGGGGCGAGCCCGGATCGACCTCCGATCCACTGGACTGGGGGGGCGGCACAGGGAACGAAGTGCTGCCCACTGGGGGTGCGGACTGGGCTGCAGGCTGGGAAGGATCGGAGGCTACTGGGGCGGATTCGG
>CAYWNK010000517.1:0-1875 GCA_964459495.1 uncultured Planctomycetaceae bacterium
CGGGCATCACGCCACCTCCCGGAGGGCGATCCGGCGCACAGCTGCCACGGAGTCTTCCAAAGATCCGTCGGTGAATACGGGGTAGCAGCCCGGCCAGGTGTGGGCGAGCTCGCTGTAGGCCTTCATCTGACGCGCGCACTCCTCGGCGGTCAGCTCAGGCTTGCGGTTGTGGACGCGCACCGGGTCGGCAAGGCAGACAATGGTGGCGCTGGGCCGGGGCAAACTGCGTGCGAGCCAGCGCACGATCCGGCTGCCGCGGCGGATGCGGGCGCGCTCGGGGTCGACGAGAAAGTCGACGTAGTGACGGTCGAGGGTGACCAGGGCGTGCCGGCGCAGCAGTGGCGCCATGCGCAAGGGCCAGCCAACCAGGTAGTCGAGCGCGTACCAGGTGGCGCGGAGCGCCGAACCGATCGGGCCCGAGGGTTGGGCGCGATGGGGGCGGCGGCAGTCCTCTGGGCCGTAAGTGCTGCGGCCTAGGTGAACGATGCGGTCGAGCTGGGGGAGTACGCCGGGGCGCAGCTTGATTCGTGTTATCTCTTCGCCGCGGAAAGCGGGGCGCAGATCCTCTTCGACGGCTTCGAGCAGGGTGGACTTGCCGCTGCCGTCGGTGCCCACGAAGGCGAGGCAGGTGCCACGGGGGCGGAGCAGAGGAGCGACACGTACGGTCCAGGCGAAGCGTGCGGCGTCGAGCAGCGAGCCCAGGGGGCGGCGCAGGAATCGCCGCGTCAGGAGGGAGCGACGCGTTGGGCGGGCGAGTGCCTCGACGGTGGAGGGCTCGTGGGTCAAGAGCGCGGCGATGAGGCGCTCGCCGCTGCGGCTGCCTAGCAGGTCGCGCAGTAGCCCCCGTGCGCGTCGGCCGGCATCGTCGTCCGCCGCGAGAATGACGGCGAGCGAGGGGGCGTACCGGGGATGGACTCGCCCGCTGGAGAGGAAAGGACCTAGGAAGTTGGCGACGGCTCGAGTGTCGGCGGGGGCGCTGGGCAGGGTGCTGCGGTCCGTGCGGGAGGCAACCAGGCGATGGCCGCCTAGGTAAGGCACGCCATAGCAGGTCTCAGCGGTGTGGACGTCGAGGGCGAGGTGGTGGGTGTTGCCGCCTTCCAGGGGGATCGCCAGGTGATACTGGCACGCGTGGCCGTAGTCCTGGCGCCGCCAGAGCTGGACGCCGGCATCTCGGCAGGTGGTGAGCAGGCAGCTGAGGAACCCAGCCTTTTGGTCGGAGGGAAGCGCTAGGTCGAGATCCGCGCCACTCTTTAGGAGCGGGAAGGAGTGGTGCCCGCGGAGGACGCCAAGGCGCACACCGGCCTCGGCCAAGCCCTCGAAGAGCTGCTGCACAAAATCGGCGGCGGGCCCTCGAGAGGAGGGACAACCAGAAGGCTGACGCGTAGGGGTCGCTCCCGGATCGAGCCGGGAAATGATGGGAATGTGGTCGATCACGGGAAATGGGAACGGAAACGACCCCGTGCGCGTGCAGCCCCCTGGCCATCGAACCACATCGCAAAGGGGAACGTAGCGACGTGGTGTTCGGGTGGTGGCAGGTTTCTGACACGCAATCCTTCGACTCAAATCCGTAACCGCCTTAGGACTTCGCGCGCGGAATCGAGAGCGTCCCCCGACATTTCCGTCAGGGGCTTCAGGCCGGAAGGGTCCCGACCGGTCCTAGAAACCCCAAGCTAGGAATTCGCACTCTGCTCGGTGAACGGCCAAGGGGCGCGCTGCGGGCGTTTCAGTAGATCCACTTGCTGGGATCGTTGAGGATCGCGCTCGCAGAGCCACGAACAGGCAGCTCTAGGAAGCCATCGAGGGCGCCGTTTGCGTCGGAGTCAAACAGGAGCAGGCCTTCCAGCCCAGAGACCGGGGTCGCGAAATTGCACGTGC
>CAYWNK010000518.1:0-1866 GCA_964459495.1 uncultured Planctomycetaceae bacterium
CGGAGGATCGATCGCTCGCCGGGGGCGGGGCCAGGGAAGGGGGGCGACTCCTCCCAGTCGAGACCTAGCCAGCGGAGGTCCTGGAGCGCGGCCTCCTCGTACTCGGGCTTGCAGCGCGTCGGGTCGAGGTCGTCGTAGCGCAGCACGATCGAACCGCCAGCGGAGCGCGCCACCCACCAGGCGATCAGGAAGCTGCGCGCATGGCCCAGGTGCAGGGCTCCGTTGGTGCTGGGGGCAAGTCGGCCGATGGGATGGTCCACGGGCCCAGGTTAGCGTTGGAGGGAGGACGGGGCGCGGATGCTCAGGCGCGGCAGGACCTGCTGGCCAGCGGAGTCACGGCGCAGGCGCCTGGAGCCGCCTTGCCAGCAGCGCACGGATCGCCGGGGTCTGCGCCGACCTCAGGGCCTCTTGGGTCCAACGATCAGCCTCGACCCTGTGTCCTGCGCGGCGGTGGAGGTCTGCCTGGACCGCGGGCCACCAGGGCGAGCGCAGCAGCCAGGCGGGCGGGGCCCATTCCGTGAGGAGGCTCAGGCCAGCCAGGGGACCCCGCCATTCCGCGCGGGCGACGGCCCGGTTGAGGCGATGGATGGGAGAGTCCAGCAGACCATAGAGTTCGTCGATGCGCTCCCAGCGTGTCGCGGTGTAGGTGGGCGCCAGAGCGTGCTCGGCGGCGATGCCGGCCTCGGCGTGATAACGCGTCACAGCCTCGCCGGAGGCCGAGCGCTCGAGCCAGCCGAGGCCCGCCGCGATGAGAGCCCGGTCCCAGGTGCCGCGGTCCTGCTCAGCGAGCAGCAGCAGGTCGCCGCCGGGGTCCTGCCGGCCCGCCATGCGGGCCAGGTGCAGCTGCATCAACGCACACAGTGCGGCGCCCTCGGGGCAGCGCCCAAGGGGACGCTCGTGGAGCAACTCGGCTAAGCGTAGGGCGCTTTCGCAGGTCCCGCGATCGGGGTCCATGGCGGCAACAGACGGCAGATAGCCCTCGGTGAAGAGCGTGTAGAGCAGCGCATGCACGTCCGCCAGCTCGCCGGGGCGGGCCGGGCCCAGGGGCGCGGCGAAGTCGGGCCGGTGTACCTGCCACCAGGCGCGCGCGCGCTCGAGGCGCTTGTAGGTGCTGGCTGGGGTCGCGAACATGCGCTCGGCGATCTGCTCGACCTCGAAGCCAAGTAGCGCCCGCAGTGCAAACGCGATGCGCCCGGGCTGGGAGACCTTGGCGCGGCTCACCGCGAAGAGCAGGGCCAGGACATCCTCGGGGTCCGGCGGCTCCGCTGCCGCTGGCTGGCAGGACAAGCCATCGATGGGAAGCGCCTCCAAGCCACCGGGGCCCAGCTGGGCTTCGAGCGCGGTGCCCCCGTGCCTACGCAGGTCCTCCAGCAGGGCGTTGGTCGCCACCGTGCGGAGCCAGGCCCGGGGGGCGTCGGGCCAGCCCCGGGTGGGCCAGGATTCGAGCGCGCGCAGCAGGGCGGCTTGGACCGCGTCCTCGGCGCGCTCCAGGTGCTGGGATCCGAAGCGGCGGCAGAGACCGGCCAGCAAGGGGCCGGCCTCCGCTCGCAGGCACGCTTCGATGTCCTGGGCAGGCACCGGCGTCTCAGCCCATGCGCTGAATCTCGCGCACCTCGACGCTGGACCCGGGCATGGCGACGCCCGGGCTCTCGCGGGCGATCTGCAGGGCCTGCTCCAGGGAATCGGTCGCCACGATCATGAAGCCGCCCACGATCTCCTTGGCCTCCGCAAAGGGGCCGTCCAGGGTGGCCTCGGCGGTGACCACGCGGCCTCCGGCCAGCTTGCCGCCCATGTCGATGATCTCGGCGGCATATCGATCCTTCCAGGCGTGGAATTTGGCCATCATGGCCTCCATCTGCTCGGGGG
>CAYWNK010000519.1:0-1865 GCA_964459495.1 uncultured Planctomycetaceae bacterium
CCCTTGAGCTGCAGCACGTAGCTGCCCGTAGGCGTCGATGCCTGCCCCAGGTTGATCGCGCGCCCGTCCCCTAGCTGGCCCGCCCAATTCCCAAACTGATGGCCCCCGTAGCACAGCGCATACGGATCCATCCCGGGCAGCAGCCGGTTGCCGGAGAACACCTCGGCGAAGCCTGGATCCGCACAGGCGGACGGATCGAGGCCCAGCAGCTCCGCCACCTCCGTCGCCACCGCCAGGGTGCGCGGGGCCTTGAACCCTCGGGGTTTTACCCGCGAGAACGCCGCCCCCTCCACGGGGCGCGGCGGCCCCCCCTCGCGCGGATCCGCGGGCAGGCTCTCCAGCAGCGTATTCTCGAAGCGCAGCGCGGACAGGGGGCCGCCAGCCTGGGATGCATCCATGGTGGCGATGCTATCATCCCGCCCCTCCGATGATCGCTCGCACGCAAGCCGCGCTGCTCCTCGTCGCCAGCGCCGCGCTCTTCTTGCACGGGATCGACTGGGGCCTGCCCCACACCCATCCCTGGCACGGGGATAGCATCAGCCACAGCGCGCTGCACTGGCTCAGCGGCAAGCTCAGCGGCTTCACCAAGTACCCGCCGGTGCAGCACCTGGTGCTGATCGCCGCCTACACGCCCTACATCCTGTGGCTGTGGGTGCGGGGAGAACTGGACACTGGGGCCGGGACCCTCGAAGACGCGTTCACCGACCCCGTCGCGGCCATGACGGGTTTCCAGCTCATTTCGCGCCTCGTCGGAGTGATCCTCGCCCTTTGCACCGTCTGGCTCGTCGTGCGGACCGTGCGCCGGCTCTCGAACGACAACAGCGCCGCCCTGCTCGCTGGAGCCATCTTTGCCGCCAGCCCCGAAGTGGGCTTCTTTGCCAGGATCGCCATGGTCGACTTGCCCATGGTGTTTTGGTTCGCGGCCGCCTTGGCCCTACTCGTCGAGCTGCCAAGCGACTGGTCCGCCAAGCGGGCCGCAGTCCTCGGTGCCGTCGTGGCGCTTGGGATGTGCACCAAGGAACAGATCGCCGGCGCCTGGGTGCTCCCCCCACTCGGCCTGATCCTGCTTGCGCGAGGCTCCCGCGGGACACCGAAGCACCCGTCCCCCTGGCGTGCCTTTGGGGCGGGCACGCTCGCCTGGCTCCTCACCTACACCGTCGCCAGCAAACTTGCCTTCGACCCGGCAGGCTGGGCCGAGCGCATGGAAACCTGGCTCGGCGATGCCACGTCCCCCGAAGTCTGGGGCGGGCACCCCGCGACGCTTCACGGCCAGCTGCTCGTGCTACGCGACACCGTGCAGCATCTGGCCTACGCGATGGGCCCCGAGCTGCTGGCGCTCACCGCGACGGGCGCCCTCCTGGCCCTCGTCCTGCGCGCCCCGCGGGCCTGGCTGCTCGGGGGAGCAGCGCTCTCCTATTCCATCTTCACCTTGGCCTCACTGCGCTACGTGAAGACGCGCTTCGTGCTGCCGCTGGTGCTGCTGCTCGCCATCCTGGCCGGGCTCGGGTTCGCGGCGGGGCTCAGCCGGCGCGGGCGCCTGCGCACGGCCGTTCTCGCCGCCGCCCTGCTCCTCGCGGGGATAGGAGCCTTCCGTTCCTGGAGCTTCGGCAGCAGGATGCAGCGGGACTCGCGCTATGCGGTCGAGGCCTTTCTCAGCGAGACGCTCGAGCCCGGCGCCAGCGTCGAGGCCTACGCTGACGATCAATACCTCCCCCGCCTCCACACCGCGGGCCTGGTCGCCCAGCGCGTTCGGGGAGCAGACATGCAAGCCGCCCCCTTCCTCGAGCGCCAGCCGGAGGCTGTGATCCTCGCCCCGAGCTCCCATTGGAAGCTCGGGGCCAGGGGCAAGTCCTTCGTGGCGTGGC
>CAYWNK010000520.1:0-1847 GCA_964459495.1 uncultured Planctomycetaceae bacterium
GACCAGTACCCGGCTGTAGTCGAATGCCTCTGGGGCGCGGAACGTGCGCACGGTGCGGCCCGGGCGTTCTTCGCTGCCACCCGGTTGTTCCGCGCGGGCGAGGCCGAGGTATTTCTTCGACGCGTCGAACCCGCCGCGCAGCCAGGTTGTGGCCGACAACAACACCGCGCTGCCCAAGCTCGGGTGGTAGAACCGGCCGAGGACTTCGTGGGGCAGAAGCACTCGAGCGACGAGCGCGAGGTCCCCGTCGGGCAGGCTCTCAACGTCGTGAAACGCCTCCCGGGGCAGCCGCGGCTTGCCGTCGTCGATGGGCAGCCAGGCCTCGATTGTCTCGGCCAGGATCACGAGTTCACCGCGGGCGACCTCCAAACCCCGCCGAATGCGCTTCGCCCCCCGAAGGGGCAGCTTCTCGGTCACCTCACCCACCATGTCAAGGGCGGACTCGAGTTGGGCTAGGCCGGCGGCAGCACGCACCCGCGCCATGAGAAGGGTGGGGGCGTGGTCGCTGCCGAGGTACTCCCGGAACAAGCCATGGACGTCGCGTTCGCCCCTCCCTCGACCGGCTTCTTGACGCCACGCATCGAAGGAACCGGCCTCGGACTCGAGCTCCGATAGGCCTTCGGCTGCGGCTTGCCAGCGACCCATGGCACGGCCGAGCGCTTCGCCCGATGGCGTGCCTTCGAGCAGCTGCCGGGCCAGGCGATCCAAGGGGGCGCGGCCGCGGATGGACCGGGGTCGATGCAGGCGCAGTAGCACCTCGCGAGCGCTGCGGAAGGTCGTGCGGTGGGACCAGGCGTTGGCGGCCTGGTCGTGGAGATGCTCGCACTCGTCGAAGACCAGGTGCCGGAAGAAGTCCTTGCGGGCGAGCGCGAATGCGTGATTGGTGATGACCACGTGGCTGCGTTCGGCTCGCGCACGCGCGAGCTCCGCCGCACAGGTGCGGCGGTCCGCGCCAGCCGTGCAGCAGGATGTCGCCGAGCGGACGGTGCGCAGGAGCCCGGCGAAGGCGCGCCGATACGTCGCTGATGAAGCGACGGCGATGGGGGGCTGCGCGGAGATTCGATCCAGGTCTCCCTCTGCATCGCGCAGCGCGAAGAGAACGACGACTGTCCAGGCGAGCCAGGCTTCCCCGTCGTCGTCAGCCTCTGGGGTCGCGGCGCGCAAGGCGCGCCAACACAGGTAGTTTTCGCGGCCCTTCAACACCGAGACCAGCGTGCCGGGCGGGACGCCGGCCCGGGACAGCGCGGCGAGGGCCGTGGGAACCTCGCGCTCCATGGCCTGTTCCTGCAGCGCGCGGGTGTAGGTCGCGATCCCGATGCGCACTTCGTTGCGCCGAGCCCACAGGATGGCCGGCAGCAGATAGCCCAGGGTCTTGCCCGTGCCGGTCGGTGCGTGGACGAGCAGCAGTTCGTCCGCGCCAAGGGTGCGCGCGACCTGGCGCGCGACCTGGGCCTGGGACTCGCGTTGGAAGTCCCGCGGGTCTCCGCCGCGTTGGGCGGCGAGGACACTGGGAAGGTGGTCTTCGAGGAGCTGTTCGAGGAGCTCGGTGTCGGCGGGATGAAAAGGGGAGGGGGCTCCGTTGTCGGGCGGCATGTCGGGCCGTGCGCGCCAGTCCTCGTAGCGCTCGGCCACGGCGGGATCGAGTCCCTCGAGGGCCAGGTCGGGGGAGCCGGCTGACTCGGCTGCGAGCCGCAGCCGACCGTGGGGCAGGGTGCCCCCGGCACCAAAGAGTTCGCCGGATGCGCCTGCCCAGAGATCTGGTCGGTCGAGCAGGGCGAGCAGGAACTCGACCTGGGCCGCGGCGTCGGGGTCGGATGCGAGGAACGCTTGCCTGGCGCGCGCCAGGC
>CAYWNK010000521.1:0-1802 GCA_964459495.1 uncultured Planctomycetaceae bacterium
GACGGGCGCCCCCTCACTCCGCCAGCCCCGCCTCAAACGCGTGCAGGTGCCGCTCGAGCTGGTCGCGCATCAGGCCTTGGGTGTCGGCCGCGTTCTTGACCTCGGTGGGATCGTGAAACACATCGAAGAGCTGCTGCTCATCCCGTCCCTTGTCGACGACCAACTTCCAGTCCCCATCCAACACCGCCCGCAGCTCGCGCACACGGGACGTTTCGGAGAAGATCGGTCGCTCGGGGGCCGCGTGACCGGGAAGGATGCAAAGCCCACTCGCCGCGCGATCGGTCCCAAGCTCGGCGCAGGCGCGCAGCGTCGGCACAAGATCGACGAGCGAGACAGGGTCTGGAATCACGCCCGCGCGGCCGCCCGGCACCTGCAGGAGGAGCGGCACGCGCACGATCTCGTCGCGCAGCGTGGCCGCGTCTCCAACGCCGCCCCACTCGAGCAGTTCGCAGCCGTGAGGAGAACTGACCACGATCACCAATTGCTCCCCCGAACGACGCGCACGTAGCTCGGCGAGGAGCCGACCGACCTCTTCATCCACGCGCGCGAGCTCTGCGTCGTAGAGATCGGTGAGGCGCTCGACGTCGACCTCGTCCAAGCTTGGCGCGAGGCGCAGCAATTCGGAGCGCGATTGGCCGGGCTCGATCTCGCCCATGTAGCCAGACTGTGGAACCGGCAGGTCAAAGGGCGGCCGCAGCCCCGAGTACTGCACCCAGAGCAGGAATGGTTCCTCTCCGAAGCTCTCGAGCTGCTCGGTCGCTGCCAGGGTCACCTCGCGGTCGGTCGCGGCGTCTCCGGCGAGTTCAACCCACGACTGGAAGCCCTGATCCAGCCCCGTCGAGTCGTCGGTAAACGCATGGCTCGTCACCGCCGCCGTCCGCCACCCTGCGTCGCCGAACGCTTCGGCAAGCGTCGGCACATCGCCCCGCAGGGGTCGCTCAAGGCTGGTGAAGCCGAGCTCCGAGGGGTAGCGGCCCGCCCAGAGGGCCGCATAGGAAGGCGCGGCCCAGGGCGCGGGTGCCAGCGCGTAGGCGTAGCGCATCGACTCCTCGGCCAGCTTGTCGAGGTGGGGCGTAGAGCTGGGCTCCGCGCCGTAGGCCCCGACGTGATCCGCGCGCAGCCCGTCGACCGTGATCACGAGGAAGCTGCAGGAATCCTGCCGCGCGGCCTCGACGGGCCGGCAGCCGGCAAGAACCGCGAGCAGGAGAGTGATCGCAACAAAAGGGGTGGAGAGCATGGACTGGGCCCGGGCTGGGCGCCGGAGGCAGCCTAAGCAGCCCCGGGGCGAGGAGCAATCGCCCTGCCCCCGGCCGTACACTGCACTCCCATGGATTGCACTCGACGCCTCCAATCGGTCGCCTGGATGGCCTTGCTGGCCCTGGCCGCACCCGTCAGCTCCGCCGCCCAGGACCCCAGCGCCCCTGAGGGATTCGGGGTCCAGCGAGCCGTCGGCCCGGCACGCTCCTACCTCAGCCTCTGCGTCGAGCCCGGGGGTGCCCTGCTGCTGGGCACCGAGGCCCAGGGCCTATGGCGCGTCCGCGATACCGACGGGGACGGCTTTGCCGAATCCGAGGAGGTCCTCGACCCCGACCTCTTGGGGGTCCAGGGCCTGGCCCGATCGGCACGGGCGATCTTTGCCGTGGGACGCGCAGGAGAACAGACAGGACTCTGGCGCCTGGACCTGGACGGGTCCGGTCAGCCCGCGGGCCGCCGGCTGCTGGTCGGCTTCGACTCCGACGACGAGCATGGCGCGCACGGGGTCGAGGTGGCCTTGGACGGCTCGCTGCTCTTCACCCATGGGG
>CAYWNK010000522.1:0-1798 GCA_964459495.1 uncultured Planctomycetaceae bacterium
GGTCGCTCAGAGCCGCTTCTCCGGGGCCCGGTGGCGTCCTCTGCCGCTGTTGGGGCAATGGGGGGGCCCAAGCTCCAGCTGAGGGTCGCCCAGGCCCGTGGAAAAGAAGGAAGACCCAACCGCGGGGGGCGCGGCGGGTCTTCCAGAGGGGTCGTCAGAGACGATCATCCGGAGGATCATGCGGTTGGGTATCCGGTCAACGCAGGGGGGCTGCGCGGGTCACAAGGACCAAGTTGGATACCCGGGAGGGTGGTGGGGCTGCATGACCTCCGGGGTGGGACGTTGGATTGGAGCCGCGATCGGGGGGCTTGTCAACCACAGACCTGGGATCTTTTTGGATCCGGTCCGGCTCGCTTGGCCTGGGATCAGGGCACCAGGACGAAGGAAAGCGCCTCGCTGAAGTTGGCGCCAGTGGGGGTCACCGAATCCCGGAACCAAAATTGGGCGTAGACGGTGACTCCCGCCTGGAGAAGCGGGTCGGATCCCATGGCCAGTAGCGCTCCGAAGTCATCGGTGAGCCGTCCGCTGCAGCCAGCGGTTCCCCCGGAGTTTGAGGTGGGTCGTCGGGTCAGCGGTTGGGCTACGCAGAGCCGGCCTTCGAAGAGTGGAATGTCGCTCGCCGCAAAGCCATACGCCATCAACCCGTTGGAATCCGGCAGCATCTCGTCGGCGTGGATCAGGAAGCCTTGGGTGCCCGAGAGGCTCGGCTGTCCTTCCCACGACACGGTCGAGGCGCAGCCGCCAGAGTGGGTCGTCGGGTCGCAGTAGGTCTGAATCGAGTCGTCGTGGATCAGGGTGAAGCTGTCTTGGATCTGGCCCTCTGTGCCGATGAAGGAGTAGTCCAGCCTGGGGCCGTCGACGTCGATGAGCAGCGAGCCGAGCAGGGGCCCTGAGACGAACATCACCGGGTGATCGTAGTCGGCGGGACGTACATCACCGGAGCAGCCGGTCACGGTGTAGACGGTTCCGGACCCGGGCGTATTCGGCGTGGTGTACGCTCCGTCGCCCGATTCCTGGCCGTCACCGCTATCGATCGACATCGAGCTGTCGAACGTTCCGCTCACGTCGTAATGACCGTCGATCAGGAAGGAGCGCTCGTAGCCGTGGCTGTGCCCAGTCAGCACGAGGTCGACCCCGGCGCCCTCGAGAAGCGGCAGGAAGTTGCTCCGCATCTCGACCATGTTGGGGACGTTGTCGGAGTTGTGGGTGCCCGCGGAATACGGCGGGTGGTGCCAAACGGCGACCAGCCACTCCGCGTCGAAGGCAGCGAGGTCGGCCTCCAGCCACGTGTACATGGCGTCGCCAACCGCGCGGGAGGTGACGTAGGAATCCAAGCACACGAAGTGCACGTTGCCCCAGTCCATGGAGAAGTAGGCTTCGGAGCCGGACGGTACCCCGCCCAGACCACCGGCCGAGGGGAAATCGAATGTCTCGTAGAAGTAGGTTTCGTCGTTCTCGTGGTTGCCACGGACCGAGATCAGCGGGGTTTGGCTGAGCTGGGCGGGGTACATGTCGAACAGGGCCCGCTGGTAGGCCGCTGGATCGCCCTGGGGGTAGGCGTTGTCGCCGAGCAGAATCCAGAGGTCAGGATCGGGTCCGGCCGCTGCGCTGAGGCCATCGCGCACGGCGCGCTGGAAGCGATTGGCCGTGCCGGCGTCACCTGTGATCCAGAAGCGGTGCTGGGTGGTCGTCGGCGCTGGCGGAGTCCGAAAGCGGTATTCCCTGCCGGGAAGGAGTTCGCCCGCCTGCAGGCCCAGGTCGTAGTGGTAGACGGTCTCGGGCTGGAGGCCGGTTAGAA
>CAYWNK010000523.1:0-1770 GCA_964459495.1 uncultured Planctomycetaceae bacterium
TTCAGCAATCGTGCCGCCGTCGGAAATGGCGACGTCGACCGGGTCGCCCGACGTGGTCATCACCCGGCTCGCACGGGGGCTACCAGCGGGCAGCGCGATCGAGTACATGCACCGGGGGGTCCTGGAGGATGCCCTGGAGGGCCGCCGGCCCCTGCGCACGCGCCACCGTTCCTAGGCCGTGCCTGGGCGGCGAGGGCTCGATAGGCGCTTCTTGGGGGCCCTAGGGGGGTCTTAGGGGGCAGAGCCCCGTCTGCGGCGTGCCGTGGGCTCCGGGGCTCCAGCCCCCAGCCCGGCCGGTCGATGAGTCCTGCAGATGGCACCCATGGGACCCACGACCGGCTTGCGCCTGTCCGCAGAGCAGCGGATGGTGCTGGAGCCCAGGCTCCTGCAGTCGATTTTGTTGCTGCAGCTGCCCAGCGTCGAGCTGGAGGACTGGCTCGTGCAGGCGGCAGCGGAGAATCCCGCACTGTCGCTGGAGGATCTGCCTGGGCCCTCCTTGGGCGCGGAGGACTCCTGGGCTGCCCAGCGGGCTGAATGGGCTTCGGGCGAGGCGGCCTCCGAGGCCCACGAGGCACTCTTGCGCAACGCGCCAGCGCCCGCGCAGGGCCTGGACGCGATCGTCGACGAACAGCTGGCCCTGCTGGATTGGGCCCCCGATCTGGTCGCCTGGGTCCGCTTCCTCGTCGGGCAGCTCGATCCAGCGGGCTTTCTTTCTCCCAGCGACCAGGAGCTGCTTGAAGGCGCGGAGGCCATCGGCTTGTCCGGCGGTGCGCCGCTGCTGGCCCGCGCCATCGGGGCCCTGCAGACCCTGGAGCCCAAGGGATTGGGCGCAAGGGACGCGATCGAGGCGATGCTGATGCAGCTCGACACCGAGGGAGCCGACTACCCCCTGCTCTGCAGGCTGCTTGAGGAGTTCGTGGGGGACCTGGCCAGCAACCGGATGCCTCACGTGGCCAGCCGCTTGGGCATTTGCGTGGACGAGCTACGTGGCCTGATCGCCCAGCTCGCTGAGCTGGATCCGCGGCCGGCTGCTAGCTTGATGGCTGGCACGTCCCCCGAGTTGCGCCCCGATGTGGTCGTCGAAGCGGGTGAAGAGGGCTACGAGGTCCGCGTCGAGCGCAGCGCCCTGCCGACGGTCGGGCTCGATCCGGAGGTGTCCGCGATCGCGCGGGACAGGGACCTGCCGGTCGAGGTGCGACGCTACCTGCGCGGCCAGATGGACGAGGCGCGCTCGATCGTGGACGCCGTGCGCCAGCGCGGCGTGACCCTGCTGCGCGTCGCCCGCAGCGTCTTCGTGCACCAGGAGGCCTTCCTGCGCGAGGGCCCAGGGGCGCTGCGGCCCCTCGCGATGGGAGCGGTGGCGGAGGAGCTCGAGCTGGCCTTGAGCACCGTGAGCCGGGCGGTTGGCGGCAAGGTGGTCCAGACGCCAGCCGGTGTCTTCCCGCTGCGTCACTTCTTCCAGGGTGAGGCCGGGGGCGCTTCCCAGGAAAGGGTGCGCAGCGCGCTCAGGGACCTGGTCGAGGCCGAGGATTCGGCCGTGCCGCTCTCGGATGACGACCTTGTCGCGGCCCTGGCGGAGGCCGGCATCCGCATCGCGCGCCGGACGGTCGCCAAGTACCGCAAGGAGCTAGGAATCCCGAGCTCCTATCGCCGCCGCCGGTACTAGCCTGCACGACTGCCAAGGGGTCAAACCCGAAGGCCTTGGCTTCTTCGAGTTCCGAGCCGGCCAGGGGCAGCGCTTCGGATCAGCATGGGGGGCGGGCTTGGGAA
>CAYWNK010000524.1:0-1722 GCA_964459495.1 uncultured Planctomycetaceae bacterium
GTGGGGGCGATCTTGGGCGAATCGGGCAGTTCGCCTGGGGCTGGCAGCCGCCGAATGCCCAGCGCGGCGCGGCGCCGGACGTGGCGCGCCAGGGCCGCGCCGAGCAGCGCGTGCTCCCCGGTGGATGCGGGATTCGGGGCGCTCATCGCGGAGCGCAGTGGCTTTGGGGCTGGCCCCATAGCTCGGTGGGGCGCTGCTCTTCGCCCTCCTCGGAGGGGGCGCCGGGTCGCAGCTCGAGGCGCACCTCGAGCATGGCCGGGGGGACTCCGGCGATCGACTCAGGGTCGACACGGATTCGCTGGTAGCGGCCGGAGAGACCCGCGAAGCCCTCCAAAACCACGGTTTCAAGGGCCCCTTGAAGGGAATCGCGATAGGCGGCGCCGATCTCGGCGGCCCGCTCGGAGAGGCGCGCCCGCCGGTCCCGGATCACGCTGATGTCCACCGGGTCGGGTAGATCCCAGGCCGCGGTCCCGGGTCGGGCGGAGAAGGGGAAGGCGTGCACCCGGGCGAAGCCAGCGTGGCTGGCGGCCGCCAGGGTCTCTTGAAAGTGCTCCTCGGTCTCGCCCGGGAAGCCCACGAGGATGTCGGCGGTGAAGGCTGGGCGATCCAGTTCGGAGCGAATTCGATCGCAGGCGTCCATGTACTCAGCCCGATCGTACCAGCGGTTCATGCGCCGCAGGACATCGTCCGAGCCCGACTGCATCGGCATGTGAAGGTGCGGAGCGATGCGCTCGGGACGTCTCGCCATGAGCTCGAGCAGGGGGCCGTCGACCTCGGTGGCTTCGATCGAGGAGAGGCGCAGTCGGAATGGAATGAACTCGCCGCGGGAATCGCGGGGCTCGAGGGCGCTCAGCGCTCCGACGAGGTCGGCCAGGGTGAGGCCCAGGTCCCGCCCCCAGTGACCGATGTGGATGCCGCAGAGCACGATCTCCACGTGCCCGGCGTTCACCAGTCGCTCGACTTCGGCGCAGAGCTCGGGGATCGGGCGGCTGCGGCTCTTGCCGCGGACCTTGGGGATGATGCAGAAGGCGCAGGCCTGGTCGCAGCCGTCCTGAATCTTGAGGAAGGCCCGCGTGTGGCCCGAAAACTCCGTGATTCCGGCGGGGATCCCGAGCTCCTCCGGGCTGATCTCGTGGCCGAGTTCACGCAGGAAGTTGATGGGACGTTTGGCCTCGCCGTTGCCGAGCACCCAGTCCACGCCGGGGAGCTCCCGCAGGATCTCGGGCTCGGACTCCGCCAGGCAGCCGGTCACCGCGATGCGCGCCTCCGGCTGTTCCCGGTGCAGCCGGCGCACCAGTTTCTTGGCCTTGCGCCCGGCCTCCGCCGTCACGGTGCAGGTGTTGATGACCACCAGGTCTGCCTCGGCTTCGCTGGCCTCCAGGCCGCGGCGCAAAAGGGCTTCCCGGAGCACCTGGGTGTCGTATTGATTGGCCTTGCAGCCATAGGTCACGAATCGAACGCGCTTCACGGTGCGGACTGTATCCTCGTCCTCCCTCCTGGCCCAGGACCCCCCTGAGTCTGGATCAGGAATGATGGTCCTGGCCCCGTTTCCGTGTCCCTATCGCTGCCCATGCTTGTTCGTTTTGCCCTACTGGCCCTGGCTCCGCTGCTATTTGCCTGCGGAGGATCGGAAACGGAGGCGGCGACGTCCTTCGGGATGGACTTGGGGGCGGCTGGCGATGCGCTGGGGCCGGCCATGCAGCGTTCGAACGATCCGCGGGC
>CAYWNK010000525.1:0-1708 GCA_964459495.1 uncultured Planctomycetaceae bacterium
TCGGCCTGCGGCAGGAACAGCATGCCCACCGCCCGCTGGTCGCGGGGGGGGAGGTCGTGCGCTGGGATCGGGCAGCTACGCAGGAAGCCTGGGATGCTGCGCTCGGCGGGGACTGCCGTTGCCTCGTTCTTGTTCCGGTGCTGGATCCGAGTGGACGCTTGATCGGCTGGCTCCATCTGGAATTTCCCCACCACCTGGTGCCCGGCTTGGGGGAGCTCGAAGCCTTGGCCAGCGAAGCGGCGGAATGGCTCAGCGTGCAGGACAGCAGCCCGGGGGGAGAGCCGAACGATGGGGTGGATCGCGCTTCTCCATCGATCGATCCGAGGGCCGTGGTGCCCGCAGGTGGGACCCTTGGCGAAGTCTTTCAGGAGCTGGTTTCCGAGCTGGGCATGAAGACGAGCCGTCGCCGCTGGTACGGCTTCGGATTCGAATCCGGGAAGCCGCGGCTGGTGGCCCAGGGTGGACGCTTCGGTGGGGCGGAGCCGGCTGGCGCCTTTGCGGGCGAGGCACGCGCCCTCGAGCGGGCTGCCGCCAGCGCTGCGGTGGTCTCCTGGAGAGAGGATGCGGCGCTGCTAGGGCTGGATGTGCGCAGCGCTTCGGGCACCGTGATCCCGATGGTCCAGGGCGCCGAAACCCTGGCTTTGTTCGTGGTGGAGTCGACCGTCAAGCGCGATCTGCGGCCTGCGGATGTGGAGAGGATTGCAGCGCGGCTGGAGGCGCGCCGGGCCGATGTACGCGGGGCCCTGTTCCGTAGCCTGCACGAACGCCTTTATGGCTGGGAACCTCACCTGCCCCCGGGTACGGGGGATTTTGGAGCTTTCTCTACGCGGCTGGCGAAGCTCTCACAGCACCGGGCGCCGGTGGTGCTGGTGGGCGGTGCCGGGGTGGGGAAGAGCGTGTTGGCCCGTTGGGTCCACGAGCATCGACGCCGCGCGGGGCATGCAAGCGCAGAGAAGCTGACGGCTTGGGGGGACGCTTCCCAAGGGTGCTTGATCGACGAACCCGAGACCTGGGATGGGGATGCGCAGCGGCTGCTGCTCGAGCTTCTCGATGGGCCGGTGTCGGGGCGCAGCGGTCTGGTGGTGACGACGCAGTGCGACCCGCGCCTAGGGCCAAGGGGGCTGGTGCCAAGGCTCGCGCGGGCGCTGAGCCGGGTGGTGCTGCGGGTGCCCGACCTCGCGCAGCGCCGGACGGAAATCCCCGGCTGGGTGGATGCGATCTCCCGGCGCTTGGCGAGGGACGAGTCGCTGCCGGGTCCCCACTTTTCTGACGAGGCGATGGCCCTGCTTTGGCGCCAGCCCTGGCCGAGCAACCTGCGCGATCTGGACGTCGCGCTCCACGTGATGTTGTTGGAGTCGCGTGGCGATCTCGTCGGCGCGGAGGAGGCGCGCAATGGGCTGCTCAGCGCGGGGCTTGAGCACCAGGCTCGGCTGCCCTCGCGCACGCCTTCGCGGGGGGACATGCTCGCGGCCCTCGCGACGACGCGGACGAACACCGGCCGCATCAACAAGACGCGGGCAGCTCTCTACTTGGGCTGGGACCCCGATACGTTGGTCGCCCGCGCCAGGGACCTGGCGATCTCGCTTGACGATCCGCCCGGGCCGGAGCCGTGGACGGGGAGTGAGCGCGGGGATCGGTAGCCCCTCGCCCCGGCCCCGGCAATTTTCACCAGGCCGCTTCACCCCCTCGCGGGTGGGTGGTGTTCTTG
>CAYWNK010000526.1:0-1694 GCA_964459495.1 uncultured Planctomycetaceae bacterium
CGGCGATGCTGGCCGAGTAGTCGACAAGCTCGGGGAGGGTGCTGGTGTCGATCACTAGATCCCCTCCTTGGTTGCGTCGAGCAACATCAAGAACTTGGCCAACGAATCGCGCATCTCCCGGTACGCATCGCCAATAGGCCCTTCCTCTTTCTCGAAACCGTCCTCGCGGATGGGATCCCCATCCTCGTCCGCGTTCCCGAAGCTGCTCGAGTGGTGCATTCCGCGCCCCAGGAAGACTTGGATGCAGACGAGCATCTTTCGGTATTTCCCAATGCCGCTCACGCTGCACCTCCGTCCTCGACGTGCTCATCGAAAGCGCCAGCAGCAATCGCTACCAGCACGCAGCCGATAGCGGCCAAGACCTCGACGACGCGCGACAGAAAGCCCCCAGTGGAAGCGGAGAATCGCACGGGGGTCTCGTGCTCAAGCGGCGGGATCGGAGTCTCCGCCGTGAAGTGGGACGCAACGGTCCCAAGGCTGCGGTTGCAGCTCATGGTCAGTCCTTCGTTTGTGGCGGTAGTCAGCCGCCGGGTAGCAGGGGTGGCCCCGCGATAGTTGGTCGCGTGGGGGGCCGGGGTCAGTGTAGATGCTAGTCCGTTTCCGCGAGCAGGATCTCCTGCGCCTCTTCGTCTGAGAGCTCCGGCAAGCCGTGCTCCGATTCCAGAGCCTCCAGCCAGCGCGACCACCATCGGCGATCGAAGTTGGAATCCCTCGTATCCCCATCGATGGGGTGTGACTTCAGGCTGCCCTTCTCCAGGCTGCGAGCACGGATTGCCCGTGCTGCCCAGTGAGCGGACACGCGGAAACGAATCTCGCGGTACTTGGGCACCGTGATCGCCTCCTTCTTGGCTTTGGTTTTGCGGCGCGGCATACGCCGGATAGTAGTTGCCGTTGGTTGCCATGCACAGAACATCGGCTCTAAACCGCCCCGCGTCAACGGCAATGCGGGGGAGACTTCTTTCCGCTGCGGTAACACCTTGACCGGGGCGAGGTTAGCGAGAGGGAGAAATGTCTCCGTCGGAATGACGTTGCGATTCCGTCCCACTCCACCGATGATCCCCCTGCCGAGGCGGTGACGGCGCGGGCGCTCCAAAAGTCCCACGAGCCGCTTTAGGTCAATCCACGCCTCGGCCCTCCAATGCTCTGCCACTTGCAAGAAACAGCCAGCGCCGCTACGGTCGGCTCGCCTTCCAAGAAAGCGGGAGGCACCCGCTGCCACGGGTCCTCCCTCGAAGGACTTGGCAGTTTCCGACCACTGCCAGGGGTTGACTACCCCGCCTCAGTGGTCACGTTAGACCCTCTTCCTGCCTCTGCTAGGGCATTGGAGCCGCTTTTGACCGACCATGACCCCTCGGGGCCCGCCGACGCCGCCCAAGGCCCGGAGCGCTTCGCAGCCGAAGCCAGAGCCTTTCACCGGGCCGTCTTCGACCGGCAGCCCCCGTCTCAGGATGAGCCACAGACCGCGCGCCTGTTCCTGGTCGCCCAAGGCCTGAATGTGACGGTCCAGACCCTTCGCAACTGGGTCGCCCGTGGCCAGTTCCCGGGCTTCATCGAGATCACACCGCAGTCCGCCCTGTTCTCGCTGGAGAAAATCGCGGAGTGGGCCGAGTCCCGCTATGAGGCGGAGCGCCCCAAGGTGGTCAAGGATCCTCGGATCCCTCGCTCACAGCGAAACCTGAAGCAGCAGCGATCGC
>CAYWNK010000527.1:0-1659 GCA_964459495.1 uncultured Planctomycetaceae bacterium
GGCCAGGGCTGGGCGCTAACTTCCCCCTCGCACCCGAGCATCCGCCAGAGGGCCTGGGAGCTCTCGGGCAGGAAGGGTGCCATCCAGCGGGCGATCAAGCCTAGGTATTGGACGAGGGTGGAGAGCGCGCTTGCGGCTCGCTCGGGGTCGGTCTTGCGCAGGGCCCAGGGCTCGGTGCGCTGCATGAACACGTTGGCCGCCGAGGCGTTGGCGAGCAGCTGCTCGGTGGCGCGCCGGAAGCGATGCTCGCGGACGGACTCGGATGGGTCGAAGAGTTCGCCGCATTCGGCGAACAGAAGGGCGTCGTACTCGGACTCGTGGTCGGGGTGCAGGTCGGGCAGGGTGCCGTCGTAATTCTTGACGGTGAACTTCAGGACCCGCGTGACCAGGTTGCCGAGATTGCCGGCGAGAGAGGAGTTGTTGAGCTGGACGAGCTGCTCGGGGTCGAACTCCGCGTCGGAGGTCTCGGGCAGGGTCGAAAGGATGTAGAAGCGCGTCACCTCTGCGCCGTAGCGCTCGAGGAATGCGTGCACATCGAAGGTGTTGCCCCCTGACGTGCTGAACTTGCCGCCAGCCAGGTTGTAGAACTCGTTCGCCGGCACGGCCCACGGAAGGACGAAGTCCTGCTGGACGCCGTACAGCATCGAGGGGAAGACGAGGCAGTGGAAGGGGATGTTGTCCTTGCCAATGAAGTGCACGAGGCGCGTATCGGGGGACTGCCACCAGTCGCGCCAAGCCTCGGGCGTGCCGCGTTGGGTCATCAGCTCGGCGGTGAACGACACGTAGCCGATCGGCGCGTCGAACCAGACGTAGAGCACCTTGCCCTCGGTCTCGCCTGCGCTGGCCGGCACGGGGACGCCCCAGCGCATGTCGCGGGTGATCGCGCGCTCTGGAAGGTCTTCGAGGAGGTTCTGGATGAAGGCTTTCACGTTGGGCTTCCAGTCGTGGTCGGCGATCCAGCCTCCGATGAAGTCGTCCCGCAGCTTCGGCAGGTTCAGGTACCAGTGGGTCGTCGAGCGACGCTCCGGCGGGTTTCCGCAGAGCTTGCAGCTGGGGGAGGCCAGGCGCAGCGCTTCGATCCAAGTGCCGCATTGGGGGCATTCATCGCCGCGCGCCTGCTCGTGCCCGCATACGTAGCAGGTGCCGATCACGTAGCGGTCGGCCAGGAAGATGTCGTCGTTCGTGCAGAACAGCTGCTCGGTCGTGCGCTGGTTGAGGTAGCCGCCTTCGTCCAGCCGCGTGAAGAAGTCCTGCGCCATTGCGGCGTGGGGCGGCGAGCTGCTGGTGCCTGAGAAGATGTCGAAGCGAATCCCGAGGGCGGTGAAGGCGCGCTCGATGTCCTCGCGCCAATGGGCGACATAGTCCGCGAAAGGCTTGCCTTCGGTCTCGGCCTTCAGGGTGATCGCTACGCCGTGCTCGTCGGTGCCACAGACGAACAGGACGTCCTCGCCGAGCATTCGCAGGGTGCGCACGTAGAGGTCGGCGGGAAGGTAGGCCCCCGCCGCGTGCCCGAAGTGGATCGGGCCGTTGGCGTAGGGGAGGGCGCTGGTGACGAGGTAGCGAACCACGGAGGCTCCTATGGGGGAGGCTGGCTGCGCACGGGGGCGCGGGGCAGCGCTAGCGGGACGGAGATGGGGGGGATTCTGAACTGTTGCCGGG
>CAYWNK010000528.1:0-1603 GCA_964459495.1 uncultured Planctomycetaceae bacterium
CAGGTGGGTCCATCCAGGGGGCCGGGCTGGGGGGGCTGCCAATCGGGGTGGCGCTCGGCGAACGCGCGCTCGAGGCGCAGGAGTTCGTCGTCCCAGGTACCCGGCTTGGGGGCAGGCACTTCAAGCCAGCGCGCGGCCACGGCCGCGGGTCGGGTGCCGGCCCTCTCTCCGAGGCTGCGCGCCTTGCGCAGCGCACTCCAAACCGTCTGGGGATCGTCGGGTCGCAGGCGACTCGACAGCAGATAGCCCGTGCAGGCTTCGCGCACATCGAAGCGCCCCGAAAGCAGGCCCGCGGAGACGGCGCCGAAATCCTCGTCCTCGCCAAGCGCCGCCAGCAGGATCAAGGCATCCTCGCGCAGGCCCGTGCCCGGCGCGTTGAGCGCGCGCAGCCAGTCGCCCAGGGCCGTCAGAGTCTTTGAGCTGCAGCCCCCCAGCGAGCGCAGCAGGCTGCGCTGGGTAGCGACGAGTTCGGAGGACTCGAGGTCCGGGTTCGCGCCGAGGGCGTCCCAGGCGGACAGAAAGCTCGGCGCAAGATCCGTCACCAGCTCCGGGCGCTCGGCCAGCGCCGTGGCGAGGGCGCGCCCGCCGAGCTGCTCGGCTTGGCTGAGCTCGCGGAGCTGCTCGTCGGGCGTGCTCTCCACCAGCATGCGCAGCAGGCTTGCGAGCACGGGCTGGAAGTTGCCGCCACCCGTCCAGCCGGCGGCCTCCTCGTGAAACGCGAAGAGCCGCGCGCGCTCCGCCGACAGGAGGTTCGCACGCAGCTCGTGCAGGGCGGCGACCGCATCGATCGCCACCGCGCGCGACTGGGTGCTCTCCAGCAGCTCGAGCAGTGCCGCTGCGGAGCCGGGGAAGGCACGCCATGCGACGAGCTGCATCGCCAGCCCCAGAATTCCGGGATCGGACTCCTTGAGCAGGCGGCGCAGGCGCTCGTCGAGGTTGGGGACCACCCGCGGATCCAGCTTGGCGCCGCTGCCGAGGATCCGGGAGATCGTGCGCAGCTGGCGCACGCGTGTGGCAGGCGGCATCTCCAGCCACAGGAAGCTCACCAGGTCGCTGCTTTCCTCAAAGGTGGAGAGATACGGCTGAGCCAGGTGCTGCTCGAACCACCAGTCGTTCTTGTGCAGAACCTTTCCGGCGCGGGGGGCGCCGCCGGCGAGGGCACGGTTGACGAAGGGGCGACGGGCGTAGAGCAGCCACGGATCCATGCTGCGGGCCAGGACCTGTTCCGGCGTGTACCGGCCCTGGTCTTGGCGTGCAAACGCGCGGCGCGTCGCGGCCTGGGCGGCAAGGTCTTCGTCGGCGCTGACCGCCAGATCCGCCGCGGGACTGGTCGGTGTCGCATCGAGCAGGAGCGCGAGGGCCGTCGGACCCATCCGCTGCGCCTGGTTGGGCGTGCAGGCCGCAGCCACCTGGGCGAAGGTTGCCGGGTCGCCCGTGGCCATCGCGAGGATCGCGCGGGCGCGCTCCACGGCGCTGCGCTCGGGGGCGAGGGCGGCGGCGAGGAGCTCGTCCCACAGCGCAGGCCTTTGCTCCAAGCGCTCGCGCTGCGCAGCACGGCCCGCCGCAGAGGTGGGTTGGGGCTGGGTGAGCGCCTGTTCGAGGG
>CAYWNK010000529.1:0-1598 GCA_964459495.1 uncultured Planctomycetaceae bacterium
GGCCTGGTCCACGCGGCCCCTTGCCCCCGCCCCAGAACCCAAAGCGCTATCCGCGCGCAGGTAGGCGTCCTTTTCCAAAGCCCACCATTGGCTCCAGCCTTCGGTGTCGCTCAGGCGTAGGCTCCCACCGGAGCCGGCCGCACCCCGAATCGGCGCCCTCACCGTACCGAAGGCCGGCGGCGGCAGCTGGGGCCCACGGAAGCGCCCCCCGTGCAGGGCGGACGCCGGCGCGGCGGCCAGGACCAGGACGGCCCAGCTGCGCAAGAAGCTGACAGGGGATGGGAGACTCAACATGCGACGATCCCTGTGGAAAGGGCCAAGAGGGCGATAGCTCGCCCCCCGATGACCATCAAACCACAGTTTGAGTAGTTTTGCGCAATTGCGAGCTGTGCTCGAGCCGATACCTGCAAGGTCGTTCCAGACCTACGCTCCCATGACCGCACTTGCCAACATCCCGGTGACCTGCCACGCCTGTGGCGTCCAGTTCCGCACCCGCTCCGGCAACGCGGGCAAACGCGGCAGCTGCCCAAAATGCGGCGCGCCCGTGCAGGTCATGAGCCAGGCGCCTACCGAAAAACGACAGGAGGCTCCTGTCCCCCCCAGCGCCGTGCGCGGTAGGCGCTTGGCGGAGGAGGAATCGAGCCTCGGCCTAAGCCTTGAGACGGTGTCGTCCAATACCCTCCTGGCGGGCTTTGCGGCGCTGACGGCGCTGATCCTAGTGGGGCTCTGGCTCCGAGCTTAGCCCGCTGCGCGGCTAAGCTTGGCGCACGCGTTCGAGGAGCTTCTTGGTGGCCTGGATTCCATCGACTTCCGACAGCTCCCGGCCTTCGTATTCGATCCCCACGTAGCCGCGGTAGCCCGCTTGCTTGACGATTTCGAGCATGCGCACGTAGTCGGTGTGGAGCTCAGCCCCATCGGGGCCGAAGTCATGGGACTTGGCGCTCACCGCCTTGGCGAACGGCATCAACTCCGTCACGCCCTGATAGCGGTCGTACTGCTCGTCTTTCGAGACCCGGAAGTTCCCGAAGTCCGGCAGGGTCCCCACGGCCGGGTGATCCGCGCGCTGCATCACATCGGCAAGCCAGGCCCCGTTGGACGAACGGCCACCGTGGTTCTCGACGATTACGTTGATCCCGTAGGGCTCGGCGAGGGTCGCCAAACGCACCAGCGAATCCGCAGCACGCGCAGCCATCTCGTCGGCTTCGCCCTGGCCGGCGGCGTTGACCCGAATCGAGTGGCAGCCGAGGAATGCCGCGGCTGCCACCCAGCGGAAGTGATTCTCGATGGCCTTGCGGCGGGCCGCATCGTCCTCCGCAGCGAGCTGCCCCTCGCCGTCGACCATGATGATCAGGCTGCGCACCCCGTGGTCACCCGCGCGCTTCTTGAGCTCTGACAGGTAGCCGAAGTCCCCCGCCTTGTCGGCGAAGAATTGGTTCACGTACTCGACGGCCTCGATGCCAAAGGTGCGTTTGGTGAAGGCGGGAAAGTCGAGGTTGTCGAGCTCTCCCTTCCGCAGGGTCCGGTGCAGCGACCACTGGGCCAAGGACAGACGAAACCAAGGATCCTCGGCTCGAGCGGCGGCGGGGGCCATGGCCCCC
>CAYWNK010000530.1:0-1594 GCA_964459495.1 uncultured Planctomycetaceae bacterium
ATCCCCGACCCCCCAGGAGATCCCCCCCGTGTCCGACGAGTTCTTCAGCTTCGACGAAGCCCTCAATGAGTTGCGCCTGAAAGAGGAGGAGCTCAAGCGGCTCGTTTCCGAGGGTGAGATCCGCGCCTTCCGCAAAGGCGACACGATGAAGCTGCGGCGCAGCGACGTCGAAAGCCTGCGCAGTGAGCTGCAGGGCGGCGAAGTCGTGGACCTGGGCGAGATGACCGAGGAGCTCGTCTTCGAGGACGACACGGCCGTCAACCTGGATGCGGGCATGGCGACCGAAGAGATCGCCGATGTGGACACCCTGATCGACGAAGTCGAGGATGTCGGCACGCTCGACCTGGAGATCGAGGAAGCGATCGAGCTCGAGGACGACGAGGAGGCCGAGATCTTCGAGGCCGCCGCCGTCGGAGCTTCCCGTCGCGCATCGAGCGACGATGAGGAAGAGATGCTCCCTTCGTGGGCTCTCGGCCTGGTTTTCGCCACCTCGGCGCTGCTCATCCTCTTCATCCCCGTGGCCATCAGCCTCAGCACCGGACGCGCGTCGGGCATCGCCAAGTACATCGGCGGCATGTTCTCCGACAAGCTGAAGTAGTCGAGGGGTATTACGGAGCCCGAGCCATTTTGACGGTGAACAGAAGACGGCCGCCTATGCGCAATGCGCAAAGGCGGCCGTCTTGCCTAAACCATCTATACGGCCGGGGAACCGGTATGCTCCTCGCCTGGCTCCTTTGCCTCTCGGCCGGATTCCTTGTCGGCTGCCAGGGGCGGCGGAGTGGCGCCGCCGAGCTCAAAGAGATCTACGCCTGGGTTTCGGAGGGTGCCGTCGACACCCGCACGCCGGTGGTGGTGATCCCCGGCATCCTCGGCTCGAAGCTGGAGGATCGGCAGGGGGAGAAGGTTTGGGGCGCGTTCACGCGCGGGGCGGTGGATCCGGACGGGCCGGAGGGCGCCCGGACCTTTGCGCTCCCGATGGAGCTTGGCACCCCCCTGGCCGAACTGAGGGACGGGGTGCAGGCGACGGCAGTGCTCGATGTTTTGGTCGCGGACGTGGGGTTCTTTCACGGGCTCTCCATGGCGGCCTACGTGGGGATCTTGACCGTCCTCGAGGTGGGCGGGTTTCGGGATCTGTCCCTGGGCGAATCGGGCGCGGTCGAATACGGCGAGGGGCACTACACCTGCTTTCAGTTTCCCTATGACTGGCGGCGCGACATCTCGGAGAGCGCAGCGCTCTTCGCGGGCTTTGTGAGCAGCACCCAGGACTACGTGCGCGAGGTCCGTGGTATCGACGCGAGAGAGCCTGTGCGCATCGACGTGGTGGCTCACTCGATGGGCGGGCTGGTGCTGCGCTACTACCTGCGCTACGGCGCGCAGGCCCTGCCGGCGGATGGCTCGTTGCCTGAGCTGACCTGGGAGGGGGCGCGCCACGTGCGCAACGCCATCCTGGTGGGCACGCCCAACGGGGGATCGGTGGAGGCCCTTGACGACCTGCTGACGGGGATGAACCTGCACCCCCTGTTCCCATTCTACCGGCCCTCGCTGCTCGGGACCTTCCCCTCGATCTACCAGCTGATGCCGCGGCCGCGGCATC
>CAYWNK010000531.1:0-1584 GCA_964459495.1 uncultured Planctomycetaceae bacterium
CGTTCACGTCATTCAGGAGCGCACCGGTGATGTGCTTGCTCTCCTCGTCGTTGACCGCGAACTTCGTCTGATCTGAGCGCCAGCCATCCTTCACAGCCACATATGAGTCCGCGTTGGACTTGAACCGGAACCTGGCGAAGGGGTTCCCAGGTGAGCTTGGAGGATGCCATGGAGAACCGACTGGGAAGGGTCCCGGCGGACGGGGGACTCCGGGCGAGGCCGGCAAGAGGGCGGGGGAACGGGGCTCTTCGGCGATTCCACAAGGGGAACACCGCGCGGAGAGGAGAGTGGTGGCGGAGGATAGAAGAGAAATTCGCATGATCATCGTCTCCAACAAGCCCATGCAGGCCATCCACAGAGCACGCCCCCGCGCCAGACAGCGGCACGCACAGGATCGAACACTCGCAGCTCTCCGCCAGCGGCCCTGTGGCCCGGTTGCAGTCGAGCACCGCCAGCAGCTCGACCACCGGCGCGGCGAGCTGGTCCCCCGACACCTGGCCCCACGCTAGCCACTGTCCGTCGACCCAACTGAAGCCCAGGAAGTTCGGCACGCTCGAGCACCTGCACCACCACCTCACTCAGCGGGCGCTTCGCCCCCACGACCGAGCTGCCGCCCTTGCGCCAGGAGACCTGCTCCGCCGTGCCGCGCCACCTTCAGGAAATCCTGACGCTCGGCGCGGCGAAAGGGCTCGGTCCGGCGCAGGACCAGCGCCCCCCAGTCGCGATGGTTGCGGGGCAAGGGCGCGACCAGCTCTGCCACGGGCATCGGCGGCCTGCGTTTGCCCAGAAACGACCGGTACTCGCCGGCATTGAAGACCGCATCCTTGGGCAAGGCTGCACGCAGCCCTTCTCAGCGGAGAAGGCCGTGGCAGCGAGACGCAGGGCCAATCGCAGGGCGCTCCCCGACTGGAGCTTCGTCGAGACGATTACCGCCCAGGTGCAGAAACACGAGGTAGGGATGGGCCTGCAGGCGGTAAATGGACCTTCTGTCTACGGCGGGATTCGGCCCCGCCTCCACGCGCCTGCTATTCTCCTGGGCGCATGGACCTCTCCCCGCTGAAGATCGACCGCACCAAGGCCCGCAAGCGTGCAAGGCGCGGGGGCTTCCCCTGGATCCGAGCCTTCCTTCTCGCCTGCCTGATGGGCGCAGTCTTCGTGTTCTGGGATCCGATCATGCGCAAGGTCGACAGCATCCGCCTGCCCAAGGTCGCCACCACCCAGGCATATCTACCCGATGCCCGGGCCGCTGCCGCCTCGACCGGCACCGCCGCCAACGGCTACGTCATCGCGAAGACGCGCGCCGCCCTGTCCGCCGACACCCCCGGCCGGATCGTCGAGCTGAACGTGCAGGAAGGCAGCGTGATGAAGGCCGGTGACGTCGTCGCGCGGCTGTACTCAGAAGAGCTCGAGGCCGCCCTGGTCGCCGCCGAGGCACGCGTCGCAGCGGGCCTTGCCGCCGTGGGCAGCGCCGAGGCCCGCGTGACCTCCGTCGAGGCCGTCCTGCCGGACCTGGAGGCCCAGGTCGGCGTCGCCGAGTCGCGGGTCACCAGCGCCCGAGCGGCCATCGGCGCCGCCGACCTGGGC
>CAYWNK010000532.1:0-1562 GCA_964459495.1 uncultured Planctomycetaceae bacterium
GGTTGGCCCCGGCGCGGGCAGCGCCGCGGCGCTGGCATGGGCGCGGGGGGCAGCCCTGCTGCGGGAGGGACCAGACGGTCACGGGACGCTGGCCCTCGCCGCACTCGCTAGCGGTCACTGGGATGTGGGCGTCCAGCGGCTGGCTGCGCTCGAGGCCCGGAACTGGCGCGCGGCAGCCGAGGAGCCCGAGCGAGTGGCCGCCAGTCTCTTCGTCGGCCGGGCGCTAGTGGCGGAAAAGCGAGGCGACTGGATGGGGATGCGCCGGGAGCTGCTCGCGGTTGCGCCGCTCGAACGCTGTCCTTCCGGGCTGCTGGCGGCGCTCTACACGCTTCACCTGGGGGCCGGGGATGACGATGGGATCGCGGCGGTCGCCAGGGAGTGGGACTGCCGGCCTCGGTTTCTCGGCGCGGGCATCGATCCGGCCTGGGCGCCGTTGATCGAGCGCCTGCGCCGCTGGGTGCGCGATTTCGATGGGCAGGCGCGCCTGCGGATGAACTACGCCATGGAGCATGGGCCGGGAGCTCTGGGTGCGCTCGCAGGTCTGTTGGCGGATGCCTGGGAGCAGGCCTGATCGTGGGGCAGCCGGACGGGGAATTCGATTGGCCGGCGGCCCAGGACGATCCGCTGGAGCTGCTCGTTCCCACGGGGGGCGAGGAGCGTGCATTGGCCGCGCGCTGGACGGCTGCCTTGCGGCTGGTCCGCAGCGCGGGGCGCTGCCGTCGTTCGCCCTCGACGGCGGTCAACGTGCGCGAGGCCTCGCGTGTTCTCGAGCTGCGCCATCGGGATGCGGACCACGCCGCGCTCGAGAGGCTGCTTGGGCTGTATCTTGACGCCTGCCTGCCGGAGGTGAGCTGGCTGGGGTGGTCGTCGAGTGTTGGAGCAGTTGCGGCGGGTGCTTGGGCACGGCTGGGTGATTCGGCCCGCGGCGTGCCGCCCGTTCCCGAGCCACGGGAAGAGCCGCTGGAGGTCGCGCGGCGACTGGTGGCGCTGGCCGGTGAGGCGCAGCTGGGGGAGGAGCGGCTGGAACTGTGGCGTGCGCGTTTGGCCGTGCTGGAAGGGGATCGGGTGCCCCTCGCCCGCCGTACCTGCGCAGCATCGCTTGCCGATCGTGTGGCGCTGCGGCTTGACGCCGGCGACCTAGCCGCAGCGTTGGACATGCTGCATGCAGCGGCGGAACTCGACGGTCGTGCGCGCTTTCTCGCCGCCGCGGCCTACCTGCTGGCGGAGGGGCCCGTGGTGCCTTCGAAGCCGGGGGATGGATTGCGCGCGGCACCCGGCGCAGTGGCCCTGGTCCGTCAGGCGGGTGCGGCGTTCCGACCATGGCCGCGTGGGCTGCTGGAGGTGCTGTCGGTTTTCGGTGCGACGACTGCGGAGCCGGAACCTGCGCGCCGGGGGCCCGCAGCCCTCGGACGGGCCGGTCGCGCCGGCGGGGCGCTCGAGCGCGCGACCTACGGGGCGAGCATGCTGGCGCTGTCGGTGCTGGAGGACGCGGGGGAAGGGCGCCTGGTGCGGCGCATGATGCACCGCGACGGTGGTGGGGCCTCCGTCGCGGTGCATCATGC
>CAYWNK010000533.1:0-1556 GCA_964459495.1 uncultured Planctomycetaceae bacterium
GATCGGACGGGCAGCGCACGTACCCGTAGCATCATCTCGGCCAACGAAAAGGGGTTCACGACGTAGTCGTCCGCGCCGCTCTCAAAGCCCTGGATCCGGTCGAACTCCTCGCCCCGGGCCGTCATCAGGATCACCGGCGCGACCATCCGATCCGCTCGCAAGTTGCGCAGCACGCTCGTCCCCGCGCGCCCCGGCAGCATCACGTCGAGCAGCACCAGGTCCGGGTCCTCCCGCAGGGCCATGGTCTCGCCGGTCGGTCCGTCGCTGGCCTCCAGCACCTCGTAGCCCTCGCCCTTGAGCCGGTCGCGCACGGTCATGCGCAAGGTCGGATCGTCCTCGACGACGAGCACACGCACACTCATGCCGCGCCCCCTTCCCGCTGGCCGTTTCCGCGACCAGGTTCGAGCCCGATCTCCAGACTCGCGACCAGCCCCGCGCCGCCGGCGCCCGCCTCGACGCGGGCCGTGCCCCCGTGGGCCTCGGCGATGCGACGCACAATGGTGAGCCCGAGCCCCGTTCCCCCAGATTCGCCGCCCCGTGAATAGGGCTGGAACAGGTCAGCCTTCACCGACGCGGGCAGGCCCCTGCCCCGGTCGATGACCTGGATATGCAGCACCTCGCCGCGCACCTCCAGCACCAGCCGCACGTCGCTTTCGCCCGAATGCCGCACCGCGTTCTCGAGGAGGTTCAACACCGCCCGATGGATCGCGTCCGGATCGAGAAACAGCTCGCTCGGCAGCACGCCCCGCTCGACGCTGAGCCGGACGCCGTGCACCCGACAGTGGCCGAGCGCCGACGCCTCCAGGTCCCGCGTCCAAACGGCTGCATCGACCGCGCGCGGCCGCAGCCGCAGGCCCTCGCCGCGCTCGATGCTGGCGAAGTCGAGTAGCCCGTTCACGATGCGGCCGAGGCGCGCCGCTTCGCGCCGGATCGCCCCGTGATACTCGCGCAACGCGTGCTCTCCGGCGACGACTCCGTCCTCCAGGTTCTCGGCCAGATTGGAGATCGAGGCCAAGGGAGTCCGCAGGTCGTGGGACACGCTTGCAACGAAGGTGCTGCGCAGCTCGGCCAGCCGCGCCATGCGGCGCAGGGAACGGATGCCCAGCCAGGTAGCGAGCCCGATCAGCCCGGCGAGCAGCCCCATGGCGAGCCGAATGGAACCCAGCCGCCGCTGCTCCGCGCGCACGAGCTCGGCCGGATCCCTGTGAATGACGCGCACCGGAGCGCCCAGGCCATCGAGCGCAACCGGGGCGCCCAGAGCCTCTTCGGGCAAGGCAGCCTCCCGCCCCACGGACCATCCCCGGTCCTGCTCAATGCAGCTCCTAGCCGCCGCAAGCAGAGCTTGTTCTTCGAGCAGCACCGCACGCACGCTCCCATCGCCGAAGCGCAGCCCAAGACGCATCCCAGCGGGCACGGGGGCGCCTTGGAGCAAATGCCAGCGACCGAGTTCCGGACTGGACTCTGGACCGGCCCCCAAGTCCTCGGCGACGGTACCGAGCTCCCGGAGCAGCGCACGCCCGGCGGCCTCCGGCTCCCCAAGCGCCCGCCCCCAGGCC
>CAYWNK010000534.1:0-1555 GCA_964459495.1 uncultured Planctomycetaceae bacterium
TGACGCTGCCCCCCAAGTCTTCGATCACGCGGCGCACGATAGCCAGGCCGAGCCCCGTCCCAGAACTACGGGTGGTGAAATACGGCTCGAAGCGGTGCTCCAAGGCCTCCGCCGAGAGGCCTGGCCCAGTGTCGAGAATGGCCACCTCGACCCAACTCTCGTCCGCATCGAATTCCACCCGCATCTCGCCCCCCTCGTCCATCGCCTCGATGCCGTTGGAGACGAGGTTGAGCAGGGCACGCCTCAGTTCCCCCGGATCGGCAAGCACGATCGCGTCGAGGTCGCCGTTTGGATTGGGACTGGAACGCGCGTCCTCTGCACCACCCACCTCGCCCAGATCGACGCCGCGCTCCTGGGCCCAGGCCTCCGACAGCTGCAGCACCTCCTCCACCACAGCGTGCAGAGCCACCGGCTCGGGAGCTCGATGCTCGCCAGCGAACGCCGCAAAATCCCGGGTGACATCGCGCATGGTCTCGACCTGGCGCTGAATCATGTCGAGGGTGCGGCCCAGCACTGCATCGAAGTCGCCGCGGCCCTCTGCATGCGCCCTGCGCAGTAGATCCACCGAAAGGGTGATCGGCGTGAGCGGGTTTTTGACCTCGTGGGCCACCTGCCGCGCCATCTCGCGCCAGGCCGCTTCCTTCTCCGCCTGCACGATCCGGTCTCGGCCCTCCTGCAATTCCGCGGTCATCATGTTGAACGCGCGCCCGAGCTCGCCCACCTCGTCGCGACTTGTGACCTCGACGCGCGCGCCCAAGTCCCCCGTCGCCACCAGCTCGGTCGTCCGGCGCAGATCGAGGATCGGGCGCGTGAACCGGCGCGCAAAGTACGATGTGAGCAGCGTCGCCACCAGCAGCGCCACGAGGGTCGAGGTCAGCAGGAGATCCTGCAAATCCGCCACGGGTGCGTAGATGTCGGGATAGTCCGCTCCCACACCGACCACCCAGCCAAGCCCCCCTTTGTCGACGGAGACGAGGTGCTTGAACGCCGCCTTCTTCGTGGTCTTGCGGAACACGTAGTCGGGATAGAGGCCCCAGTCGCGTTTTTGCGCCTCCTCGATGAGCGGCTGCAGCTTGCCGTTCTCGAGGTCGGCGAGCTTGGAGCCCACGAGTTCGGGGCGCAGGTGCGCAAGGATCGTGCTGGCATCGCGCGACCAAACCCAGGCGTAGGAAGAGGCGAAGATGTCCTCGCCCACCCCCCCCATGCCGTTCTGCTCCCCGCCGCGGCCCAGCTGGCGCACGCCGAACCTCGCGATGATCCGCTGGACGTATGACATGTCGATCAGGATCAACACGGCGCCCGGGGATTCATCCGCTAGCACGTTCGGTTCGATCCGGGCGGCGAAACCGAGGAACCAGTGCCTGCGCCCACGGTGCGTCCACTCCAGCTCAGGCGCCTCGGGAACATCGACCAGGGTCGCGCCCGTCTGCATGCAGCGCTCGAACCACGGCTCGCCTCCGAAGGACAAGCTACGCATCGCATTCAGCACCCCCGGGGCCAGTGGCTCACCGCCTGCGTCGATCGTCGAAGTCCCCACCACCCGCCCCCCCGTATC
>CAYWNK010000535.1:0-1552 GCA_964459495.1 uncultured Planctomycetaceae bacterium
GTTGCGGAGAGTCGCAGCCGAGGCAGGGCCGAGAAGAAGGCCGAGCCCGACGAGCAACCCGAACAGCCGAGGCCGAAACAGGTCTTGGAGCATGGTGCACCCGCAAAGGAAGAGCTCCTTGGGCAGTGCGGGCGTGCGGGAAAGTTTAGGATCGAACAGTCTGTAAACCCAGACGAGGGCTACGGTCTGCCTCCAATCGGGACGGAATTAGGGTAAGCCCTATATTTGCAGGGGGCTTTAGGGCGATTCACCGGGTGGGGCCAAGAGCTCGGTGGCCGCGTCCAGGATGCGCCGAGGAGTGAGGTCCCGCATGCAGTGGTGGTCGATGGGGCAGGTCGGCAGACCGCAGGGGGAGCAGCTCGCACCAGCGGAAACCAGACGCTGGCGATCGAGCTGATGGGCCGTGTAGCGCAGGTCCATCGGTCCCACCGGCACGACCACCGGGACGCCCAAGGCGACGGCAAAGTGCCGGGGTCCGGTGTCATTGGACAAGCACAGTGCAGCTCCTTCGATTAGAGCGGCGAGCTGCAGCAGGCCCAGAACGGGCTCCGCGAAGACGTGCACCGGCGTTCCCATGGCGCCGGCCACCTCGTGCGCGATGGCTTCCTCCCCCGGACCCGGCGCCATCACCAGCGGCCAGCCGCGCTGGGCGTGCAGTCCCTCGGCTGCCGCGGCAAACGAAGCCGCGGGCCAGCGCTTGCTGGATCCGTAGCTCGCGCCGGGAACGGCTACCAGATAGGGCTGGCCCGCTTCGATTCCGACCGCGGCGAGCCGGGCCTGAACGGAGCTCCGTGTCTCGGGGCCGATCGGGACCTGCATCGTCTCGCCGTCGTCCGGACAGCCCAGCGCGCGGGAGAGCCCGAGGAACTGCTGGATCATACTCGCCGGCTGGCGACGGCCGTTCTCCAGTGGGATCGGCAACCACTGGCTCAGCATCAGGCGGCGGCCCAGGTCGCGCGCGTAGCCGACCCGCTGGGGGATGCGTGCCAGCCATGGGCCGAGGGCGGAGCGATGGGAGTCGGGCAGGATGACCGCAAGCTCGAACTGGCCAGAGCGGAGCCCCCGCACGCGTCGAGGCAAGTCCCGCGCCCGGCGGCCGGGATCGGGGAGGAATTCGCGAACGCCGGGAAGGCCGAGCACCAGCTCTTCGAGATGGGGGCGCCCCTCGCAGACGATTGCGGCCTCCGGCCAGCGCCGTGCTAGCGCGCGTAGGGCCGGGGTCGCCATGACGACGTCGCCTACCCAGGTTGGCAGGCGCACCAGAATGCGCGCGTAAGAAACGTCGGAAGCAAGCGCCGCGACAGGGTCCGTCGGGCTAGCCCCCATGGGTGCTTCGGGCCAGTGTCATGGATCAGAAACCGCTAGGCACCATGCGGGTCGCAGGGAGTCGTGGGCAGGGCGCGGCGAAGACCCGCACTCGCAGATTCCCCGGCGAGCTGCGGCGCAACCACCGGGTCGTTGCGAGTGGAAGCCTGCGCGGGTAGCTCGGACCCATAGCCCGGGTTATTCATGAGGATTCGCACCAGGGCGTCGGAACAGGTCATTAGGGATC
>CAYWNK010000536.1:0-1507 GCA_964459495.1 uncultured Planctomycetaceae bacterium
GGTCGAATCAGCCGTGCCTCGCCTGCGCGGGGTTTTCGGCCGGGCCTCTAGCCCGCTACATCGCCCCTTCTAGGGGCTGGGCGAAGGCCGGCAGCGGCCGCCGGTTGATGCGCTGCACGACGCGCAGCAGCCGGTGGAGCGAGCGGCGGTAGGCCTTCTGGTCGATGCGCGAGTCGAGGTGATCCAGGGCGCTGACGCGCGCCTCGCCAAAGGACGCGCGCAGCTCGGGGAAGGCCTCTGGGCGAGCCTCGATCTCGGCTGCGATCGGAGTCCCCGGGAGGATCAGGAAGCGCGAAAGGTGCACGCGGTCCACCCGGGTCACGTGTTCCTCGAGCAGCTGTGCGCTGGCGTCCAGGTCCTCGGGCCCCTCCCCCGGGTACCCCGTGAACATGGACGTGCGAACCGAGATCCCGGCCGCGTGGCTATCGCGCAGGAACTCGGCCAGGGCCTCGACCCGCACGCCCTTGGCCATCGCGTCCAGCAGGCGCTGGCTGCCGGTCTCCAGGCCCGTCGTGATGCGCACCAGTCCGGCTGCACGCGCCCGCTTGAGGTCTTCCAGCCCAAGACCCTGATCGCCCTTGCCGCCCAGGTGGACCGAGCAGGTCCAGAGCCCCCCGGGCACCGCGTCACGGAAACCGGCGCAGAGCCCGCGCCAAAGCTCCAGGTCGGAGTTGAGCTTCAGGTCGGAGAAGTGGAAGAGATTCACGCCGTGGCGCCGGTGATGATGGGCCAGCTCGGCGAGCACATTGCCTGCGCTGCGCGTGCGAAAGCTGCGGCCGTTGGCCGTGAACACGTCCGAGCAGAACGTGCACACGCCCCAGCCGCAGCCGCGGCCGGCCAGCATGGTGATCACTCGGCTGGGGTAGCGCTCCCACGGAAAGTCGTCGTAGTCGGGGAATGGGAGTGAGTCGAGGTCCACCAGCGGCGGCGCGGGCAGGGCCGGCCGGCCTGGAACCGAGCAGCCGGGAAAGCGGCTGAGGTCGCCGCCCGCCGCGGCAACCCCCACGAGCTCCGCGAGGAAGTGCTCGCACTCGCCGGCTACCAGCGCGCTCACCCCTGGGATCTGGAGCCAGGCGTCCCTGCCCGCAGGGTTGGTGAAGCCAGGGCCGCCGATCACAAGGGGCACCTCCGCCTTCGAGCAGCGCGCGGCGATCCCCCGCACCGCCTCCTCATACATCGAATAGGCGGACACGAGCACGACCCCAGGCTCGCGGGCGAGCCCGCCCTCGAACTCGCTGAGAATGCGCTCGGTGCTCGCCCCGCTGGAGGGGCTCGTGACCCGATCGAACCAGTCCCGCAGCCAGCGCACGCCCGGGGTCGTCGTGCGCGCCGACCACCAGCGCAGTCGCTCGTCCCAGTACCCCCAGTACGGCGCACGCTGGTCGCGAACCCTGCCCGAGACGCCCACGGCCAGGGGCGAGAGCAGCTCGACCCGGTGGCCCGCCCCACGCAAGATCGCGGTCATCAGCCCCACGGGCAAGGTGGGGTAGCGGGCGTGGTTGTTGAG